>CALVZV010000001.1 GCA_944372665.1 uncultured Clostridia bacterium
TAATCCGGGCGGCGAATTTACCATCAACAACATGATAATGGGTACTCCCGCGGACGCGAAATACGGCTTGACGCGCGAGCAGATGTTCGAGGCGGTAAAGATATTGCAGGGAAAAGGCGTTAAAAAATTCGGTGTTCACGCTTTCCTTGCCAGCAATAACATCGAAAACGAATACTATCCCGTGCTTGCAGGCACTCTGTTCAAGCTGATACGCGAGATACACGAGGAAACTGGCGCGGATTTCGAGCTTGTCAACCTCAGCGGCGGCATAGGCGTGCCGTACCGTCCCGAGCAGAAAAAGACGGACATCTACGCCATAAGCAGCGGCGTCAAAAAACAGTATGACGAGATACTTGCTCCCGCCGGACTCAGTCCCAAGATTTTTACGGAGCTGGGACGTTATATGCTTGCTCCTTACGGCGCGCTGATAACCAAGGTGGTGCATTTCAAGCACATATATAAAGAATACGCGGGCGTGGACGCCTGCGCCGCAAACCTTATGCGCCCCGCGATATACGGCGCGTACCACCACATCACGGTGCTGGGCAAGGAAAACGAAAAAGCCGATCGCGTATATGACGTGGTGGGCAGCCTCTGCGAAAATTCCGACAAGTTCGCGGTCGACAGGGCGCTTCCGAAGCTGGATATAGGCGACTACCTGTTTATCCACGAAGCGGGCGCGCACGGACACTCGATGGGATATAACTATAACGGAAAACTGAGAAGCGCCGAAATAATGCTCAATTCCGACGGTTCGTTCGATCTGATCCGCAGAGCGGAAACGCCGAAAGATTATTTCGCTACGCTGGATATTTATCCCGAATTTAAAGACTGAAACCCGATCGGAAGCGGTCCGGAGACGAAAAAAGGCGCCGACGGCGCCTTTTTTACTGCCCTGAGTTATCTGTTCCGAGTTATATACTCGTTACGCGCGCGCTCCGATTTCAGACGTGAACGGAAAGTCGATCTGCCGCCGTTGAAAAGCAGGTCGACCAGCAGCAGGATACTTGGCGCGCAGAACACCGCCTGAAGCAGAAAAGCAAAGATACCCACCGCAAAGCCGCATTTTTTGAAATCGACGATCAGAAGTATCAAAAGTATGACGGCGCCGACACCTAGCAGTGCCCAGCCTATACCCGAACCGCTTTTTACAATAAAAACTCCGCCTACTATGCCGCCGGCAGCAAGCAAAGCGAAAAAGCCGCCTACAAATATGCTGATACCGTATTTGCGCAGGAAAGCGCGGTTGATTGCCGTGGCTATTATCATAAAGATTATGAATGCGACTACGGCGATTATGGCATATACCCACCATTCCATAAATGTTTTCCTCCGTTTTTTAGTACGGATTGATTATATCAAATAAAGTGCCCGGGCGCAATATGTAATTTTTTCCGCCGTCGCCCGGGCGTAATAAGGCGTTCATATCCCGACCGTGGCAAAAAACGGCGCTCCGTTCGGGAGCGCCGCAGATGCGTTCATATAAGTATACACAGTATCCCGCCTTTGCCTTCGTTCACAACGCGTTTCAACGCCTTTTGCAGCTTGATCTGAACGGCTGGCGGCATGTTTCCCGTCTTGCCCGCCAGATCGCCTGCCACCAGCGCGGACAACGGCTTTCCCAGCATGTTTGTTTCCCACAAAGAGTTGGGATCGTTTTTGAACCTCTCGTTCAGATCGTCGACCAGATCGGCGCTTTGCTGTTCCGAACCGATGATGGGATTGACTTCGGTTTCGACGTCTACGCGTATCATGTGTATGGACGGCGCCGTGGCTTTCAGCTTTATGCCGTACTGCGTGCCTTTTCGCGTAAGTTCGGGCGCGTCCAGGATCATGTCCGCCAACGTAGGGGTGACCACGCCGTATCCGTTCTCGTTGACTTCCTTCATGGCGTCGGCGATTTTGCCGTAGGCATTGTAGCCTTCGGATGCCTTTATCAGATAGCGCATCAGCTTAAGGTCGTCCGACACGTCCTCGTTGCATTTTTCGGAAAGCACTTTGTAGAAAACTCCTTCGCGCGCTTTAAATTCCAGCGTGACCACGCCGGTTGCCGGGTCGGCGAAAACGTCGGGGGAGTTTTCCAGATACTCGTCGTCCGTGAACAGGTCGCCCCACGCCAGATAGTCTCCCATCTTGCGTATGTTTTCGCCGCTTTTTATAAGCGTCTCGGCAACGCCCTTCAAAGCGGGGTGCTCCATCCCGAGCGCAAACATCCATACGGGAAGTTTTATGTCAACGCGCTTTACCGGGAACTCCAGCAGAATATCCGTAAGGAGCGATCTGAAGACTTCTTCGGTAGCTTCAGCTACATTCATGCGTACGGTTTTGACCCCGAATTTTTCCTCGATGCCGTCTGCGATCTTTTTTACGGGTTCGGAGTCGGGCGAAACGGAGTTCACGACTACGGCAAAGGGTTTTCCGGAAGCCGCAACTTCTTTTATGACTCGTTCTTCCGCCAGAGCGTAGCCGGTGCGGTCTATGTCCGTAAAAGAGCCGTCCGACGTCACCACCACGGCAATGGTGGAGTGTTCGCGTATGACTTTTTCGGTACCGAGTTCCGCCGCGCGCTCGAAAGGCATTTTTTCTTCGCTCCAGGGCGTTCCCACCATACGCGGATTGTCGCCTTCGGCGGCGCCTAATGCTCCGGGCACCATAAATCCCACGCAGTCGATAAGCCTTATGCTTGCTTCTCCCGCGCCTGCGGACACGCTTACCGCCTCGTTGGGTACGAATTTGGGTTCTGTGGTCATTATCGTCTTGCCAGTGGACGACTGCGGAAGTTCGTCGCGTGCGCGGTCGCGTTTTATTTCGTCGGTCATGACGGGAAGCACGAGTTCTTCCATGAAGCGCTTGATGAACGTCGATTTTCCCGTGCGGACGGGACCGACCACTCCGATATAAATATCGCCGCCTGTTCTTGCAGCGATATCGGCGTATATATTGTATTCCGACATAGTGTCCTCCAAATATTTTTGTTAAATTCTATGAATCTCGGTCTGCGATTATGCCGCTTTGGCTGCACATGGACACTTCAACGCGCCGCTCACCTAAATAGCGTTCTTTTAGTCAATTGGGGGGTTTACAGTTTTTCGTGCGTAATGTATAATTGATACAGTATGAAAACCAAGACTTTCAGATACGGTATTCATCCGGAGGAGAGGAAGCATCTTTCAAAAGACGCGCCCGTTATTAAGATAGAGGCGGGCGAGTTCGTCAGGATCCCGTTATCCCAGCATATAGGCGCGCCGGCGGAAGCCGTCGTCAGACCGGGCGACCGCGTCAAAGCGGGCACTTTGGTAGGCAAGGCTTCGGCTATCGTTTCCGCAAATATTTTCAGTTCGGTATCGGGCGAGGTAGTTGCCGTGGAAAGCGGCGAAACCATAACGGGCGGCAGGTGCATGCACGTCGTCGTTAAAAACGATTTCGAGTATGCCGAGGAACGGCTGGAGCCTTTGATCTCTCCCTCGCGCGAGGACATTATTAAGAGGGCGCGCGAAGCCGGCATTGTGGGAATGGGCGGCGCGGCGTTTCCTTTCGACGTCAAGCTTTCCGTCAAGAATCCGATCGCCACGCTGCTGATCAACGGCTCCGAATGCGAACCGTATATTACCGCGGATTACCGCCTGATGCTCGAAAAAGCCGAGGGCGTGCTTCGCGGAGTCAGGCTTGTGGCAGCTGCGCTGGGCGCCGCCGAAACCGTTATCGGCGTGGAAGCCAACAAACGCGACGCCTACGAGGCGCTGAAAAAAGCCGCAGGCGACGACGTCAGGGTCGAACTGCTTAAGACCAAATATCCGCAGGGCGGCGAAAAACAGCTTATCTACGCTCTGACAGGGAAAAAGGTGCCCGCGGGCAAACTTCCCGGCGACGTCGGCTGCATAGTCACTAACGCTCAGACGGCATACGCACTGTACGAAGCGGTGGACTTAGGGAAACCGTTATACGAAAGAGTGGTAACCGTTTCAGGACTTGCGGTCGCAAAGCCGGGCAACTATTTCGTAAAGACGGGAATGACTTTCGCCGAGCTTGCCGACGCGGCAGGGGTATGCGCGCAATACGTAAAAGCCGTGCAGGGCGGTCCGATGATGGGTATTTCAATGCACTCGCTAAGGCCCTCGGTCACAAAGTCTTCCGGCGCGCTATTGCTGCTGACAGAAGACGAGATCCGTTCGATCGCTCCGACGCCGTGCATCAACTGCGCCAGATGCGCTTCGGCTTGTCCGATGAGTCTAATGCCGATGAAGATCGACGCGCTGATACTGAAGGACATGGTGAACGAAGCTAAGGCTTATCATCCCGAATTATGTATAGAATGCGGCTGCTGCGCCTACGTATGCCCGGCAAAGCGGCCTCTGGTACAGTCGCAAAGACTCGCCAAGAAACTAATAAGGAGTGCGGGAGCAAAATAATATGCCCGAAGCCAAGGAAAAATTGATTGTCACATCCTCGCCGCACGTCGGCAGCGGTCTGACGACGAAAAAAATAATGCTGCACGTGATAATCGCGCTGTGCTTTCCGCTGATAGCCGGCGTGGTGTTGTACGGGTTTTACGCATTGATCGTGGTGATTTTAGCGGTGGCGTCGTCGGTGGGAAGCGAATGGTTTTATAACTTTATCCGCAAAAAGCCCGATACGACGGGCGATCTGTCCGCGATAGTGACGGGAATGATACTGGGGCTGAATCTGCCGCCTACGGCGCCGTTTTACGTGCCGCTTTTGGGCGGTATCGTGGCCATAATGCTGGTCAAGATGCTGTTCGGCGGTCTGGGCAAGAATTTCGCCAACCCTGCCGCGACCGCAAGGGTGTTCCTGTTGCTCGCGTGGGGCACTCAGATGATGACCTTCATTGCGCCGATAGATTATTCTTCCGGAGTAGACGCGGTGCGGCTGTTTGCGGGGTTCGTGGACGAGAGCGCATACGTCACTTCGGCGACTCCTCTGGCAGCGATAAAGGGCGCGGCTGCCGCAGGAAGTACGGACGTAAATCTTTTGGATATGTTTTTGGGGAATATCGGCGGAACGATAGGCGAAACCTGCAAGGTAGCGCTGCTGGCTTCGTTGATATATCTTTTGGTATTCAGAATTATCGACTGGAAGATCCCTGCGGGATATTTCCTGTCGGTGGCGTTTTTCAGTCTGTTGTTTTATAAGAACGGTTGGAACTTCATACTCCCTAATCTGATGTCCGGCGGCGTGATGTTTGCGGGAATTTTCATGCTTACCGATTACACCACTTCTCCGGATACGCGTGCGGGAACCTGGATATTTGCCGTAGGCGCAGGACTTTTGACTTTGCTTATCCGCCGCTACGGCGGCATGAACGAAGGCGCTTCTTTTGCGATATTGCTTATGAACCTGCTTGTTCCGCTGATAGACAAGGGCTTTAAATCGAGGCCGTTCGGGTATAAAAAACCGCCCAGAAAGCCGAAGGGGGAGGCGGTATGAAGAAACTCAAAATCGGCAACGAAAGCGTCAGAATTGTCGTCAGCCTCAGCGTCATCGCGCTGGTGGCGGCGCTGTTGCTGGCGGCGGTCAATCTGTTCACGCAGGTGAACGAAAAAGAGGAGCTGCAAAAGGCGATCGCGGAGAACTATTCCTCGCCGATTGCCGAAGAAATATCCACGGACGGCTATGTCGGACTGAACGGAACGGAGCTTCAGGCGGCATATCGTGCCGAGGACGGCGCGTATATCTTTTTGATCCACGTATCAAAAGCCAACCGCGTGGGGTATTCCGCGGACGGCGTGGGCGTCATTACCGTCATAAAGGACGGCGTCATAGTCAAAGTGGCCGGATACAGTCATTCGGAAACGCCGGGTCTGGGCGCAAACGCTTTCAAGGAAGACTATTTGAAACAGTATGAGGGCGTGTCGGTCGACGATATTTACGTGCCGGACGACCTGGAGCTGACTTTCCCCGACACAGCAGGCAATTTTACGCCCGAAAAAGTGACCAGCGCGACATATACCACCAACGCCGTTTTCGCCGCGGTCAAGGGTGCGGTCAGGGCATATAACGAATTGGGAGGCGGTCTATGAAAAAAACGAACCTCCGTGAAACTTTCGAACCGCTGACAACGGGCGTATTCAAGAATAACGCCACATTCAGGCTGGTGCTGGGCACGTGTCCGACGCTGGCGGTAACGACCTCGGCGCTGAACGGACTCTCGATGGGACTGGCGACGACTTTCGTTCTGGTGTGTTCCAACGCCATAGTGTCGCTGATGAGAAACTTTATTCCCAGAAAGGTCAGAATTCCGGCGTATATTCTGGTAATAGCCACTTTTTCGACGATGGTTCAGATGATAATGCGCAAATGGCTTCCCGATATGTACGAATCGCTGGGACTTTTCCTGTCGCTGGTGGTCGTCAACTGCATATTGCTGGCGCGTGCGGAAAGCTTCGCCTCGCTAAATCCCGTCCTGCCGTCGGTGCTGGACGGAATAGGGATAGGGCTTGGCTTCACGTTCTCGCTGACGTTACTTGGATTTATCCGCGAGCTTCTGGGAACGGGCAGCGTGTTCGGGTTCGAAATTAAGCCGCTGATCGAGGCGGGACTGCCTATGACCATATTTATACTGCCTGCCGGCGGATTCATGGTTTACGGATTCATGATGGTGCTGTTCAACGTCGCCGTCAAAGCCGCAGAAAACAAGATAGCCGCCGTCAAAGCCGCAAAAGCGTTTAGGAGCGAGGGAGGTGACGAATAATGCCGTACGTATTGTTATTGGTAATAAACGCCGTTTTCGTCAATAACTTCGTGCTTTCGCGCTTCTTGGGCATCTGCCCGTTTCTGGGCGTAAGCAAAAAAACCGAAACGGCGCTGGGAATGGGGCTGGCGGTCATTTTCGTCATGGGCGTGGCTTCCGTGATCACCTACGCCATAGACCTTGCTCTGGTAGCCGGCGGTATGGAATACCTCAGGACGATTGTCTTTATCCTGGTGATCGCCGCGCTCATCCAATTGGTCGAGATCTTCGTAAAACGATTTTCACCTTCGCTTTACAGCGCGCTGGGAGTGTATCTGCCGCTCATCACCACCAACTGCGCGGTTCTCGGCGTTGCGATAATGAACGTCACCGAGCTGAGCACCGTCAACGTGCTCTACGCGTTCGTGAACGGTATAGCCTCGGGGGTGGGCTTCACGATCGCCATACTGATACTTGCCGGTATCAGGGAAAAGCTGGAGCTGGCGGATATTCCCGAGTCGTTCAAAGGTTTCCCGATCACGCTTATAGCCGCTTCGATAATAGCGATGAGTTTCGCGGCGTTCTCGGGGCTGAGTTTTTAGGAGGTTATAATGAGCGTCGCTTTGCAGATAGTTTTACCCGTGGTATTGCTGACAGGACTGGCGGTGGTGTTCGCGGTATTGATAGCCGTGTGCTCCGAAAAATTTGCCGTCAAACGCGACGAGAGGATAGACGAGATATCTTCGCTTCTTGCGGGAGCCAACTGCGGCGGATGCGGCTTTGCCGGCTGCGACGCGTTTGCCGAAGCGCTGGTCAAGGGCGAAGCCGAGGTAGGCTCCTGCGGACCCACGTCAAAGCAGAATAAGAAACTTATAGCCGAAATTCTGGGAACCCAAACACAGGAAATAATAGTCGTAAACGCGTGTTGCGGCGGTGACAAGTGCCGCGACAAATACGATTACCAGGGATACGGCGACTGTCAGTCGGCGGAGCTTCTGGCAGGGGGTAGAAAGGCATGTCCGACGGGCTGTGTGGGACTGAGCAAATGTGTCTCGGAGTGTCCTGCGGACGCGATAGAGATGGTGGACGGAGTGGCGCGCGTAAACCAGGAAAAATGCGTGCAATGCTCCAGGTGCATAAGGTTTTGTCCAAAGCATACGCTCAAGAGGCTGCCCGGCAACGCGGTGTATTATGTGGCATGCTCCAATCCCGCGCGCGGCAAAGACGTCAGGAACGTCTGTTCGTCAGGTTGCATAGGCTGCGGACTCTGCGCCAGGAACTGCCCCGAAGGCGCCATCACGATGGAGAACAATCTGCCCGTATTCGACTATGACAAATGCGCGGCATGCGGCGTATGCGCCGAAAAATGTCCGTCGAAGTGTATTCTTTCGCTCAAAAAGCCCTCCTGAGATTTTTTCAGTACAAAAGAGCGAACGACAGCGCGCTTAAAACGGCGTACCATACCGCTATCGAGGCGACGGGGAGCAAAAGAGCGGGGGATCTGTCAAGATAGAACAGAGTCAGTTTCATACACACGATAAACGCCGTCAGTATCAGCGTAAAGGCGAAAGCGAACAGGCGCGCCGCGAAAAGCGCGTAAGCCGCCGCAATTTTGAGCGCTCCCGAAGTTATCCATAAAACGGTGCATTTTCTCAGTTTTTTATCGGCAAACGTAACGGTAAGCGCCAGCGTTTCGCATAAAAACACAGCCGACCATATCCATTCGAAGACCCGTGCTTCGGGCAGAAAGCGTATATTCATGGAGCTTATGACGCTTGCCAGAGCTTCTTCGGATGCGAATATGCCCGACAAATAGCCCGTCACGAACACATACAGCAGCGCCAGAGTCAGCGAAAGCAGTTTTACGTAAAGTTTCACCGTAAATTTTATTGCGCCGCCGTTATATTTAGAATAAGGCACAAACCGGCACTGCGCAAACCGGGGAACAAAATTTAAGACGATTTTCACCTGCCGTACATTGACTTGAACGCGCGCGCGGTGATAAAATATATAATATGAAGAAAAAATTCGTTGCGCTGATGATATTGACCGTACTCGTCGTCGTGTCCGCGGCGGCGTGCGTGGAAAAAAAAGGAGACGAAACCGTAACGAGCGTCTTCGAAAACTTTTCGTCAACGGGCGAATATACCAAAGCTTCGGTCAGGCTGACGCTTGACTCAGGACAGACTTTTACGGGCTACGACGCCGCCAGCAACACGTTCATAATAAAGGAAGAAGTCGAATTTTACGAAGGGTATTCCCAAACCAGGTACGGTTTTGCGGACGCAAACCGCGTCCTTGTAGATCCGGGCGAGGACGGATATCTGCAGATACTGGACATCAACGGCGACCACGCCATTGTCGTGGCTTCGACTTTCGTTGACGGTAACGAAACGGCGTTCGTCGGACTTGTCCGTTTCCGCGGTCAATACGGCGTTTTGCAGTACGGCTACAGTCACCGTTTCGCTCCGCTGATACAGCAGTTCACTTTCCTTAACGAAAAGTACGTTGCGGTTTTGGGGGATATGACGAACGCCAATCCAGAAAGCGGATACACATACGCAACCATCTACGACTATTCTTCGGCAAACAAGCTGCTGGAAGTGGCGCGCGTTCCCGACGCGGACAACGGCACGCAGTTTGTTTTCAACGACGGGTATCTCGTCGCGGTCCATACCTCGTATGCCGAGTTTTACAGCCTCGGAGAAGCCGATTCCGAGGGGTACCTGATAAAGAAAGCCGAAGTCAGACTAATTTCCGGCGCCGCTTATACCGAAAACGGTTTTTCGACTTCGGCTTATTATATCGGCGGCGGCTGGTTCATCGTCTCCACGTCTTACGCTGCTGAAACCGAGTACGACGGTTACGAATTCACCAGGACGGAATCCGACGGAACTACCTATTTCATGGAAATATCCAGCGTAAAAATTTCGATGCAGTCGCTTAAGAGCTTTCCTACCGAAAGGGTGGTCATGGTGGCTAACCGGTACACGGAAAACTATGTCAGAGGCTTGGCGGACAGCATTACCGCCGAGGACGTTGCCAACGCGGCGCTGTGGAAATCCGTATACGCCGTGCCCTTGACCGCGTCGTCGCAGCTAATTAAATCCGGATACTCGATAGTGTATTATTACTATTATTTTTATAACGACGAGGACAAGACCCGGCGTACGTGGTCGACGTCGTTTCAGATATACGATTCCTCCGGCGAAGCCATGGTGCTTTCAAACATGGCGATGCCGGTGGTGTTCGTGGACGGATACGGTCTGCAGACCGCAGATCCTAACTTCAATATCGCGCTCAGAGACGTGGGATATCATAAGTACTCCGACGGCAGCCGCGTGTCGCTTATAGCGCTCGACCCCGACAACGGATACCATAACGCATTTATACACGGAGGAGTCATAATTTCTTTCAGACAGCACGTCGACCAGTCGGGATTCAGTTCCAACGTAGGAGCGGTAGGTGTGGACGGCAAAGTGATACTGCCGTTCGAATATGACGCCGTTTCCCCGTTTTTCGGCAATTACGCCACGGCATCCCAAGTAGTCGATTACGCCGACGACGGATCCATAGCTACTCAGGCGTTTTTCCGCGTTGCCAAAGACGGCACTCGGACTTCGATACCGGAGTGTTACCAGATGCGCAACGGCACGTACGTCACCTATAACGCCTCGCGCGGTAAATACGGACTTAATTCCAATTCCGGAACGGTTTTGATTAAGGCGGAATTCGACAGCGTTTCCACCGTGGATTACATGTATGCTTCGGGAAAGGTTTTCGCCGCGTCATATGCCGTTACGGAATCCGACGGGCGTGGAGTTTTGTATGAACTCGGTTGAATATAACACGAAAATAGCGGGCGAGGAAGCTATTGACGAAGGCGCCGCAATCATCCGTAGCGGAGGACTGGTCGCTTTTCCGACCGAAACCGTGTACGGACTGGGGGCGGACGCGTTCAATGCCGACGCGGTAAAAGGTATTTTTATCGCCAAAGGCAGACCTCAGGACAATCCTTTGATAGTGCATATCCCTTCGGCAGACTGGCTCGGCAGGGTCGCCGCATACGTTTCCGATACGGCGGTAAAACTATTTGAAACCTTCAGCCCCGGACCGTTGACCGTTGTGGTGCCGAAGATAGATTCGCTGCCGCTTGTTACAAGTGCGGGTCTCCGGACAGTGGGGATAAGGATTCCGAACAATAAAATAGCGCTTGAACTGATACGTCGTGCGGATACCCCGATAGCGGCGCCGAGCGCCAACAGAAGCGGCAGGGTAAGTCCCACCAGGGCGTATGACGTTTTCGAGGACATGCGCGGAAGGATACCGCTGGTCATCGACGGCGGCAGCACCGACGTGGGCATAGAATCCACGGTGGTTTCCGTAGTCGGCGAACAATGCACCGTACTGCGCCCCGGTGCCGTCACGCTGGAGATGATATCCGACGTTGTGGGACACGCGGTCAATTTCCACGGCGAGGTCAAGGTGGCGGAGGCGCCCGGAATGAAATACCGTCATTACGCTCCCGTCGTGCCTTGCATAGGAGCAAGATCTCCCGCGGCGGCGGCAAAGGAAGCGCTGTCGCATCCGGGCAGCGCGGTCGTCGCTTCGTCGGCTTTTGCCGCCGAAGCCGTTGCTAAAGGCGCCCCTGTCGTGATAGATATCGGCGCCACTCCGGAAGCGTGTATGAAAAACGCTTTTGCGGCGCTGAGAGAAGCCGAAAAGCGGTATTCTTATATCGTCATCGAGCATTTCGAAGGGCGCGAAGGATACTATGCGCTTGACAACAGACTGTCCAAATCCTATGCGGGCTGTCTTTGCCAGGACGCCGAGTGAAACGTAAACGGGAAATTGCCACTTGTCATTATCGGGATTTTGATATATACTATATTATTATACGTGCGCGTTAAGCTAACGCGGCGGAATTGTCTTCGGAGGGAGTATGACTATAGCGATAGGCTCCGACCACGGCGGAATAGTCCTTAAAGACGCGGTGATCCGCGCGATACGGTCGTTGGGAATGGAATATGTCGATTACGGCACTTTCACGACCGATTCGGTAGATTATCCCGACTTTGCCGAAAAGGTCGCCGTAGCGGTTGCTAAGGGCGAACAGGACAAGGGCGTTTTGCTGTGCGGTACCGGAATAGGGATATCGATAGCCGCCAACAAAGTGCACGGCATCCGCTGCGCGCACGTCACGGACGCTTTTTCCGCTCAGATGGCGGCGGAACACAACAACGCCAATATTCTGGCGATGGGCGGAAGGATCACCTCCCCGGAGGACGCCTACGAATTTACCAGGATATTCCTGACTACGCCTTTTGCGGGCGGCAGGCACGCCGTACGCGTCGATAAAATAATGCGTTTGGAGAAACTTAATGGATAATTTGAACGAACTGCTTGCCGGAGTGCTTGACGCCGAGAAAAAAAGCGCCGATATCAATGCCGCCGCCGTCAACGAGGCGCGCGAAATCACTCTGGAGGCCGAGCGCGAAGCCAAAAGGCGCATGTATAGCGCAAAAGAAAGGATCAAACAGGCGATGAGCGAATACGCCGAACAGGTTAAGGCGGAAGCCGAGGCGTACAGAGCCGAGATAGTGGCGTCCGGCGGCGTACTGGGCGACACGGCGGTAAAGGCGGCGAACCTGAAAAAAGCCGAAGAAACGATAGTGGAGGCGTATCTGAAAAAGCATGGCTGTCGTTAGGGTAAAAAGACTCGGAATGCTGGCTCATGCCGGCGAACGCGACGCGATCATGCGTTTGCTTACCGAATCGGGTGCGGCGGAAGTCGCGCCGATGCCGGTTCCCGACGGACTCAAAACCGAGACCGCCGATTTTTACGAACTCGATTCCAAGACCGCCAAAGCCGAATTCGGCATTTATTTCATAAAAGAGATCTACAAACTGGCGTCCGCCGAAGAGGGCAAAAAGCTGCCGCGTCTTAATTTTAAACGCGAAAACAAGCTGTACGATCTGGAGGAATACTATTCAGTCAAAGCCGAGGAGAACTTTTTGTTCGCCAAAACGGACGAGATGAAGGCCCTGATGAGCGAGATGGTAGAAAGCAAGTCGCGGCTGTCGCGCATACGTGCCGAAAAAGAGCAGCTGAAAGCCTATCTGAACATAAACACACCTTTTTCCGCATTCGTTCCGAGCAGGTATACGGACAGTTTTCTGGGGCTGATCCCTTCGGAAAGGCGCGAGGAGTTCAACGAAAAGATCGGCGAGATCCCTGCCGAAATATTCACCTTCGATTCCGTGGGCGCCGTTGCGGTCGCTGCGGTGTGCCTGAAAGAAAACACCGAGGAGCTGACCGCGGCGCTGACAGCATTCGAATTCCAGCGCTGCGCGTTCGATTATGCGTGCACCGCCTCAGAGAGGTGCCGTGTTCTGGACGGGGAAGCGTCGGAAATAGAGAAAAGAAGGAAGGGAATCGTTTCCGAGGGCGAAAGCTATTTCGGGCTGCTGGAAAAATTCAAAATCCTTTACGACGCCTATTCGTTGGACAAGGAAACGATGAAAGCGGGCGAAATGAGCGCCCGGACCGGCGAAACTTTTATGCTCGAAGCATGGGTCCCGGCCGCGAAAGCGGAATCTTTAAAAAAGACCCTTGCCGAAAAATGCGAATACCTGTTTATCGAATTCCGCGATCCGACCGAGGACGAAACTCCGCCCACGATTCTGAAAAACAACAAATTCGCCGGCGCGTTCGAGGATATTATCGCCATGTTCGGCATGCCCGGTTACCGTGAGCGCGATCCCAGCATTTTCGTGGCGATATTCTATTTTCTGTTCTTCGGGATAATGATCAGCGACGCAGGCTACGGACTGTTGCTGGCGATAGGGTGTTTCCTGGTACTTAAGATCAAAAAACCCGTCAAGAATTCGGGCAGGATGCTGACGATGTTTGCGTTTTGCGGTATCGCGACGGTAATATGGGGCGCGCTGTTCGGCGGTTGGTTTTCGATCACGCTGCGCGAAGGCAGCCTGCTGGACAAGATAAAATGGTTCAATCCGATGGACGAACCCCTTAAAATGTTCCTGCTCGCCATCGGCGCGGGCGCCGTGCAGATGGCGGTGGGCTTCGCGCTTAAAGGCGTCGACGAGATCAAGTCCGGGCATATCGCCCACGGCATTTTCGCCCAGTTCGGCTGGGTGGTTATCTTCATTGCTTTGGGACTGCTGTTCCCGACGCTCACGATATTCCTCGGCGCGGTCAGAGTTAGCGAGACTCCGGCGTGGGTGTCCGTCTGCGCGGACGTGGCGCTGTATTTCGGACTAACCGGCTTCGCCATGATAATTGTCGGCGGCGTCGTCGGCAAGAAAAACGTAATAAAAGCCGTAGGAGGCGCATTCGGCTCCGTTTACGGTTCGATCAACGTGGTCAGCGACCTGTTGAGTTATTCCAGACTGTTCGGGCTGGGACTGACCACCGGGGTCATAGGCTATGTCGTTAACATGCTTGCCGACCTCATAGTCAACACGTTCTTCGGCGGCGGATGGTACGGCTGGATAGTCGCAGTGCCCGTGCTCATCGTCGGTCACGCGTTCAATATGAGTATCAATCTGCTGGGCGCGTACGTACACGACTCCAGGCTGCAGTACGTCGAATTTTTCGGCAGGTTCTACGAAGGACACGGTCACGCGTTCAGACCGCTGGGCGCGTCTACAAGATATACTTATCTGAATAACTGAAAAACGGTTGTTCGGCCACGTTAAAAATAAACCGTCCTACATAAAGGACAGGAGGTAAATATGGAATTACTTGGAACAGGTCTTGCGCTTCTGGGCGCAGCGTTCGCGGTGGCTCTCAGCGGAACCGGCTCGTCGATAGGCGTAGGCCTTGCCGGTCGCGCGGCGGCGGGCGTCGTCAGCGAGGAACCCGATAAATTCATGAAGTGCCTTATCTTGCAGTTGCTTCCCGCGACCCAGGGCATTTACGGATTTATCGTAGGCTTTCTGACGCTTATCAAACTTAACGCGTTCAACGGATTTATTCTCGACGCAACCAACGCTTATATCAGCGTATCCGGCGGACTGGGTATCTTCTTTGCGTGTCTGCCCATAGCTATAGGCGGTCTTTTCAGCGCAATTCACCAGGGCAAGGTCGCCGTGGCGGGCATAGGCTTGGTCGCCAAGCGTCCCGAGGAGTCCACGAAGGGCGTTCTGATGACGGCGATGGTAGAAACCTATGCGCTTTCGGCATTGCTTATTTCGATACTCGCGCTGTTTATCCCCGAATGGATCTGAGATGGAAAACAAAATAGCCTTAAAAATAATATCCGACGCTGAGGAAAAGGCGCGCGCGATTAAGGCGGAGGCCGAGGAAAAGGCGAAGGTGATCCTTGGCAAAGCGGACTCCGAAATCGCCGCCATGGAAAAAGCGTTCGGAGACGAAAAAGCGAGAATGCTCTCCGAGGCGCGCCGTTCCGCCAAGGTACAGGCGGAGTTGGAACTGAAAAAGAGCAAACTTTCCGCCGAAAAAAGCGTTATCGACATGATATTCGATAACGCAGGGAAACGTATTGCCGCGCTGCCTAAAAAGGAGTATCTTGAGCTTATAGCCGACATGATGACAGCGGCGGAAAACGGCGACGAAGTTAAAATCGCGGAAAAAGACAAAAGCGTTATCACCGAGGCTTTCGTAAAAAAGTGCGCCGACAAACTGAAAATCAAGCTGAAACTTTCCAAAAAACACGAGGATATTTCGGGCGGCGTGATCCTTGCGGGCGCGGTCGCGGATAAGAATCTGTCGCTGGAAGCCGATTTCAAGGAGTTGAGAGAAAGCCTGGAGAGCGATATAGCGCGCATTCTTTTCGGAGAGGAGAAATGAACGAAGGGTTGCTTTTTGCAAACGGTGCCGTCAGGACCAAGGAGTCAGGGCTGTTCACCGGCGAAAAGCTGGGGCGGCTGATAGAATCGGATACTCTGCGCGACGCGGTGAGGGTGCTGGTCGAGGGCGGCTACGGCTCGGGCAGCATCCCGGATAATCCCGAAGACTTCGAAAAGTTGCTCAAAGATGAGGAAAACGCCGTGGAGAGCTTTGTCCGCAAGAGCGCGCCCGCGGGCTCGGGGTTCGAGTGCTTCTGGCTGGAAAGGGACTATCATAATTTGAAAGTGCTTATGAAAGCCGAATGTTTCGGAGCCGGAACCGAAGGACTGACCGTGGAAGGCGGCAGGGAGAGCGTCGCTTCGCTGAAGGAAAAACTGGAAGCGGGCACGGGCTTTAACGAGTTTGCCTCGGCCGCAATAGCGAAGATACGCGCCGAAAAGGAAAACGGAAAGCTTACTCCGCGTTCGGTGGACTGTCTGCTGGACAAAGCCGCTTATGCGGAGATCGATTCGCTGATATCCGCAAGAGGAGTAGCCGAGGCGGTCAGAAATTATTTCCGTTCGGGCGCCGACCTGACGAATATCGCGTCGTTTGCCAGGACCGTCGCTATCGGCGGCGGATACGAATTTTTCTCGGACTGTTTCGTGCCCGGAGGCGTCATTCCCGAAGACCGTTTCAAACGCGCTTTCAGGGAATCGGAATCGCCTTACGCGCTGCTGAAACTTACCGGATTAAGAGGCGAAGCCGACGGCGTGACTTCGGTGGCGCAGCTGGAACGGTTAAAGGACGACTACCTTCTGGAGCTGTTTTCGTCGTCAAAGTCGGACATGTTCACCGTACAGCCGATAATGGGATATTACCTCGGCAAAAAGACGGAAATCAAAATGCTGCGCATAGCTCTGGTATGTATCAAAAACGGGGTTCCGCGCGAAGAAATAAAGAAAAGAATGAGGAAACTGTATGCCTAACGACAGAATAGCCGCCGTGGGCGATAAAGATTCCGTGTTTGCGTTCAAAGCGCTCGGCGTGGACGTGTTCGGCGTCGAAGCGGTCGAGGACGCGGCAAAAACGATCAAGGCGCTGGCGAGGGAGTATTCGGTCATATTCGTGACCGAGGACGTAGCCGAAGCCAACGCGGAGCTGATAGCCAGATACAAGGCGCGGCCTTATCCCGCCGTCATACCTATACCCGGCGCCAACGGGACGAACGGGTTCGGAATGCGCGGCATAGACGCCTGCGTCGAGAAAGCTCTCGGCAGAAATCTGGAAGAAGAATAGAGTGGGGAAAGAGGAGCTTATATGGGCAAGATAATAAAGGTATCCGGACCGTTGATAGTTGCCGACGGCATGGGCGAAAGCAAAATGTTCGACGTCGTTAAGGTCGGCAAGGAAAAACTGATAGGCGAGATAATCGAACTGCGCGGCGAGTACGCTTCGATACAGGTCTACGAAGAAACCTCCGGGATAGGACCCGGCGACGAAGTCGTGGACACCGACGCGCCGCTGTCGGTGGAACTGGGACCGGGACTTATAGAAAGTATTTACGACGGTATACAACGTCCGTTGGACAAACTCCGCGCGGTCAGCGGCGACAGGATTGCACGCGGCGTCGAAGCTCCGGCTTTGGATCACGAAAAGAAGTGGGCGTTCGTAGCCACGGCCGCAAAAGGCGACAAGCTGAAAGCAGGTGACGAACTCGGTTTCGTTCAGGAAAACGTGCTTGTCCGCCATAAAATCACCGTGCCTTACGGTGCCGACGGCGAGGTATCGAAGATCTCCTCGGGAGATTTTACCGTGGACGACGTCGTGGCTACCATGAAAACGGCGTCCGGAACTGTAAAAGTGACCATGCTGCGCCGTTCCATGGTCAGAAAAGGCAGACCGTATCTGGAAAAACTCGCCCCCGACGTGCCGATGATAACCGGACAGAGGGTTATAGACACCTTCTTCCCGATTGCCCGAGGCGGAGTCGCGGCGGTGCCCGGACCTTTCGGGAGCGGCAAAACCGTCGTCCAGCATCAGCTGGCAAAGTGGGCTGACGCGGACATAATAGTCTACGTGGGCTGCGGCGAACGCGGCAACGAGATGACCGACGTTCTGAACGAGTTTCCGGAACTGGTGGACCCCAAAACGGGCGAACCGCTGATGAAGCGTACCGTTCTGATAGCCAACACTTCGGATATGCCCGTCGCCGCCAGAGAAGCCAGCATTTATACGGGCATAACCATCGCAGAATATTTCCGCGATATGGGCTATAACGTGGCGATAATGGCGGATTCGACCAGCAGATGGGCGGAAGCGTTAAGGGAAATGAGCGGACGTCTGGAGGAAATGCCGGGCGAAGAAGGATACCCGGCGTACCTGTCAAGCCGACTCGCCGAGTTTTACGAGCGCGCGGGTATAGTTAAGGTTTTAGGATCCGAAGGGATAACCGGTTCTATTACCGCCATCGGCGCGGTCAGCCCGCCCGGAGGCGATTTGTCGGAGCCCGTTTCGCAGGCGACTTTGAGAATAGTCAAGGTTTTCTGGGGACTCAGCGCTTCGTTGGCGTACAAACGTCACTTCCCCGCGATAGATTGGCTGCAGAGCTATTCGCTGTATTCCGACAGACTGGGCGGCTGGTACGACCGCGAGATCGGAGAGGAATGGAACGCAATGAGGGCGGAAGCCATGAGGATACTCCAGGAGGAAGCGGGACTCAACGAAATCGTCAGACTGGTCGGTATGGACGCCTTGGGCGGCCGCGACAAGATCACTATGGATACCGCTAAATCGATACGCGAGGACTATCTGCATCAGAACGCTTTTCACGAAACGGATACTTATACGTCCGTCAGAAAACAGATGAAGATGCTGAAGCTCATACTCGATTTCGACCACCGCGCCAGGAGAGCGCTGGTCGAAAACGTCGACGTCGAGGACATACTCGAGCTTGACGTCAAGGAAAAGATAGGCAGGAGCAAATATATTCCCGAAGAAAATATCGGCGAATTCGACGCCATAGAGGACGAGCTTGCGATACAGTTCGAAAATCTCATCGGACAGAGGTAAGTATGCTGAAAGAGTATAAAACAATTAAGGAAATAGTCGGACCGTTGATGCTTGTGGAAGGGGTCTCGGGCGTTAAATACGACGAATTGGTCGAAATTACCGGCGAGGACAACGATTTAAGGCGCGGCAAGGTGCTGGAAGTCAACGGCGACAGAGCCTTGGTACAGCTTTTCGAAGGCTCCCACGGTATCCGTATTGCCACAGCCAAAGCGCGTTTTCTCGGCAAGCCTATGGAACTCGGTTGTTCCGCGGATATGCTGGGACGCGTTTTCGACGGAATGGGACGTCCCAAGGACGGCGGCGACGCCGTGATCGCGGACAAGCGTTTCAACGTCAACGGACAGGCGATAAACCCCGTAGCGCGCGACTATCCCGACGAATTCATACAGACCGGCGTAAGCGCCATAGACGGACTCAACACTTTGGTCAGAGGTCAGAAGCTGCCCGTATTCAGCATGTCGGGACTGCCGCACGCCAATCTCGCCGCGCAGATAGCAAGACAGGCAAAGGTGCTGGACGACTCAGAGGAATTCGCCGTCGTGTTCGCTGCGATAGGCATTACTTTCGAAGAAGCCGATTATTTCATCACCGATTTCAAAAAGACGGGCGCGATCGACAGAACGGTCATGTTCGTGAACCTTGCCAACGATCCCGCCATAGAGCGTATAGCCACGCCCAGAATGGCGCTGACCGCGGCGGAATACCTTGCTTTCGAAAGGGGTATGCACGTTCTGGTCATCATGACGGACATAACAAATTACGCCGAAGCGCTGCGCGAAGTCAGTGCGGCAAGAAAGGAAGTGCCCGGACGCAGAGGCTATCCCGGATATCTGTACACCGACCTCGCGTCGATCTACGAAAGGGCAGGCAGGATACGAGGCAGAAAGGGCTCGATCACCGAAATACCCATTCTGACGATGCCCGAAGACGACAAAACGCACCCGATACCCGACCTGACGGGATATATCACCGAAGGACAGATCATCCTGTCAAGAGAGCTTTATAAAAAAGGCATCAATCCGCCGATAGACGTACTGCCGTCGCTTTCGCGACTGAAAGACAAAGGTATAGGCGCGGGCAAAACGCGCAAAGATCACGCCGACACGATGAACCAGCTTTTCGCGGCGTACGCGAGGGGCAAGGAAGCCAAGGAACTCGAAGCCATACTGGGCGAAGCGGCATTGTCGCAGATGGATCTTAAGTATGCCGATTTTGCGGAAGCGTTCGAAAAGAGATACGTGTCCCAGGGCTTCGACGCCAACCGTCCCGTGGACGAAACGCTTAATCTGGGCTGGGAGCTTTTGAGGCTGCTGCCGAAATCGGAGCTTAAACGTATCCGCGACGAATACATCGGCGAATTTTACGGCGACGCGGCGCGCGAAAACGAGTGAACCGTCTGTACGGTAATAGTGTGAAAATATGACCAGACTGAACGTAAACCCCACAAGAATGGAAATGCGCGCGCTGAAATCGCGCCTTAAAACGGCTGTCAGAGGACACAAACTCCTGAAGGACAAGTCGGACGAGACAGTGCGCCGTTTTATGGAGTATGTCAGGCTGAACAGGAAACTCAGGCGCGAGACCGAAGCCGAGGTCACGGCGGCGCTCAAGGCGTTTTTGCTGGCATCTGCGGCAAATTCTCCCGAAAGCATTGCCGAAGCCGTCGAAGTGCCTGCGCGCGAAGTCAGGCTTAAGTCGGGCGAGTGCAACATAATGAGCGTCTACGTTCCGCAAATAGAGATAGAGGAGGGCGACGACAAAGAGCTTTATCCTTATTCTTTCGCAACGGTGTCGTCGGAACTGGACGATTCGCTTAAAAACCTCGGTAAGGTGCTGGTGAAACTTATCCGCCTTGCCGAAGTCGAAAAAACATGTAACATGCTGGCGGACGAGATAGAGAAAACGCGCCGCAGAGTCAACGCGCTGGAATACGTGCTGATACCCGACTACGAGGAAACCATAAAATATATCACGATGAAATTGGACGAGAACGAACGTGCCAATACAATCCGTTTGATGAAAGTAAAATCAATGTTGGAGAAGGAATCGGGCGGGAGGTAACATGCACCGCTTAAAATTATTTTTCGTATTGTCGCTTATTGTCGCCGTAATGTGTTTTGCGGTTGCCTGTGACGGCAATTCGGGAACCCAAAATCCGAATAACCCGGATCGGACCGACTCTTTGCCGGATACCGACGGCAACGGAGGGGAAATAGATACAGACCCCGACACCGCGCCGGGAGAAAACGACGACGAGTCTTTCGAGCCGGCGCCGGATACCGACGGTATGCTGAAGTATGTGCTTAAAAGCGACGGCACGTATGCCGTCAGAGGACTTGCCGACGTGAATTCGAGATCCGTTTCGATCCCAGAGACATTCAACTCTAAAGACGTCACTTCCATAGAGGCGGAAGCGTTCAGCGGTAGCCGTATTCAAAACGTGACTATAGCCGCCGGCGTAAAGACCATAGGCGACAAGGCTTTCGCGCTGTGCTACGACCTGGTCGGAGTGTCTTTCGCGCCCGGTTCGGCGCTGACTTCGATAGGCGACAGGGCTTTCGATATCTGCGAATCGCTGACCGCTATAGAGATACCCGACGGCGTTACGGAGATAGGCGCGTATTGTTTCAGGGATGCGTACGAACTGAAGGACGTTTCTTTCCCGGACAGCGTTGTCAGAGTCGGCGAAAACGCCATGGAAAATACCGCCTGGCTGAAAAACGCCGATCCCGGCGTGGTGTACATCGGTTCGACCGCATACGCTTATCAACATATCGACGAGGTCAAAGCCCCGTGGGTGGTGATAGAAGAGGGTACTTTGTCCGTTGCCGACGGCGCGTTTTCGTGCGACGATCTGATCGTCAAAGTCGTGATACCGGCGTCCGTAACTCATATCGGATACAAAGCGTTCACCTGCTGCAAAAATCTTGCTTCCATTGAAGTCGATACGTTGAATCCGGTATATTATTCGGACAAAAACGCGCTGGTGGAAAGAGCAACGCTTACCGTGCTTAAGGGCGTTGATTCCGTACCCGGCAACGCGACGTCGATAGGCGATTTTGCGTATGCGTACAGCGCCGCGCTGACCTCACTGACGATGCCCGACAGCGTTGTCAAAATCGGGGTCTCGGCTTTCGAGGGCGCCGTCAACATGAGCTCGGCAAGTCTTTCGCCCAAAGTGACCGAAATTCCCGACGGCGCTTTCCGCGATGCTTCCGCGCTCGGCTCGTTCAAAGTGAATAAAGGGGTCAGATCGATCTCCGGCACTGCTTTCAGCGGCTGCGACGCGTTAAAAACCGTCTATCTGGATTCTCCTGCCGTCATAGTCGCGGCGGATATGTCGATGTCCGTCGGACACGTTCTGGAGAACGCCGACACCGTTTTCGTCAGCGAAACGGCGTTTTTGGACGACGAGGGCGCTCCGATTAAGGAATACGACGTAAAAGACAGTCATCCGTACGTTTACGCCGCGTTCGAAGAAACGGACGTTTCCTCGGTAAGCGGCTATAAAGAGTGGCACAGAACAGAGGTCAGATAAAGGCATGCAGGTTGGAGCGTTGAAATTAAAGCCCGCGACCAAGGATTATATCTGGGGCGGCACTAAACTCAAAACGGAATGGGGCAAGCAGGCGGATACCGAAACCGTGGCGGAATGCTGGGAACTTTCCACGTATCCCGGTTCCGAATCCGAGATCGACGACGCACGTTTCAAAGGTTATACGCTGTCGAAACTTTTGGGGAAATACCCCGAATTTTTCGGAGAAAAGCTTAAAAATTTTAGCGTTTTCCCCGTGCTTATCAAATTGCTGGACGCTTCTGGCGATCTTTCGGTTCAGGTACATCCGTCCGACGAATACGCCCTGAAAAACGAAGGCGAGTACGGCAAAACGGAAATGTGGTATGTGCTCGACGCCGAGGAAGGTGCCTATATTTACTACGGATTCAACCGCAAGGTCTGTGCAGATGAGGTCAGGAAAGCCGTCTCGGAAAATGCCGTTACGGCGCTTTTAAATAAGGTCTACGTCAAAAAGGGCGACTTTTTCCTTGTTCCCGCCGGTACGGTTCACGCGCTTTGCAAGGGCGTTACGGTTTACGAGGTTCAGGAAAATTCGAATCTTACATACAGGGTATACGACTACGACAGGAAGGGAAAGGACGGTAAACCGCGCGAACTTCATCTGGAAAAAGCGTTGGAAGTATCGAACTTTTCTCCCGCGGCCGAGGTAAACGAGGTTAAAGCCAAGCTTGTTGGGGACGCCGAGGTCAGAAAACTGGTTAATACGGATTATTTCAGCGTAAAGGAAGTTCGTATACGCGGAGAATATCTGATGTATTCTCCCGATTCTTTCATAACCTTTACCGTTGCGGAAGGCAACGGCGAGATAGAGAGCGGGGTATCGTTCAAAAAAGGCGAAAGCTATTTTCTGCCCGCACAACAGATATACAAACTGCGCGCCGAAAACGCGCTGATCCTGGTAACTACGCTTTAACGGAGGAGCAAGATGTATTATATTGGTATAGACGTAGGAGGAATGAGTATAAAAGCCGGCGTCGTTGACGAAAACGGCAGACTGCTGGTAAAAGATTCCGTGGCGACGCTTCCGGACAGACATTATTCCGAAATAATCGCGGATATGGCAGCGCTCAGTCTGAAAGTCTTTTCCGAGGCGGGGATAACGCTTTCCGAAGTCGGCGGAGTAGGCATGGGTATTCCTGGCACCATCAATTCCAAAACGGGAGTGATAACCTACTCGAACAATATCAATTTCGAAAAAGTGCCGGTCGTCAAAGAGTTCCGGAAACATATCGATCTTCCCGTATATATCAATAACGACGCCAACGCCGCGGCGTTGGGCGAAGCCAGATTCGGTTCCGGAAAAGGTTCGGGCGACGTCGTGTTCGTGACGCTGGGCACCGGCGTGGGAACGGGAATAATCACCGAGGGCAGATTGCTTGAGGGCAAGGTCGGCGCCGGAGCCGAAGGCGGTCATATCGCGCTTAAAATGGGCGGCGAAATGTGCAGCTGCGGCAAGCGCGGCTGCTGGGAGGCGTACGCCTCGGCTACCGCTTTGATGCGGCAGACCGAAAGGGCGATGGCTTTAAATCCCGACAGTCTTATGAACGAAGAAGCCGCAAGGGAAGGCAAAATCAGCGGCAGAACGGCTTTCAACGCCATGCGCCGCGGCGACAAAGCCGCAAAGCGCGTCGTCGAAAATTATATCAAATACGTTTCCGAAGGCATCATCAGCATGGTCAATCTGTTCCGTCCCGACTATGTCCTTATAGGCGGCGGAATATCTAACGAAGGCGACTGGCTGATGTCTAAAATTCAGAGAAGGGTAAACCGTTACAGCTTCGGCGGGCACCGAAACCCCAAAGTTTATGTGCGAAAAGCCGTTTTGGGCAACGACGCCGGCATATTCGGAGCGGCAGCGCTTGCGATGGTAAAATCATGAAATACGTTAACAGAGAGTACGGCATAAATTCCAGGCCGCCGTTTGTAAAGGATTTTTCCGAGGAGTCTTCCGCGGGCGTTAAGATCACCGGAAGCTGTTATCCCGAGCGCCCCGTAACGGCGACGGGGTCGGTCCCCGATATTCCTAACGGCGCAGTCGTTGCGGGAGTGCTGGGTAGCGTATGGCTTATCAAGTTTTCCGTTTTCAGAAACGGCAAATGGCTGGACTCGGAAGATTTTATGAGCTTGGACTATACCGCATGCGACCGCGATGGGCGTTTCAGGTATCTTATGGCGGCAGGTACCGCGGTGTCGTTCGTGAAGTACGACCGTTCTTCGGTGGTAATGAGTCTTTCCGCGCTTGAAAAAATTAAGGTCAGGATAGAGTTCAGAGAACTTACGGGCGGCGCACGCGACATGAAGCTGCAGATGAATACGCTGTTTGCCGCCGCATCGGAACATGCCGTGATAAAAGGAGAAAGCGAGGTCAAAGAAAATTTCGTCGCGCATACCGGGCGTTACGAGGTGCAGTTCGGAGAGGAGGGCAGAACGGAATACGCTTCCGCGACTATATATAAAAGCAACACGGGCGGCAGTTACGACTTAAAGAGCGACCATGCGCTGTACGACGTCGAACTGAATACCGAAAATTCGCGTCTGACAGTCTATATGCGCGTGGGTGACGAAAATTCCGTCAGGGATATCCCATCGGAAGAGGAGCTTAACCGCGGCGTGGGCAACGCGGAGCTGGAATATTCCGCGTCCAAGCCGACAGGTACGGGCGAGCTTGCGGGGCAGATCTCGGATACTGTCAGCCTTGTATACTCGCACCGCGTTTACGACAGACTGTCTATGGGTATAAAATACGTTGAAAGCCGTTCTTTTGCGGACGTGACTCTGACCGATGAGCCGACAGCCGCCGCGGCGGGCGTCATCGCCGCCGCAAAAGCAGGCGCGCCGGACGCGGAAAACGCCGTACGTTTCGCTTCCGAACCGGTGCTTGGCGCGTTGGCTGCGTGGACGACCTACGTGCTGACCAGGGACAGAAATATTCTGGAAAAGGCATATCCAAAACTCGGTGTTTGTTTCGGTGACGACTGGAAACTTATCGTGTCGGGTCCGGACAGACATGAGATCGCCTATAAAATGGAGGGCTCTCCGTTGAAAGAATTAGGTGCGGAGCCCGCGTATTCGCTGGAGTTTTCCACATACAAACTGCTTGCCGCCGAAATAAAAGCCATGGCGGCCGCCGCTCTGGGATACGAGAACGAGCGTGCCGCGCTAAAAGAAAAGATTGCCGCTTACGTGACGGCGTTCAACGACTGTTTCTTCGACCCCAGAATCGGCATTTATATGGACAGGTACGTTTCCGGCGGATTTACGGGCGTTTACGGGGCTACCTCGTTTCTGCCTGCGGCGACCTCGGCGGTCAACTCCCCGGAGATCCTCGATTCGCTGCTGGTCAACATCGAGGACGAAAAGAAGTTTATGACTAAAGCGCCTCTGCCCGTGCTCTCCGCGGACCACCCGGCATACGGCAAAGCGATTTTCGATAAGATGACATATATCGCACCGTATTCGGCATATACCGGAAGCGCAGTGCCGTATATAAATTATCTCGTGTATACGGGCTTATGCAGACTGGGCGCGGAAAAATGCGCCGAGAAACTGGCCAGGAGGCTGGCGGAATCGAACAGGGCGTATTTTTCACGTTACGCTGCTATACCGGACAGACTTTTACCGAATTATAAAATAGACGAATCGGGTTACCGTGATTCGCTTTCCGGGACCCTGACTGGGCTGATAGGCGTAAGTCAAGTGCTGGACGCGGAATATTTCGGCACTGACCTGAGACCGTCGCTAAGTTTCGGGGTGCTGTCGGGAGGCAGACACTCCGTATCCGGGATCAAGATATTCGGCCGCTCCGTTTCGGTAAACGTGGCGCCCGATTCCTGTTCGCTGACGGTAGAGGGTAGAAAGGTTTTCGAGGCGGTGGGCGGCAGCTGCAGGGTCAGAAGATTCGCCGAACGCGAAAACGGCATGGATTTCTATATCATGTCGCCCGGCTCTCTGACGTTGACGGTAAGCTGTCCCGTTTTCGTCTCCGATCCGAGACCGCGCCGCGTGCTCAGATTCAATCTGGAGGCGGGCAAGCACCGCGTTTGCGTGACGGGCAAAGACTTTATTGCCGAAAAATTATAAATTAAGAGCGGAATTTGTGTTTTTCGCTTGCAATTTATATTCACTTATGATATCGTAGATAATGCCGCTCGGAAGAGGCTTATTAAGTGCGCGATGCGACGCCTCGACGGCGAGTTCCTGAAGGGAGGTTTAAACGGATATGTACGCAATCATCGCTACGGGCGGAAAGCAGTACAAGGTCAGCGAAGGCGATACCGTCAAGGTAGAGTTGTTGAAAGCCGAGGTCGGCTCCAAGATTACGCTGGACGTACTCGCGCTCATGACCGACGACGAGTTAAAGGCGGGGAAAGCCGTTGACGGAGCAAGCGTCAGCGCGGAAGTCACCGCTCACGGCAAAGGCAAGAAAATCAACATTTTCACCTACAAAGCCAAGAAGAACATTCGTAAAAAACAAGGCCACAGACAACCGTACACCGAGCTTAAAATACTCGCGATCAACGCTTAATCCATGACCTGTATTACAATCACTCGTTCCCGGGGGCATATCGTCAAGGTTAAGGCGGAAGGCCATACGGGATATGCGGAAAGCGGTTCCGACATAATTTGCGCCGCGGTCAGCGCGCTGACGCAGGCGGCACGGGAAGGGCTTGAAAAAGTCCTGGGAATGAAAGTGAAAGACTCAACGCGCGACGGGTTCAAAGAATTTTCGATAAAGGAATACAATCCGGAATCGGACGCGATACTCGAAACAATGGCGCTTGCGCTGAAAGATATCGCAAAACAATACCCTCGCTACCTAAAAACGGAGGATCAGACGATATGATAAATCTTCAATTATTCGCCCATAAGAAAGGATCGGGCAGCTCCAAGAACGGACGCGACAGCCATGCGCAACGTCTGGGACCGAAGAGATCGGACGGTCAGTTCGTGCTGGCGGGCAACATCCTCGTCAGACAACGCGGCACAAAATTTCATCCCGGCACCAACGTCGGCATCGGCAAGGACGATACGCTTTTCGCTCTCATAGACGGAGTGGTCCGTTTCGAGCGCAAAGGGCGTTACGACAAAAAAGTCAGCGTTTATCAAAAAGAGGCTTAAGCCCTTTTTTCCCCGCATGAAGTACGAAATTTCCTGCGGCAAAATCTTAATAGAAGATACCTCGGAATTCTCCCCGAAACACATTTTGGAATGTGGGCAGGTTTTCAGGTACCTAAACTCGAGTTCAGGCTACAAAATATTTTCGAAAAAATCATTTTGTAGCTTGATTTATAATAACGGCTATGTTACAATAGATTCGACCGATACGGATTACTTTGTCCGATATTTCGATCTGGAGCGTGATTACGGGGATATCAAACGGAGACTTTCGGGATACCCTCTGATGACGGAGGCGATCGGCTACGGCAGCGGTGTCCGCATATTGAACCAGGATCCGCGAGAGATGATCATAAGTTTTATCATTTCCGCGAACAATAACATTCCGCGCATCAAAGGCATCATCGAAAGGCTGTGCCGGGCGCGCGGCGAAAGGCTTTCCGAGGGAGGATACGCTTTCCCGGACACGGAAGCTCTGAAGGGTCTGGACCGCGATTTTTATGCGGGTCTGGGCGCGGGATACAGAGCCGATTATCTGGTCAAAACGGTCGACGCGCTGAACGGAGACTTCGATACCGAGATCGGCGGTCTGCCGCTTAAGGAAGCCCGCAAAAGGCTCATGAGTCTTTCGGGGGTGGGCAGGAAGGTAGCCGACTGCATACTGCTTTTCGGATATCATCGCAGCGACGTTTTCCCGGTTGATACGTGGATAGAGAAAATATATTCGCGCATCTCGGGCGAAACGGACCGCAGCGCGGTATACATAGCGGATAAAATGTCGGAATATTACGGAGATTTGGCAGGGTACGCCCAACAATATCTGTACTATTACGCCAGAGAAAATATATAAATATACATTATATGGAGGATGTTGTAATGAACAAGCCCAAAATGATTATACTTGCGGACATCGGAAGTCTGAAAGTAACCTGCAACGGCTTCAAGCAGATCGTAAAGAACCTGGAAGCGAAATTCGAAGTTGTCACCTGCAAATTCTACTCTTACGTAGCAAAGCGCAACCGCGACTACAACGAATACATTTCCGCAAACGGATTCGCTACCTCTCTGCCCAGCGCCAGTCGTCGTCGTAACAAGCTGGATTGCCGTCAGGTGATTGACGCTGCCGATATAGCTGCCGTAGGCAATATCGACGCCGTAGGTATGATTACCGGCGAAGGGGATATACTTCCCGTTATCGATATGTTAAAGACCAAGGGCATAGACGTTTATGACATCAACGTAGTGGAAGGCAAATACGCTTATGCGTATACCGGATTCATCGCGGTTCCCACCTCCGCTCTCCGCGAAGGCTATACCGCTCCCGCGACCAAGGCTCAGCAAAAGCGCGCTCCGAAGCCCGTGCAGCCCAAACCCGCGGCGCCTCAGGGAGAATCCGAATACCTCGCCGAGGCCAGAAGGATCCTGGACGGCAACTCCATATTCAACAAATACCGCAGATAAATTTATCTGCAGAATAACACGTATTTCGACGCCGGCTCCCGTGGGGGTCGGCGTTTTGACGCAAAAAACAGGAATCTGAGATCAGGTGCTGCGGTTTTGCGCAGACGTGTATTGTGAAAATACTTGACAGGCGCGTTTGGTTTTGGTATAATCGCTGTATAGTAAAATTACTTGACAGGTAGCAAATGCTCGATCACGTGAAAATGGGGCTTCTCGCCGATTACTACGGCGGACTGCTGACGGAACACCAGTTAAAGATAGTGCGCGGATACTATGACGAGGATCTGTCCCTGAACGAGCTTGCCGAGATAACCGGTATCAGCCGTCAGGCGGTGCACGACATTCTGCGCCGCGCGTGCGACAAACTTCTAAGGTATGAACAAAAACTCGGGCTGGTCGCCAAGATCGCCTGTCTGCAGGCGCGGATAGAGGACGTAATTGTATCCACGGATACCAAAACTGCCGATACTTTGCGCAATATACTTGACGAAATAAAGGAGATATAAATGGCGCTTTTCGGTTCGTTGTCTGAAAAGATAAATCACGCTTTTTCAAAGCTGAAAAACAAAGGGGCGTTGACGGAACTCGAAATCAAAAACGCGATGCGCGAAGTCAGAATCGCGCTTTTGGAAGCCGACGTCAATTATACCGTAGTCAAAGAATTCATCAACCGTGTTTCCGAAAAAGCCAAGGGCGAGCTGATACTGAAAGGGCTGGAAAGTTCTCATCAGGTCGTGAAGATCGTAAACGACGAACTCGTCGAGCTGATGGGTTCCAAGCATGCCAAGCTGGAAGTCGCGGACAGACCGCCCACGGTATATATGATGTGCGGACTTCAGGGCGCGGGCAAGACCACGATGTGCGCCAAACTCGCCGGGCTTCTGAAAAAGGATAATAAGCGCGTACTTCTGGCGGCGTGCGACGTGTACCGTCCCGCCGCGATAAAACAGCTGCAGGTAGTGGGCGAAAAGGTCGGCGCCGAAGTCTTTGCGATGGGGCAGATAAATCCCGTCGACATAGCGGCAAAAGCCGTCGAGTACGCATCCAAACAGGGCTTTGACACGGTTATTATCGATACGGCCGGCAGACTTCACATCGACGTTTTGCTTATGGACGAACTCAAAGCCGTCAAAGCCAAGGTGAATCCTAAGGAAATATTGCTTGTCGTCGACGCCATGCTGGGACAGGATTCCGTAAACGTGGCGGCTACGTTCAACAACGAACTGGGGCTTACCGGCGTTATTCTTACAAAGCTTGACGGCGACACGCGCGGCGGCGCGGCGCTTTCCATAAAAGCCATCTGCGGCAAGCCCATAAAATTCGTGGGCACCGGCGAAAAATTGACGGACATAGAGCCGTTCCATCCCGACAGAATGGCGTCGAGGATACTGGGTATGGGCGACGTCATGACTCTGATCGAAAAGGCGCAGAACGCCATTTCGGAAGAAGACGCCCAGAAGATGGCGAAGAAGATGAAAGAAAATTCTTTCGATCTCGAGGACTATCTCACTCAGCTGAACAGCATGAAAAAGATGGGCGGCATGCGCGATATGCTGGAGATGCTTCCCGGCATGGGCGCCAAGCTGAAAGGCGCCGACCTCGAGGTCGACGAAAAGCAGCTGGAAAAGACAAAAGCCATCATTTTGTCGATGACGCCCAAGGAGCGCAGGAATCCGCAGATACTCAACGCTTCCAGGAGAAGGCGCATAGCGCGCGGTTCGGGTACCGAGGTGCAGGACGTCAACAGGCTGTTGAACCAGTTCGAACAGACCAAGCAGATGGTCAAAAAACTGGCTACGGGCAAGATGCCTTTCCCGATACGCGGGCTGAAATAAGAAAATAAACCGGAAAAACGGCTTTAAACGTAAAAATATCAAGATTACAAACGGAGGACACTCTATATGGCAGTAAAAATCAGACTTCACAGAATGGGCGCAAAAAAGAATCCTTTCTACCGCATCGTAGCTATCGACTCCAGAAAGTCGCGCGACGGCGAATATATCGAGCAGATCGGTTACTATAACCCCAAGACTCATCCCGCCGAGATCAAGATAGATAAAGCGATCGCCGAGAAATGGCTCTCCGTAGGCGCTCAGCCCACCGACACCGTAAAGGCGCTGTTCGTCAATGCGGGTATAGTCAAAGCCGCATACAAAAAGGCGGCGGAAACCGCTCCCGCCGAGGTGAACGCCGTGGACGCCGCGGTCGAGGCAGCCGTCCGCAGCACCGAGGAATAATATGCGCGATTTCGTAGATTTTCTCGTCAGACAGATAGTCGACGAAGGCAGCTACGAGATAGTCATGCTTGACGACGGCGACAACGTCGATATTAAAGTTTACGTCGACAAGGACAAAGTGGCGCGCCTTATCGGCAAATCCGGCAGACTCGCCAAAGCCATACGCACGATAGTCAAGGCTGCCGCTCAGGGCTCCGACAGACGTTACGACGTTTATATCGAGGAAAGATAAATGCTTCCGCTCGGCATATTGCGCCGCGCGCACGGCGTGCGCGGCGAGATCAAGCTTTCGACGGAGATGCCGGAGCGCTATTTATCGTCGCTGACCGCGTTGTCGGTGGGCGGAAAGCGTTATGAGATCGAAAAAGCGCGTCCCGTACCCGACGGCGCTATCGTAAAGCTGAAAGGGATCGACGATAAAACGCTTGCCGACTCCGTTCGCGGCGAAGCCTTTATCCCCGACGACGCCCGTCCCGTTCTTGACGAAGGCGAATATTTCCTCGACGACGTCATCGGCGCCGAGGTCGCTTTCGAAGACGGGGAAACTTTGGGAAAGGTCAGGGAGATAGTCAGAGGCGCCGCCTGCGACGTATGGAGCGTGAAAGGCGAAACGGAGATAATGTTCCCGGTCATATCCGGGCTTATAGCGGATATGGACATCCCTTCGCGCCGCGTGATCCTTTCGCGCGGAGTTTTCGACAGGGTGGCGGTGTATGAAGATTAGCGTACTGACTCTTTTCCCCGAAGCCTATGCGGCGCTGAATCAAGGCATTATCGGCAAAGCCCTCGAAAAGGGCTTATTTTCGCTTGAAATAACCAATATCAGGGATTATTCCGCCAACAAGCACAAAAAATGCGACGATTATCCGTTCGGCGGCGGCGCGGGCATGGTAATGACGCCGCAGCCGCTGCACGACGCCATCGCCGCCGCCGACCCGGAGCATAAAGCCAAGCGTATTTATCTCAGCCCTAAAGGCGAGAAACTTACCCAGGCTGCGGTATGCGCGCTTGCCGGCGAAAGCGAGATAATGCTGGTGAACGGCTCCTACGAGGGCATCGACGAAAGGATCATCCAACTGGACATCGACGCCGAGATTTCGATAGGAGATTACGTGCTGACGTCCGGAGATCTGGCGTCCATGGTGCTTATAGACGCCGTCGCCAGATATATACCCGGGGTTTTGGGTTCGGAACAATCGACCGAGGAGGAAAGCTTTTCGGACGGGCTGCTGGAGTATCCGCAGTATACGCGTCCGCAGGAGTTCATGGGACTAAGTGTGCCTCAGGTGCTTGTCAGCGGTAATCATGCCGAAATAGCTGCCTGGCGCCGTGAGCGCAGTCTGGAAATCACTGCCATGCGCCGGCCCGATCTTTTGGAAAAACTTAAAAACAGAGGAGAAGGGGTATGAGGATACATTGGTTTCCCGGGCACATGGCAAAAGCCGTCAGGATGATGCGCGACGAAGCCAAGAACGTCGATTCCGTCGTTTACGTACTCGACGCGCGCGCTCCCGCATCCTGCCTCAACGACGCGTTCGAACCCGTCATCGGCTCAAAAACCAGGCTTTATGTACTCAATAAAGCTGATCTGGTAGCCCGAAACGAGGTTATAAAATGGACGGAGCATTTTAAAAAGCAGGGAATGGAGTGTATTTATACCGATTCGCTGTCTAAAAAAGACGCACCCGCGATCATAAAGAATCTGATGAAGATCAATGCCGGGATCGTCGAAAGATACAAGGCGAAAGGCGTCAGCAAAACCGTTCGTGCCATGGTTATCGGCGTACCAAATTCGGGCAAATCCACGCTTATAAATTCGCTGTCTCCCGTAAAGCGCGCCGTGACGGGCAACCGTCCGGGAGTAACGCGCGGAAAGCAGTGGATAAGCGTCGGGAACGGCGTCGAACTGCTTGACAGCCCGGGGGTGCTGTATCCCGATTTCTCGGATGCGGAAAAAGCCGTGAAACTCGCGCTGATCGGTTCGGTACGCGACGAGGTTGCGGACGTTACCGAGCTTGCCAAAGAAGGTTACGCTATTTTCAGCGGTTTGTTTCCGGAGGCGCTGGAAAAGCGCTACGGGGCGCAGCTTCCGTCCGATCCCGACGCGGCGCTGGAAGCGATTGCCGTGCGGCGTTCCCTGATACTGAGGGGCGGAGTGCCCGACGTCGAACGTGCCGCCGCCGTGCTGGTGAGCGATTACCGCAAGGGATTTTTGGGCAATTTGCCTTTGGACAGACTATGAAAAAAAGCGTTGCCGATCTGTTCCGTTACGAAACGGAGCTTTTGAAAAAGGGATACAGATTCGTGGTCGGCGTGGACGAGGCGGGCAGGGGACCTTTGGCGGGACCGGTAGCCGCTGCGGCGTGTATGCCCGATCTTTCGCGTCCCATAGAAGGCGTGAACGACTCCAAACAGCTTACGCCGAAAAAAAGGAAAGAGCTTTACGAGCGCATAGTTTCCGAAGCCGTTTCTTACAAGGTGGCGACCGTTTCCAACCGCGTGATCGACGAAATAAACATTCTGGAGGCGACCAAGAATGCGATGACCGAAGCCGTGGAGAGTCTGTTCCCGCTGCCGGATTACGTGCTGCTGGACGCGGTAAAGCTGAAACTGCCTTATCCGTCTTTAGCCGTGATTCACGGTGACGCACTTAGCTATTCGATAGCCGCGGCAAGCATTCTCGCCAAGGTGGAAAGGGACGAAGCGATGATAAAATATGCCGAAATATACCCCGAATACGGTTTCGAATCGCATAAAGGCTACGGCTCCGTTCACCATATCGAAATGATAAAAAAATACGGTCCCTGTCCGATACACAGGTTAAGTTTTTTGAAAAACATTCTGGGAGAAAACGATGTATAACGCTTCGGACGCGGTCAAGGCAGAATATCTTGCCGGAGAGTATCTGAAAGGGCTGGGCTATTGCATAATCGATAAAAACGTCTCCTTTCCCGGACGCGGAGAGATAGACATTGTGGCGTCGGACGGCGGCGTCACCGTTTTTGTCGAAGTAAAATACCGTTCTACCCCCGAAATGGGCGACGCCGCGGAAGCCGTGGACGCGGCAAAACGCAGAAAGCTCCTAAAAGCAGCCGAGGCGTATATCGATCGCAGGGGGCTGTACGATACCGATGTGCGTTTCGACGTCGTGGCGGTCAGAGACGGTGCGATCGAGCACATAAAGAACGCTTTTTACGGGTACTGGAACTGAGGGCGCCGCCGTTTTCCGTCACATAGACTGCATATAAAATTTAAATATATATTTAATAAAAACGCTTGCACTGCAGGCGCCTTTTTGTTATTATATTTAAGACTTTGCGACGGACCTATGTCGGATAAAATCCCAAGCCGATACGTACGCCGTTTACAGGAGGTATAAGTCATGAACATTATCGACACAATCGAACAAGAAGGTCTCAGAAAAGATCTGCCAGCTTTCAACATCGGCGACAACGTAAAAGTGTACGTCAAGGTCGTCGAAGGCACCCGCGAAAGATTACAGGCTTTCGAAGGCACGGTCATCGCCAGGAAAAACGGCGGCATCCGCGAAACCTTTACGGTCCGTCGTCTGTCGTTCGGCGTAGGCGTAGAGAGAACTTTCCCTCTGCATTCCCCCAAGATCGACCGTATAGAGATCACCCGCAAGGGCAAAGTAAGACGCGCGAAGCTGTACTATCTGAGAGGCCGCACCGGCAAAGCCGCCAAGGTCAAACAGGCAGGGAAATAATACTTTTACCTTCTACGGCGCGCCGCGGTATGCGCGGCGCGCGACCATCAACCTCTGATTAAGGAGCCGGAATGAAAAAGAAATTGTTTATTTTGGCATTGGCTGCCGCAGTCGCGGTTTTCGTTCTGACGGGCTGTACCGGCAGATTCGAGAATAATCCCGATACGCAGATACTGAATTTCTCCACCGAGACTGGCGACTTCTATTACGGGAGCAGCGAGGCTCTTGCGGCGGAATGGGAGCTGACGGCGGGCAACGGTGCTCCCACCACGGCTGTTTTCAGCACCAACGCCGACGGACTCAGGATCAATACCCAGAATTGCGGCTGGGCGACGGCGTCCCAGACGGTATACCTGAAGGCCGACACCGACTACAGGATCACATATACTTACGACGTCGATTCTATTTCGGATTATGACGAAAAAGCCGGCTATACCGGATTTTATATCGGATTTTCGGAAGATCCCGCGTTCAATATAGGTTCAGTCGAAAATTCAGTGCACGACGTCGCCACGTCCAAGGCGATGACGGACACCTTCTATTTCCGCACCGACAGCACCAGGGGCGAATTCAATCTTGCAATTATAGTGGGCAGCGAATCCGATCCCGTCAGCGCGGTGGTCACCGTCAACGACCTCAGGCTCGAAAAGGTGGGCGCAGACGTTTCCGAAGAAACGATGGCGACCTACGGATATTACAAACTGAATAACGCCATCTACGGCTTCGCGTCGGAATCCAACGTCGTTTACGTGGTGCTCGGCGGCGTAGCCACGCTGCTGCTGGCGTACGCCTGCTATATGATCCGTTCGCGTTCGATGGCCTTCGAAAAAGTCGCTACCGAAAACAGATTTTTCGAAAAACTGCGTTCGACCAAGTGGGCAGGGCTGCTCCTTACGCTGGGCATAGCCGGGCTGGTCAGAGTGGCTGTTACTCTGATAGAAACCGCGATAATGGGTTCGGACAACGTGCTGACCGCACATTTCGGATACGACCTGACGCGCAACGCGTATATGGGCACGCAGGTGGCGACCCACGGCACGGTGTACCTGTTCGAGTATTACTATACCGCATATTCGGTGATGCTGCCCGTGCAGATGTACCTCAACGCGTTCGCCGGACTTATCGGCAGGGGACTGGTTGCCATAGGTATGTCGGAAGCCGATCTGCAGCTTGCCGTCACAGCGGTGATAAAGCTTATCGCCGTAGCTGCCGACCTTGCCACTGTTGCATTGATCTATAAGATAATCGCCAAGCGTTACGACAGGGTGTCGGCAACGGTCATGGCGTCGTTTTATTCTCTCGTTCCGATCACTTTCTCGATGTCGGCGGCGTGGGGCTCTTACGAAAGCGTTGCCGTTATGTTTATCGTGCTCGCTTTCTATTTCCTGCTTAACAAGGCCGGTTATCTCGGAATGGCGGTATCGTATTTCTTTGCGGCGATGACTTCGGTGTCCGCGCTGTACGTAGTGCCCGCCGTGCTGTTCTATACCGCATACGTCGTTTACAGAGGTATCCGCGAAAAGAACGCGCTCAAGATAGCCGTTCCGTTCGTGTCGATGGTGGGAGGACTGATACTGTTCTATCTGATCTCGCTGCCGTTCGTGTTCAATCAGGTTTCCGCCGGTGACGCGTTCAACGCTTTCGACAGGTATATAGCAACGGTCAAGGGCGCTAACGTATACACCGCCAACGCCTTTAACTTCCAGGGACTTCTCGGCAACAACTTCGAAGCGGTGGGACTCCAGTCCGAGTTCGTCACGATACTCTATATCGCTTTCGTCGTCGCGCTGCTGGGCGTCGCGTATTTCAAAAACCGCAACAGGATCCATCTTACCCTCGTAGCGGCGTCCGGAGTCATAGCGCTGTGGACTTTCGCCAACAACATGACGCCCGACGCGCTCTACGTCGCGCTGCCGCTGCTGTTCATAACCGCAGCGATATTGAAAGACGTCAGGCTTTACGTGGCGTTCACCGCCTATGCGGCGTTCAACTTCGTCAACGTCTCGTACGTGTATCTGATCGCCGGCTATGACGACGCGGGCGTACTTGCGGTCTCATACGAAACGACCGCCGTGACGTATGTGTTCGGAGCGCTCAGTCTGATCGCCGTCATATATTATGTGATAGTCGCTTACGACGTCCTGATAAACAACCGCGTCAGCGAGCAAAAGCCCATGAATCTTACCTACGGCGAACACTTGGCGAATACCTTCAAAAAGATATCGAACGCGTTCGGCGCGGTGGGCGGCAAGACCAAAGCCTTGATTTCCGCTACGGGCGAAGCGATAAAAGAGGTCCGCGAAGAGCGTAAAGCGAAAAAGGACAATTCCTCACCGGACAAACCCGACGAAGAGGATCAGGAAAGATAAACGCGCAGACGGAGCCAAAAAGGCTCCCGTTTGCTAATTGGGAGAGAAGCTATGATTGCCACCGTGAAAAGCTACGCGCTGGACGGGCTGAAAGGTTATCCCGTAGACGTCGAAGTGGATACCCAGAAAGGGATCGCGTCCTTTGACGTCGTAGGATTGCCGTCGGGCGCCGTAAAGGAAGCCAGGAACCGCGTGCGTTCGGCCATCAGAAATTCTTTCTTCGATTTCACCGCCAGACGCACCACCGTCAATATGGCGCCGGCGGACGTCAGAAAGGAAGGTTCGGCTTTCGACTTTCCCATAGCCGTAGGCTTTCTGGCAAGCACCGAGCAGATATCCTCGGCACGGCTTAACGAATTCGTGATGCTGGGCGAGCTGTCGCTGGACGGCAGTCTCAGGAAGATAAACGGAGTGCTGCCGATACTGATATCGGCGGTGCAGGCAGGGTACAAAAAGTTCATGATACCCGCCGAGAACGCAACCGAAGCCGCTTTCGTTACGGAAGCCGAGGTGTATGCGGTCAGAAACCTCTCGGATGCCGCCGCGTTTTTGGGTAACATCGTTCAGATCGCGCCCGTGGAGCACAGGATATATTCCGCCTCCGGGCAGAACGCATACGGCGCAGACCTTAAATACGTAAAAGGTCAGGTCGTCGCCAAACGCGCTTTGGAAATAGCAGTGGCTGGCGGACATAACCTGATATTATGCGGACAGGCGGGCGCGGGAAAGACCATGCTGGCAAAGTGTATTCCCTCCATAATGCCGGATATGACGTTCGAGGAGGCCGTCGAAACCACCAAAATTCACAGTGTGGCAGGCATACTCGACCCCGCCGAGGGAATGATAAAAACCAGACCTTTCCGCACGCCGCACCATACCGCCAGCCTGTTCAGTCTGATAGGCGGCGGCAGCAAAAGCACGGCGGGGGAAGTCAGTCTGGCACATAACGGGGTACTGTTCCTGGACGAGATGCCGGAATACAACAAGCGCACCCTCGAAACCCTGAGACAGCCTCTGGAGGACGGCGTGGTGACTGTCACGCGCGTCGCGCGTTCAATAGAATATCCCGCGCGCTTTATGCTGGTGGCGAGCATGAACCCTTGTCCGTGCGGCAATTACGGTTCGTCCGATCCTAACAAGCGCTGTACGTGTACGTATAACGAAAGAAAACGCTATATCGGCAGGATCTCCGGTCCGCTGCTGGACAGGATAGACCTGTTCGTGACGGTGGACGGCGTTGAGTACGACGAGTTGAGAAATCCGCAGCACGAGGAATCCAGTGCCGAGGTCAGAGTCCGCGTCGCAGCGGCAAGAGACGTTCAAAGGCGACGCTTTGCCGCCGACGGGATACATACCAACGCCGAAATGACGAACGCGCAGATAGAAAAATACTGCCGTCTGGACGCCGCTTCGGAGAAATTGCTGGCGGCGGCATACTCTAAATTCGGATTGAGCGCGAGGGGAGTAACGCGGCTTTTGAAGGTAGCAAGGACTATCGCAGACCTTCAATGCCGCCGCGACATCGCCGCTTCCGACGTCGCCGAGGCGGTGCAGTACAAAGCCAAGGAGAGATTTTACGATGAATAGCTCCGACGCTTTCATAAAAGCCGTTATATGGCTTCAGACCGCAGCGGGGTTGGGGTCCGGAACGCTGAACAGGATACTGACGTTAAGCCGAAGCGCCGTGGAAAGGATACCCTCGGATCCTGCCGGCAGCTATGCAGTGGTAAAAAGCGCGGCGGGAGAACGCACGGCACAGAAAGTATCCGCCGCCCCTACGGATGACGACACGTACCGCAGGGCGCTCAACATTATCGCGGTGAAGGATATAAAGGTCGTATGCCGCGGCGACGCGGATTATCCCGAGGCGCTGGAGCATATCGACAATCCTCCGCCGGTACTGTACACGATAGGCGACAAGAGTCTAATGAAAAGCCGCTGCATAGCCGTCGTCGGCAGCAGAAGCCCGACCAGACAGGGCGAAAAGGCGGCGCATTCGTTCAGCGAGGTGCTGGCAAAATGTTCGCTGACGATAGTTTCGGGTCTGGCAAGAGGCATCGACGCCGCGGCGCACCGCGCCGCGCTGGAAGCGGGCGGAAAAACGATAGCCGTCCTGGCTACGGGAGTCGACAGAGTGTATCCCGCCGAAAACCGCGCACTGTACGAGGAAGTAGCCGCAAAAGGGCTGCTGGTCAGCGAATATCCTCCGGGAACGGATGCCAAAGCGTATCGTTTTCCCGAACGCAACCGCATTGTCAGCGGTATATCCGAAGCGGTGCTGATCCCCGAAGCGCGCGAAAAAAGCGGTGCGCTGATAACGGCGGACTGCGCGATAAAACAGGGAAAGGAACTATTCGTCGTGCCCAGCGCCGTATATTCCGAACACGGCAGGGGCAGCAACAGACTGCTTAAGGAACTGCAGGGAGCCATGGTGCTGTCGCCGGACGATATATTAGAAAGTCTGGGACTGTATTCGGCGCCTGCCGAAGCCGCCAGCGTCATGGAACTGGACGTGGACGAAGAAAAGATTATGATTAGGCTCGGACTTGGCAACGCTCATTTCGAGGAGCTTTTGGCTCTTACCGGGCTTAAAGTCAGCGAACTGAACGCACTGCTTACCGGCATGGAAATAAAAGGGCTGATATACAAAGCCGAAAACAACTGTTACGGAGTGTATTAAATGAAGTTAGTGATAGTGGAATCGCCTTCCAAGGCAAAGACAATCCAGAAATATCTGGGGCGCGACTTCAGGGTAATGGCGTCGGGCGGTCACATCTGCGACCTGCCCACAAAAACCCTCGGGATAGACATCCAGGACCGTTTCAAGCCCGAATACGTCGTAGCCGACCAGAAAAAGAAGGATCTGATAAAAAGACTTGCCAGGGAAGTCAAAGATTCGGAATGCACGTATCTTGCCACCGACCCCGACCGCGAAGGCGAAGCCATAAGCTGGCACCTTGCCACGTATCTGGGGCTGCTGGGCAGACAGAACCGCATAGAATTCAACGAAATAACTTCCAGAGCCGTCAACCGCGCTATTGAGAATCCGCGCGAGATCAACATGAATCTGGTCAACGCGCAGCAGGCGCGCCGCGTGCTGGACAGGCTTGTGGGGTACAAGGTCAGTCCCATTCTGTCGCGTAAAATAAAAAGCGGTCTGTCAGGCGGCAGAGTGCAGTCCGCCGCATTGAAAATGATAGTCGACCGTGAGCGCGAGATCAACGCTTTCGTACCCAAGGAATACTGGGTGATCACGGCGATGCTGTTAAAAGACGGTACGCGTTCGCCGGTATTCAAAGCGCTGCTGAACGACGAAAAAGGCGTCAGGATAAAACCCGAGAACAAGGAACAGGCGGACGCGATACTGAGCAATCTCGACGTTTCCGAATGGAGCGTCGATACGGTGAAGCGCAGCGTGTCAAGATCTCACCCCGCCGCGCCGTTCACCACGTCCACGCTGCAGCAGGACGGTTCCCAGAAACTCGGTATCAGCGCGCCGCAGATAATGCAGATAGCCCAGGCGCTGTACGAAGGCGTCGACATCCCCGGCGAAGGGCAGACGGCATTGGTCACCTATATCAGGACGGATTCGGTCAGGATATCTGCGGAAATGCAGGCTAAGACCAGAGAATTCATCTCGGACGTTTACGGCAGGGAGTACGTGCCCGAAAAACCAAATTTTTACGCGTCCAAAGGACAGAACGTGCAGGACGCGCACGAAGCCATACGTCCCGTCAATCTCAACAGAACGCCGGAAAGTTTAAAGGACAAGCTGCCCAGGAACCATTACAGGCTGTATAAACTGATATACGACCGTTACCTTGCCAGCCAGATGACGGACGCCGTATACAATACGATGACGGTCAGGGTAAAAGCCGTTTCCGACGCGACCGAGTACGGCTTCAAGGTCAGCGGCAGGGCGCTGGTGTTCAACGGTTTCACCGCGGTCTACGAGGCGGAGAAAAAAGAGGAGGACGAGTCTGTCGTCAGCGACGTGCTGCCGAATCTTGCCGAGGGTGAAAAACTCGTTCCCAAAGAAATAAAAAGCGAGCAGAAATTCACAAAGCCGCTGCCCAGATACTCCGAGGCCACGTTGATAAAAGCCATGGAAGAAAACGGTATCGGACGTCCTTCCACTTACGCCACCGTGATCTCGGTACTTACCAAACGCGAATACGTCGTTAAAGAGCAAAAGCTTTTCAAACCCACTCAGCTGGGTGAGCAGGTGACCGAGTTTATGGAAAACTGCTTTAAAAACATCGTGGATATCCACTTTACGGCGGACATGGAAACCAAGCTTGACAGGATAGAGCACGGCGACGAAGCGTGGCAGAAGACCATAGAGGACTTCTATCCCGGCTTCGAAGAGGAACTGCGCCGCGCCAGCGTCAACGGCGTAAAAAAACCGGGCGCGGACGAAGTCAGCGACGTTATCTGTGAAAAGTGCGGCGCGAAAATGGTGATAAAGGAAAGCAAGTACGGCAAATTCCTCGCTTGTCCCAATTATCCCAAGTGCAAGAACATCAAGAATCTGGACGAACCCGTGAGCGTCTGCCCGATATGCGGCGCGCCGGTGTATAAGCGCCGTTCCAAGGCGGGCAAAGTGTTCTACGGCTGTTCCAATTATCCGACGTGCAAGTTCATGAGCTGGGATATTCCCGCGCCCGTGCTGTGCCCCGACTGCGGACACGACATGCGCGTAGTCAGGGAGGACGGCGCGGTCAGATACGTGTGCAACGACCGCAGATGCGAGAAAACCGTCATACCTTCCGCGGAAGAAGCCGCCAAATTCGCCGGCGACGACAAGTAACGTGAAGGCTTGCGTCATAGGAGGCGGACTGGCAGGCAGCGAGGCGGCGTATCAGCTGGCAAAGCGCGGCGTGTCCGTCACTCTTTACGAGATGCGTCCCGTCGTCGCTACTCCGGTACACCGCGGCGGAGGCCTGGCGGAACTGGTATGCTCCAATTCGCTTAAAAGCGTGGATGTTAACACCGCGCAGGGAACTTTGAAAGAAGAAATGCGGCTGTTGGATTCGCTGACGCTACGTGCGGCATATATAGCCAGGGTGCCTGCGGGCAACGCCCTCGCCGTGGATCGCGAACGCTTTTCGGCAGAGATCGAAAAAGCGCTGGATGCCACCGGAATGGTTACCGTAGTGCGCGAAGAAGTTACCCGGATACCGGATGACGCGATCGTGGCTACCGGACCGCTGACCTCGGAAAAGCTGGCGGTGGAGATAGAAAAGGTGTGCGGCGGACAAAGGCTTTACTTTTACGACGCCGCGGCGCCGATAGTGACGGGAGCATCGATCGACCGCGGCAAAGTCTTTTTCGCGGCGCGTTACGGCAAAGGCGACGCCGACTATCTGAACTGCCCGATGACCAAAGAGGAATATCTCGCGTTCAGAGAGGCGCTGGTAGCGGCAAGACGGGTGATACTTAAAGATTTCGAAAAAGGCGAACTTTTCGAAAACTGCATGCCCGTCGAGGAAATGGCGCGGCGCGGCGCGGACGCGCTCCGCTTCGGTCCGCTGCGTCCCGTCGGGATACGCGGAGCCGACGGCGAAAAGTACCACGCCGTGGTTCAGCTAAGGAAAGAGGACGACTACGACGGGCTGTACAATCTGGTTGGATTCCAGACCAATCTGGTTTTTCCGGAACAGGAAAGAGTATTCAGGATGATCCCCGGTCTGGAGAACGCGGAGTTTGTCAGGTACGGCGTCATGCACCGCAATACGTTCCTGCATTCGCCGGGATTTCTGAACGCCGATTTTTCCGTCAGGGGAAGGGAACGCCTTTTCTTTGCGGGACAGATAACCGGCGTCGAAGGGTATCTGGAGAGCGCGGCTTCGGGGTTGATAGCGGGCATAAACCTTTACGAAAGGCTTACGGGCGGCAGCACGCACGTTCTGCCCGAAACGACGATGTGCGGCAGTCTGCAAAAATACGTGTCGGAGTACCGCGGCGATTTTCAGCCGATGCACGTTTCGTTCGCGCTCACTCCGCCGCAGGAAAACAGGATAAAGGACAAGGCGCTCAGAAAAAAGGCTTATTCGGAACGCGCCCTGAGCGACTTGACTAAATACATAGAAAACATAAAAGGAGTCAGTATATGACCGTATTACTTAAAGGAACGACAATCTGTGCCGTCAAAAAGGACGGCGTGACCGCGGTAGGCGGCGACGGACAGGTAACTTTGGGCGAAAGCGTGATCTTCAAAGGCAACGCCGTCAAAGTTAAAAGGATATACGACGGTAAAGTCGTTGTCGGATTTGCCGGTTCGGTTTCGGACGCTTTCGCGCTCAGCGAAAAATTCGAGGAGATGCTGCAGAAATTCAGCGGCAATCTGACAAGGGCCGCTGTGGAACTGGCGGAGCTGTGGAGACAGGACAAAGCCAGACGCCTGGAAGCCATGCTGATAACGGCGGACAAGGACAATCTGCTGATAGTTTCCGGCACCGGCGACGTCATAGAGCCCGAAAGCGGCGTATGCGCCATAGGTTCGGGCGGCAACTACGCGCTCAGCGCGGCGCGCGCTTTGCTGGAGAACACCGATCTTTCCGCAGAGGAGATCGTCAGAAAGTCGATGAAGATAGCCGCGGATCTGTGCGTGTTCACAAACCACAATCTGACCGTGGAGACGGTATAAGGAGGCAAATATGGAATACACTCCCAAACAAATCGTAAACGAACTGGACAGATATATCATAGGGCAGACCGAAGCCAAAAGGGCGGTTGCCGTGGCGCTCAGGAACCGCTACCGCCGTTCGCAGCTTCCCGCCGAGGTCAGGGAGGAAATAACCCCCAAAAATATTATAATGAAAGGACCGACCGGCGTGGGTAAGACCGAGATTGCCAGAAGACTCGCCAAACTCGTCAAAGCGCCTTTCGTAAAGGTGGAAGCAACTAAGTTCACCGAAGTCGGCTATGTCGGCAGGGACGTCGAAAGCATGATACGCGACCTCGTGGAATGCGCGATAAGGCTTGTCAGGGAAGAAAAGATCGCCGAGGTCGAACCCAAAGCCAAAGAAGCGGCGGAGAAAAAACTCGTCGAAGGGCTGCTGCCTGGCAGGAGAAAGAATCATCCCGAAAAGCAGGACGCAGAGCTCAGGCGCGAGCTTATGGAGGAGCTGAAGTCCGGCAAACTCGACAACATCATGGTCGAGATGGAATTCCAGTCGCAGCCGCAGACGCTGCAACTGGGGCCTTTGGGCGGCAACGAAACCAATCTGGGCGAGATAATGTCCAGATTCATGCCCAAACAGAACAAAAAGCGCAAGGTTTCGGTAAAAGAAGCGTACAAATTCCTGACGCGCGAGGAAGCCGGCAAACTGATAGACGACGATTCCATAAACACCGAGGCGATAAAGCGCGCCGAACAGGACGGCATAATCTTTATCGATGAAATGGATAAAATCGCGGGCAAAGCCAACTCCCACGGTCCCGACGTGTCCAGAGAGGGCGTTCAGCGCGACATTCTGCCTATAGTCGAGGGCTGCACCGTCAACACCAAGTACGGCAACATCCGCACCGACTTCATACTCTTTATCGCGGCGGGCGCCTTCCATATCGCTAAGGTCAACGACCTTATCCCCGAGCTTCAGGGCAGATTCCCCGTGATAGTCGAGCTTCAGAGCCTGACGGAGAGCGATTTCGCCAAGATCCTGAAAGAGCCGGACAACGCGATTATCATGCAGTACGCCGCGCTCCTGGGCGTGGACAACATAAAGCTCAGATTCACCGACGACGCGATAAACGAACTGGCGCGGATAGCGTTTCTGGAGAACGAAAGCAACGAAAACATCGGCGCAAGACGTCTGCATACGGTCATGGAAATGCTTTTGGAGGACGTCAGCTTCTCCGCTTCGGGCGGCCACGAGGACGTGGAACTCGTCATCGATAAAAAGTACGTCGCCGAACACATGGAAAAAGCCACCAAGAATCTCAACCTCAGGAAATATATACTGTAATTATGATCAACATACCCAAAGGAACAAAGGACGTCGTACCGGAGTCCGCATATAAATGGCACTATCTGGAAGACGTCGTCAGACAAACCGCCGCCGAATTCGGCTTCAGGGAAATACGCACTCCGACTTTCGAGCATACGGAGCTGTTTTTGCGCGGCGTGGGCGAGACCACCGACATAGTGAACAAGGAAATGTACACCTTTTCGGACAAAGGCGACAGAAGCATTACCTTAAAACCCGAAGGCACTGCGGGCGTGGCGAGAGCCTATATCGAAAACTGCCTGGGCGACATGCCCCAGCCGGTTAAAATGTTCTATATCACCCCGGTATTCCGCTACGAACGTCCGCAGGCGGGCAGGCTCAGAGAACATCACCAGTTCGGAGTCGAGCTGTACGGCAGCGATTCGCCTTACGCCGACGCCGAGGTCATGCTGGTGGCGAAAAGGCTTTTCGAAAAACTGGGACTGACGGAGCCGGTACTGAACATAAACAGCATAGGCTGCCCCGAATGCAGGAAGAAATACAACGCCGCGCTGAAAGAATATCTCGGCGGCAATATCGACGGGATGTGCGCTTCCTGCCGCGAAAGGTTCGACAAGAATCCGCTCAGGATACTCGACTGCAAGGAACCGGGCTGCAAGGCTATAACCGCTTCCGCGCCCAAAACGCTCGAATATCTTTGCGACGATTGCAAGGCGCATTTCGAAAAGCTGCAAAGCATCCTCTCGTCAGCGGGCGTTCCGTTCAAGGTAAATCCGTCCATAGTGCGAGGACTCGATTATTATACCGGCACGGTTTTCGAATTCATCTCCTCCGCCATCGGCGCGCAGGGCACGGTATGCGGCGGAGGCAGATACAACAACCTCGTTGCCGAGGTGGGCGGCAAGCCCACGCCGGCAGTCGGATTCGGAATGGGACTCGAAAGACTTATAATGATTTTAGAGAACCTGGATCTGTATCTCGGGGAGCCCGAAATACCGACTATTTATATCGCGCCGACCTCGGAAGCGGAGGCGGAAGATGCGTTTAAAACTGTCGGCGAATTAAGGAAACGGGGCGTGTCCGCGGAATGCGACGTTATGGGCAGGAGCCTTAAGGCGCAAATGAAATACGCGGGGAAACGCGGCTACAGGTTCGTTGCCGTCATGGGCGCGGACGAAATAAACAGCGGAAAAATAAAGATTAAACGCATGTCGGACGGTACCGAGACCGAATGCGCGATATCCGATATGGCGGAGGTGCTAAAATGAATCTATCGAATTTCAAAAGGACAAAGATGTGCGGAGAATTTACCGCCGCGGACGTCGGCAAGCGCGCCGTTGTGACGGGCTTCGTAGCCAAGTACAGAAACCTGGGCAGTATCCTTTTCATGGATCTAAGAGACAGGACGGGGATACTTCAGCTGAATTTCGACTCCGGGCGCGACGTAGCGCTGTTCGAAAGCGCGTCTACGGTCAGAAACGAATACGTTCTGAAAGTGACGGGAGTGATACGCCGTCGCGGCGAAAAGAACGTAAACCCCAATATGGCGACAGGCGAGATCGAACTCGAAGCCGACGCCATAGACATTCTTTCCGAAGCGGAAACTCCTCCGTTCATGATCTCGGATATGCAAAACGTGGGCGAGAATCTGAGGCTGAAATACAGGTATCTCGATCTCAGACGTCCGTCGCTTCAGAAAATCCTGATGACTCGCGCGGCTATAGTGGGCGCCACCTACGACTATATGACCAAGCACGGCTTTTTGAACATCGAAACTCCGTTTCTGGGCAAATCCACGCCGGAGGGCGCTAGGGATTATCTCGTCCCCAGCCGCGTGCATCCCGGCGAATTCTACGCTTTGCCGCAGTCGCCGCAGCTTTATAAGCAGCTTCTGATGATATCGGGCTTCGACAGATATTTCCAGGTGGTCAAGTGCTTCCGCGACGAGGATCTGCGCGCTAACCGCCAGCCCGAATTCACCCAGATAGACATCGAAATGAGCTACGCCGAAAAGCCCGAGGACGTCATGAAAGAGGCGGAAGGGCTTATCCGCGAAATATTCAAACGCACCGTGGGACTCAAACTTCCGCGCACGTTCAGAAAACTGAAATGGTCGGAGGCAATGTCCAGGTTCGGTTCCGACAAGCCGGACACGCGTTTCGGGCTGGAGCTTAAAGACGTCACCAAAGTCGTTAAAGGTTCGGCTTTCGCGGTATTCGAACAGGCGACCAAACGCGGCTGTAGCGTCAGGGGCATCAACGCCAAAGGTCTGGCGTCCATGACCAGAAAGGAAATAGACGCTTTCCAGGAGGTGGTCAGAGAATACGGCGCCAAAGGCATGGCGTACATTCAGTGGAAAGAGGAGGGCATCACCTGTTCCTTCAGAAAATTCTTCGACGACAGCCGTTTCGAAGCGCTGCTTTCCGCAATTGGAGCGGAAAAGGGCGACATAATGTTCTTTGTCGCGGACAAGGACAAGACGGTGTTCGCCGCGCTGGGCGCGTTAAGACTTGCCGTAGCCAAAAAATTCGGGCTTATCGACGAATCGCAATTCGATATTCTGTGGGTAACTCAATTCCCGCTGTACGAGTACGACGAGGAGGAGAAGCGCCTCAACGCCATGCACCACCCGTTCACCGCGCCCGTGCCCGAAGACCTCAAATATCTCGATAAAAACCCGCTTAAGGTCAGGGCAATGGCTTACGACCTCGTTATAAACGGTCAGGAAGCCGGCGGCGGCTCTATCCGTATCCATACGCCCGCGCTTCAGAAAAAGATGTTCGAGAAGATCTCGCTGACCGAGCAGGATATCAACGAGCGCTTCGGTTTCTTCGTGGAAGCCTTCCGTTACGGAGTGCCTCCGCACGGCGGCTTAGCGTTCGGACTCGACAGGCTGGTCATGCTTTTGACGGGCACCGACAACATCAAGGACGTCATCGCGTTCCCCAAAAACCAGTCGGCGGTCGGACTTATGGAGAACTGTCCCTCCGAAGTCGAGAAAAAACAGCTTGACGAGCTGGGACTGAAGCTGTAAAATGCGCGAAACGGGAACGGTACATAAAGTGCGCGGCAGTTTCGCCACGGTCAGATTCGACAGAAAAGCCGCCTGCGAAAACTGCAATATGTGCCTGAAACCGCGCGAGGCGAACTACGTAGAACTGAAACTCAAAAACGATCTTCACGCCGTCGAGGGCGACCGCGTGGAGGTGGCTATGGGCGACAGGGCGGTGCTCACCGCCGCCGCCATAGTGTACGCCGTTCCGCTGACGGTAATGGGTGTTGCTTTGGCGCTGACCTACAGGCTGGGTATAGGGATATGTCTGGGCGCTTCGTTCGGAGCGCTGGCGCTGGCGTTCGTCGCGGTGGCGGTTATAGACAGACTCGTGGTCAGAAAACGCCCCGACTATATGCCGAAAATGGTAAGGATCGTCGCTCCCGGGAGAAGCGCTTCGGAGCCCGGGCAGACAGAAGGAGACCAAAAGGACGAAATATCCGAAACAACCCCCGATTCGCTTGATTAAGCGCGCGCGGGAAAATATAATATAAGCGAAAACAATAAGGAGGCTTTCACTATGACTATCATACACAGTGCAGAGGAATTCGACAAAGCGCTTCTCGCCAACAAAGTCGTACTCGCCGATTTCTGGGCGACCTGGTGCGGACCGTGCAGAATGCTGATGCCCACCATAGAAGAAATAGCCGCAGCGGCGGGCGACAAATTCGCCGTGATAAAAGTGGACGTCGACGAGAACGAGGAGCTTGCCGGTCGCTTCAAAATAATGACTATTCCCACGCTGATAGTTTTCAAAAACGGCGTTGCCGAGGAAAAGAGCGTCGGAGTAAAAACCAAAACGCAAATACTTTCGATGATAGAAAAATATCTGTAAACGAGGAGAAATATGATAGATCTACGTCCCGTAAAACAAGAAGATCCCGAGCTGTACGCTTCTTTGGTCAGAGAGCTTAACCGTCAGCAGAACAACGTCGAGCTTATTGCTTCGGAAAACTTTGTTTCGATGCCCGTGCTTACCGTTGCGGGTACCCATTTAACCAATAAATACGCCGAAGGATATCCCGGCAAACGCTATTACGGCGGCTGCAAATTCGTAGACGAAGTCGAAGAACTGGCACGCGAAAGAGCCAAAAAACTGTTCGGCTGCAAGTACGTCAACGTACAGCCCCACAGCGGCTCCAGCGCCAATTTCCAGGTGTATTTTTCGCTTTTGAACAACGGCGACACCGTGCTGGGAATGAATCTCGGACACGGCGGACACTTAACGCACGGCAGCCCGGTGAACGTATCCGGTAAAAACTACCGTTTCGTTGCGTACGGCGTCGACGAGTCGGGATATATCGACTATGACGAAGTAGAACGCACGGCAAAGGAATCGGGTGCGAAACTCATAGTCGCGGGCGCTTCGGCTTATCCCAGAGCCATCGATTTCAAGCGTTTCCGCGAGATAGCCGACAGAACTGGCGCGCTGCTTATGGTGGACATGGCGCACATCGCAGGACTTATCGCCGCGGGACTTCATCAGAATCCCGTGCCTTACGCCGACGTGGTGACCACCACCACGCACAAGACGCTGCGCGGACCCAGAGGCGGTATGATAATGACCGATTCCGAGGAGATCGCCAAGAAAATAGACAAGGCTGTATTCCCCGGAACGCAGGGCGGACCGCTTATGCACATCATCGCCGCAAAGGCGCTGGCGTTCAAGGAAGCGCTTTCGGACGAATTCAAGGATTATCAGCTAAGAATCGTCAAAAACGCCAAGGCTCTTGCAGGCACGCTGACCGGCAGGGGTATCAAGCTGTTCTCGGGCGGTACGGACACGCACCTGATGCTTTTGGACCTCAGAGGCACCGGCGTCAGCGGCAAGGAGCTGGAAACGCTCCTGGACGAAGCCAACATTACGGCTAACAAGAACTCCATTCCCAACGACACCGCTTCTCCGTTCAACCCCAACGGTCTGAGAATAGGCACCCCCGCGGTCACGACCAGGGGTATGGACGAGGACGCAATGCGCGTTATAGGCGAGTGCATAGCGGACATCATCCGCGACAAGGATGCCGCGGTGGCTTCAGCCGCCGGGAGGATCGCCGCGCTGACCGCTAAATTCCCGCTGTACAAGGACGATTTCATTTTATAAGGAGCGCAATAAAACATGCGTATATATCTGGACAATTCGGCGACGACTCGGCTTGACGACGACGCTTTGGCGGAAATGATGCCGTATTTCACGGAGAAATTCGGCAATCCTTCTTCGCTCCACGCTTACGGCAGGGAAGCGTTGAAGGCGGTTGACGAGGCGAGAGCGGAAATAGCTTCTTTGATAGGAGCCAAAGCGAGCGAAATATATTTCACGTCGGGCGGTTCGGAATCGGATAACTGGGCGCTTAAGGGCGCGATATACGCCTCTAAAGCCAAACATAAGCACATAGTTACCACGGCGATAGAACATCCCGCGATAATCGAAACGTGCGAATACCTCGAAAAAAAGGACGGCGTTTCGGTCAGCTACGTTCCCGTAGGCAAGGACGGCAGGGTAACTCCCGAAGCCGTAATTAAGGCGGTGACGCCCGACACTACGATCGTTTCGGTGATGTTCGCCAATAACGAGATGGGCGCGATACAGCCGATAAAGGAAATAGGCGCGTTCTGCCGCGAAGAAGGTATTTTATTCCATACCGACGCCGTTCAGGCTATGGATTCACAGGCTGTGGACGTCAACGAACTTAACGTGGATATGCTGAGTATGTCCGCGCATAAATTCCACGGACCCAAAGGCATAGGCGTGCTGTATATCCGTTCCGGCGTCAGAATAGACAGGCTGATAGCCGGCGGGCACCAGGAACGCAGGGGCAGAGCCGGCACTACCGACACTCCGCTGATCGTCGGTATGGCGGCGGCGCTCAGAAAAGCCGTCGCGCACCGCGACGAGGTGAACGCCAGGGTGGCAAAGCTCCGCGACGGTTTCGTCGCCAGGGTGTTAAAGGAGATACCTTACGTTTATCTTAACGGCGGCATGGAGCACAGACTGCCTAACAACGCCAATTTCAGCTTCGGCTTCATCGAGGGCGAAAGCATACTCATAAACCTCGATCTGAACGGCATAGCGGTCAGCTCCGGATCGGCGTGTTCGTCGGGTTCGCTGGAGCCGTCGCACGTAATACTCGCTCTCGGCGTGCCCGAAGAACTGGCGCACAGCTCTATCCGTTTCAGCCTGGGGCGCGACACCACCGAGGAAGAAATGGAATATACGTTTAAAGTCTTAAAAGAAAGCGTTGAAAAGCTTAGGAGCATTTCTCCGCTGTTCAACATGGAAAAAGGAACCGGTTCGTATGTATAACGACAAAGTATTGCAGGTTTTTCAAAACCCGAAAAACGCAGGCGAAATCGAGGACGCAAACGGCGTCGGAACGATAGGGAACGCCTCCTGCGGCGACATAATGAAGATATACCTGAAAATCGTGGACGACGTCATCGTCGACGCGAAGTTCAAGACTTTCGGCTGCGCTGCGGCGATAGCGACCGCTTCGGTCGCCACCGATATGGTCATAGGAAAAAGCGTGGAGGACGCGCTGAAGATAAAAAACGCCGACGTCGTGGCGTTCCTGGGCGGTCTGCCTCCGCAGAAGATACACTGTTCGGTGCTGGCGGAGGAAGCCATTCACGCCGCAGTGGAAGACTACCGCAGCCGCGCCTCCAAATAATCGTACTCAGGGATGAATTCGAGACAGTCCTCAATCAGAAACTTCTGTATAGTAGCGCACATCGACCACGGCAAGTCCACGCTTGCCGACAGGCTGATGGAATTTACCGAGCAGGTTTCCAAGCGCGACATGAAAGAACAGCTTCTGGATTCGATGGATATCGAGCGCGAAAGAGGCATCACGATAAAACTCACGCCCGTCAGGATGTTTTACCATTATAAGGGCGAGGAATACACCTTGAACCTTATCGACACGCCCGGACACGTAGACTTTACCTACGAAGTATCCCGTTCGCTTGCCGCGTGCGAGGGTGCTATCCTCATAGTGGACGCCACTCAGGGGATAGAGGCGCAGACTTTGACCAACGCCTACCTTGCCATAGACAACAACCTCGAGATAATCCCCGTAATAAACAAAATAGATCTGCCTTCCGCGGACCCTGACGCCTGTAAAAAGGAAATAGAGGAGATCATAGGTCTTCCTGCGGACGACGCGCCGCTTATCAGCGCCAAGGAAGGCATAAACATAGAAGCCGTTTTAAATGCGGTGATAGAAAAACTGCCCGCGCCTTCGGGGGACGAATCCAAGCCGCTGCGCGCGCTTATTTTCGATTCTACTTACGACAACTACAAAGGCGCGATCTGTCTGGTCAGGATCGTGGACGGTTCCGTCAGACCGGGTACGGGCATCACGATGATGAGTACCGGAAAAAGTTTCGAATGCACGGAAGTGGGTGTGTTCACGCCCGAAATGCGTCCCGTCGAGGAGCTTAAAGCGGGCGACGTCGGATATATAGCCGCGTCCATCAAGAACGTCAAGGACACCGCCGTGGGCGATACCGTGACTGCGACCGCGACGCCGGCGCCCGAACCGCTGAAAGGCTATAAAAAGATAAGCCCAATGGTGTTTGCGGGTATCTATCCCGCCGACGGCAGCAAATATAACGATCTGCGCGACGCGCTGGATAAATTAAGTCTTAACGATGCCTCACTTGTTTACGAACCCGAGGCTTCGGGCGCGCTCGGCTTCGGATTCAGATGCGGATTCCTGGGCCTTTTGCATATGGAGATTATCGAGGAAAGGCTGGAACGCGAATTCGACCTCGACCTCGTCACCACGGCGCCCAGCGTCAGCTATATAGTCAACAAAACGAACGGCGAAAAGCTGGAGGTGGAAAACCCGTCGCACCTGCCGCCGCCCACGGAAATCGAATCCATAGAGGAACCTATCGTCAAAGCCGAGATCTACACTCCGCCGGAATACGTCGGCTCCATAATGGAGCTGTGCCAGGAAAAACGCGGCACTTTCGTCGATCTGACATACTTGGATCAGTCCAGAGTCAAGATATATTACACTATACCGCTTGCGGAGATCATATACGACTTTTTCGACTCGCTGAAGTCGCGCACGCGCGGCTATGCCAGTCTGGAATACGAACCAGAAGGCTACCGTGCCGACAGCCTGGTAAAACTCGATTTTCTGCTTAACGGCGAAACCTGCGACGCGCTGTCGCTCATCGTTCATAAGGATAAAGCCTACGCGCGCGGCAGAAGTATATGCGAAAGGCTGAAAGACGTCATTCCGCGCCAGATGTTCGAGATCCCCGTCCAGGCGGCAATCGGTTCCAAGATAATAGCGCGCGAAACCGTAAAAGCGCTGAGAAAGGACGTGCTTGCCAAATGCTACGGCGGCGATATAACCAGAAAGAAAAAGCTTTTGGAAAAACAGAAAGAAGGCAAGAAACGTATGCGCCAGTTCGGCTCGGTCGCCATTCCCAGCGAAGCGTTCATGTCTATTCTGAAGTTCGATGACAAAGACTAGGGGTATATATATTCATATCCCGTTTTGCACGGGAAAATGTTTTTATTGCGATTTTTATTCCGTAAAGGCAAACGAAAACCTGATGGCAAAATACGTTTCGGCGCTTAAATGCGAGATACGTTCGTCTGCCGGTAAATTTTCCGAAGCCGTGGCAGACACGCTGTATTTCGGAGGAGGAACGCCCTCACTCGTCGGCGCGGAGCGTATTGCCGAAATCATCAAAACGGTCAAAGACTGTTTTCCCGCCGCGTTCGGGGAAGTGAGCATGGAATGCAATCCGCAGCCGGACATCGATTACGCCGCTTACCGCGACGCCGGAGTGGACAGACTGAGTATGGGCGTGCAGTCGCTTGACGACGAAACGCTGAGGCTGTCGGGCAGGCGCCACAGCGCGTCCGAAGCCGCCGAGGCGCTGGAGCGTGCCGGCAGGGTATTCGGCAATATAAGCGCGGACGTAATGCTGGGACTGCCTGCGCAGAGCGTTCGCTCCGCAGTCGAGACCGTAAGCCGTCTTGCCGAGCGGTTAAAGCACGTTTCGATGTATATGCTGAAACTCGAAAAAGGCACCGCATTGTATAAATCCGTATCTGAAAAAACGGTTTCGCTGCCGTCAGAGGACGAAACGGTAGATATGTACGATGCATGCATGGCTGAATTGCATAAAAAGGGTATCTACCGCTACGAAATAAGCAATTTTGCCGTAAAAGGGTTCGAGTCGCGTCATAACCTCAAATACTGGCACCGAGAAGAATATCTCGGCTTCGGCGCCGCCGCGCACGGCTTTGCCGACAATATAAGGTACGCCAATCCGCGGTCGCTGAACGCCTATATCGCAGGCTTGAATTTCGCTTCGGGCGGGGCGGAAAGCTATGCCGTGTCTTCGGAAGACGCCGAGGAGGAAGCCGTCATGCTGGCGCTCAGGACGGATAAAGGGCTGGATGTGGAGCGTTTCAACGCCGAGTTCGGCTCAGACTTCTTTTCCCGTTTTTCCGACGCGATAGAAAAATGCAGGGAGCTTACCGAATTCGACGGCAGGTTTTTCAGGATCAAGCCCCGAAAACTGCTGTTCGAAAGTTACGTGGCGCGCGAATTCATGCGCTGAAAAATTTTTAAAAATGTTCGGAAAATGTTTTTCAATCCGTTGACAACGGACATAATTACGAATATAATACATTTAGCAGTCGGGCAAGAGGATTGCTAACAAAGCAAACGTCGTTTTGCCAATTATATGCCGAGGTAGCGCTTCGATGGAAAGATTATCGGAAAGAAAACACAACATTCTGAAAGCCGTCGTCGAGGAATATATCCGCGAGGCGAAAGAGGTTTCCAGCGGCGACTTGCACGGAAAGCATTTTTCGGCTATAAGTTCGGCTACCATCAGGGCAGAGCTTGCCGCGCTGACGGATATGGGTTATCTTACCCAGCCTCACACTTCGGCGGGAAGAAGCCCCACGCCAAAAGCATATAAGTATTACGTCGAGTATTTCGTGAACCGCAAACCGCTTCAGAAGCGCGACGTTCAGCTTATAGACGCTTCGTTCGCCGCCAAATTCAACGCCGTCGAGGACATAGTCAGGACCACCGCCAAGGTTATAAGCGACGTCACCAACTATACCTCGGTCATCGTTTTGCAGAACGTGGACGGCGTCGAGATAAAGGAAATAAAACTGGTCGGGCTGGATTCGCATTCGGCTTTGGTGATAATCATAACCGATTCGGGGATCATACGCGACAAGGTCATTTCGCTGAAAAACGTAGTCGACGACGGGTTCATATCCAGCGCCGCGCTGATGCTGAACAAGATATTCGGCGGCAGGCGCGTGTCGGAGCTGGAAGACGCCATGAATTCCGTTGACCGCGAACTGAACGAGTTTAAGGAACTTTTCGACAACGTGGTGGCTATGCTGAAGGCATACAGCTCCGTTACCGACGATTCGGTGTTTATGGAAGGCGAAAGCAAAATGCTGGACTATCCCGAAGCCGATATGGGCAGCGCGAAGAAATTTCTCAGCATGATCGACAACAAAAGTCTTGTCGGAGCGCTTATCGATTCTGCCGACGACATCGAATTCAGCGTCAAGATCGGCAAGGACGAAACGCAGGGAATGGAAAAATGCGCCGTTATCAGCGCAAAGTACAAACTCAACGGCAGGGATATGGGTTCCGCGGGCGTCATAGGTCCCGAAAGAATGGACTACAGCAAAGTGATGTCGGTACTCAGCTATATCGGCAAGACGCTGAACGCGGTCAAAGGAAATATCGACGAAAAAGGAGATAAGGATGAGTAAAGATAAAGACAAAAACAACGTCGCAAAAAACGCGGAGACGGAAAGCGCCGAGGAAGAAAAAATCGGCGAAAGCGTCGAAGAGGGCGAGGAAATCGCCTGCGAAGACGCTGCAGGGTGCGCCGAATCCGAAGACCAGGAACCCGATCTTATCGCGCTGGCGCAGCAGAAGATCGACGAATACAAGGACACTCTCCAGCGCGTCAGCGCGGAATTCGACAATTACCGCAAGCGCACGCAGGACGCTGTCAAGAACGCCAGAGCGGACGGCGCGGACGACGTTCTGGAAGCTTTTTTGCCGGTGCTGGACGCGGTAGAGATAGCAATAGGCATGATCGGAGACGAAGCCACGCTTAAGGGCGTGAAGCTTATCGAAAAACAGTTCAGGGATCTGTTTTCCAAATACGGCGTCGAGGAGATCGAGGCGCTGGGCAGGGAATTCGATCCGGCATACCACAACGCCGTAATGCAGGTGGAGGACGCCGACAACGCCGGTAAAGTGGTGGAAGTTATCAGAAAAGGATATAAACGCGCGGGACGGATAATCCGTTACGCGATGGTAAAAGTGGCAAAATGACGCCGGTATATACGGATATACCGCGTTAAAAATAAATATAGATATAAAAGGAGATGGAAATATGTCGAAAATCATAGGAATAGACCTCGGAACAACCAACTCGTGCGTAGCCGTCATGGAAGGCGGCGAAGCGACCGTAATAGCAAACGCCGAAGGCGCGCGCACCACGCCCAGCGTCGTAGGATTCACCAAAAACGGAGAAAGACTGGTAGGGCAGCTTGCAAAACGTCAGGCGGTCGTCAATCCCGACAGGACGGTTTCCTCGATAAAGAGGGAAATGGGCACCGATTACAGGGTCCATATCGACGATAAAGCGTACACTCCCCAGGAAATTTCGGCGATGATCCTGACCAAGCTCAAAAAAGACGCCGAAGATTATCTCGGACAGAAGATCGAAAAGGCGGTCATCACCGTGCCCGCATACTTTTCGGACTCTCAGCGTCAGGCGACCAAGGACGCCGGAAAGATTGCCGGACTCGAAGTCATGAGGATCATCAACGAGCCCACCGCGGCGGCCCTCGCCTACGGACTCGACAAGGGCGACAAGTCGCAGAAGATCCTTATTTACGACCTGGGCGGCGGCACGTTCGACGTGTCCATACTCGAACTGGGCGACGGCGTGTTCGAGGTGCTTGCCACCAACGGCAACACCCGCCTCGGCGGCGACGATTTCGATAAGAGAGTAATGGATTGGATCGTATCCGAATTCAAAAACGCCAACGGTATCGATTTAAGTTCCGACAAAATGGCGATGCAGCGCGTCAAGGAAGCCGCCGAAAAAGCCAAGATCGAGCTCAGCGGCATGACCAAGGTCAACATCAACCTGCCGTTCATCACCGTGGGTTCGAACGGACCTTTGCATATCGACCTCGACCTTACCCGCGCCAAGTTCGACGACATGACCGCGGATCTGGTCAAAGCCACCGTCGGTCCCACGCTCCAGGCGCTTAAGGACGCGGGTCTCAAAATGTCCGATCTCGACAAAGTAGTGCTGGTCGGCGGCTCCACCCGTATCCCCGCAGTCGTGGACGCGGTCAAAAACGTCACCGGCAAAGAGCCGTATAAGGGCATCAACCCCGACGAATGCGTGGCTCTCGGCGCGGCTATACAGGGCGGCGTTCTCGCAGGCGACGTCAAGGACGTACTGCTTCTGGACGTCACTCCTCTGTCGCTGGGTATCGAAACGATGGGCGGCGTGTTCACCAAGCTTATCGACCGCAACACCACGATACCGACCAAGAAGTCGCAGATATTCTCGACGGCTTCCGACAACCAGACCTCGGTGGACGTACACGTCCTGCAGGGCGAACGTCCCATGGCGGCAGACAACAAGACCCTCGGCAGATTCGAACTGACCGGGATACCGCCTGCCATGAGAGGGGTACCTCAAATCGAGGTTACGTTCGATATAGACGCCAACGGCATAGTGTCGGTCACGGCTGTCGACAAGGGCACCAACAAGTCCGCCAACATCACCATCACGGCTTCCAGCAACCTTTCCAAGGAGGAGATCGACCGCGCCGTCAAGGAAGCGGAGAAATATGCCGAGGAAGACAAGAAGCGTAAAGATCTGGTCGACATGAAGAACCAGGCGGAGCAGCTTGTTCTTGCGGTCGAAAAAGCGGTGAGCGAATCCGGCGACAAACTCAGCGAGGACGAAAAGAATACTCTGACGGAAGCCGCGAAGACAGCAAAAGAAAAGCTTAACACGGCTACCGACGCCGACGCGGTAAAGGCGATAACCGAGGAGCTTTCCAAAGCCACCAACCCGATTTTCACCAAACTTTACCAGCAGGCGGCGGCAGGCGCTCAGCCCGGAGCCGAACAGGCGGGCGGAGCGGACGACGGCACGACTATCAACGTCGACCCGGACGACATAAAATAAGATAAATGGCAAAGGATTATTACGAAATTTTAGGTGTAGACAAAAAGGCGAGCGCGGACGAGATCAAGTCCGCGTATCGTCGTCTTGCCAAGAAATACCACCCGGACGTTTACGCTACAGCGTCCGAAGACGAAAAAAAGAAAGCCGAAGCCAAATTCAAAGAGATCCAGTACGCTTACGACGTGCTTAGCGATCCGCAGAAAAGAGCGGCGTTCGACCAGTACGGCAGCGAAGACGGACCCATGGGCGGCGGCGCGGGATTCAATCCGTTCGGCGGCGGCGCGGGCGGCTTCGGAGGCTTCAGCGATATATTCAGCGATATTTTCAGCGCTTTTTCGGGCGGAGCGTCTTCGTCGGGCAGGGGCGCCAACGCCGCCAGGCAGGGCGACGACATAGAAATCGAAATGGTGCTGACCTTTAAGGAAGCCTGTTTCGGAGTAAAAAAGGAAGTAGTTTATTCGCGCATCGAAAAATGTCCTGCATGTAACGGCACGGGCGCCAAGGACGCGTCGTCGGTCAAGGTATGTACCAAATGCGGCGGCAGAGGCAGGGTGGTCGTTCAACAGCGCACCATGCTCGGCGTTATGCAGACGGAGCGCGTATGCGACATGTGCGGCGGCACGGGCAAGATAATAACGGAGCCGTGTCCCGAGTGTAAAGGCAAAGGCAGAGTCAGGAAGCAAAGGAAAGTTACTATAAACATTCCCGCAGGCGTGGACAACGGTCAGATGCTGACTCAGCAGTTCGAGGGCAACGCCGGGTACAACGGCGGACCCAACGGCAACATGATTCTCGTGTTCAGGGTCAAGCCGCACCCGCTGTTCACGCGCCGCGGCAACGACCTGCTGTTCGACATGCCCATAACGCTGACGCAGGCGGTTTTCGGCGATACCGTCGAAATACCCACGCTGGACAAACCCGTCAGGATAGAGATCCCCGCCGGCACCAAGAACGGCACACTGTTCAAGGTAAAGGGCAAGGGCGTCAAGGATCTGAGGCGTAACGCATACGGCGACATTCTGATCACCGTCAAAATCGACGTACCGAAGAACCTTTCGCTGAAGCAGAGAAAAGAAATGCGCGAGTATTTCGAAGAACTCGACCGCAGCGCGCAGTATGACGAAGTGGAAAAATACAAAAAGAAGCTCAAAACTCTGGACTGATGTATTTTGAAATAAGATTGAAGACCGCCGCCGAATGGCAGGAACTCGTTTCGGACGCCATGTGGACGGCAGGCGCATGCGGAGTCGAGATAAAGGACGTCAAAGACGTGTTCGACGCGCTGCACGACCCGATGAACTGGGATTACGTGGACGATTCCGTGCTTACCGACGACGGTTCGGTCACGGTAAAGGGTATTTTCGCGGATCGATGCGTCAAAGAAACGGAAAATGCGGTGAGGGAGGCCCTGGCGGCTTATCCCTCACTTTCTTATACGGATTTTCAGACGGCGGCGGGCGAAGACGAGGACTGGGAAAACGGCTGGAAAAAATTTCACAATCCCGTCGGCGCCGGCGATTACGAGCTGGTTCCCGTATGGCTGAAGGACGAATACGTTTCTTCCGGAGGCACCGTGATCTATATCAACCCCGCGACGGCGTTCGGCACGGGGGAGCATGCTTCCACCAGGCTGGCGCTTAAACTGATGTCGGGGCTGACATGCTTCAAAAAGGTGATAGACATCGGTACGGGAAGCGGAATACTCGGCGTCGCCGCAGCCAAATCGGGCGCGAAAAGCGTGCTCATGACCGATTTCGATCCCGAAGCGGTCGCCGCGGCGAAGGACTCGGCGGCGCTGAACGGCGTTGCGGAGTTTACCGAGATACGTGAGGCGGACCTCACCGCAGGGATAAACGAAAAAGCCGAACTGCTGCTTGCCAACCTTACCGCGGATATATTGCTGAAACTTCTGGTAAACGTGCGTTCCGTGACCGTGCCGGGCGCGGTTGCGGTGCTGTCGGGCATCCTTTCCTCGCGCGCCGACGAAGTTATAAACGCCTATTCGGAAGCGGGCATCGTTCTGGAGGAAAGAATGGACGAAGGCGAATGGACGGCGCTTAAAATGCGCGTCAAACCATGCGCTTCGGTGTTTAATCTCGGCTGCAAGACCAATCAGTACGAATGCGACGTGGTCAGCGCAAAGCTTCAGAGCAAAGGCTATTTCGTGACGGACGAGCTGGTATACGCCGACTGTTATTTCGTCAATACCTGTGCGGTGACGGCGGAAGCGGAGAGAAAATCCAGACAGATCGTGTCCAGATGCCTGAGGCATAATCCCGACGCGGATATATACGTATTCGGATGCGCGTCCGAAAAAAATCCCGCTTTTTATATTTCCAAAGGCATAAAGTATACGTCGGGTACGGGCGGCAAATATCTGTCGGTAAACGCGGTTTCGGAGTCGGGACAGAAATCTGTCTATTATCCTAAAACCGAATATGAGCTTCCCGGCTGCCTGCCTAAGAGTACCCGAACAAGGGCTTTGGTGAAAATAGAGGACGGCTGTGACAACTTTTGCTCATATTGCGTTATACCTTATCTGAGGGGCAGGGCGAGGAGCGCTTCCGTAGAAGATGCCGCCTGCGAGATAAAGCGGCTTGCCGAAACCAGCCGTGAAATAGTCATAACGGGCATTAACCTTTCCGCCTTCGGCGCGGAACGCGGCGAGAACCTTGCCGCACTGATGCGCGCCGTTGCCGATACCGACGTCAGGATAAGGCTGGGTTCGTTCTATGCCGAGGGCATAGACGAAGAACTGCTGGACGCCCTGAAAGGGCTGAAACGGTTTTGTCCGCATTTTCATCTGTCGCTTCAAAGCGGTTCCGACAGGATTCTGAGAGCCATGAACCGCCGCTATACGGCACGTATGTATTTGGACAAAATAGCCGCCGTCCGCAGTCGTTTCCCGCTGGCTTCGGTGACTACCGACGTCATCGTGGGCTTCCCCGGCGAAACGGACGCCGACTTTGCATGCACGCTGGCGCTTGCCGACGAAGCGGCATTTTCGGACATACACATCTTCCCCTTTTCCGCAAGAGAAGGCACGGCTGCGTACAAGATGAAAAAGGTCGCCGACGACGTCAAGGCGGAAAGGGAAAAGCTGCTGAAAGCCAAACGCGACGGGCTGCGCGCGGCATATCTGGACAAAATGTTCGGCGTGTCGCAAAGCGTGCTTTTCGAAACGCATTCGGACGGCATCAGCGCGGGCTACGGCGAATACTATATCAAATTTTATGTTGAAACGGATGACGACTATGCTATAATTAGACCGACGTCGTTATTTAAGGACGGATATAAAGGAGAGACAGTAAAATGAAAGACTGCATTTTCTGCAAAATAATCGCCGGCGAGATACCTTCGGCTAAAGCTTACGAGGACGACGACATCCTTATTATCGCGGACATCAATCCGCAGGCAGCCAGGCATTACCTTATGATGCCGAAAAAGCATTATTCCGATATAACGGATATGGGCGCCGCAGATCCCGCCGCCTTGGGCAAAATGTTCGAAAAACTGGCGTCGCTTACAGACAAACTGGGACTCGGCAACGGGTTCAGGATAGTTTCCAATAAGGGCGAGGACGGCTGTCAGTCCGTAAACCATCTTCATATCCACATTCTGGGCGGAGAGAAACTCAGCGAAAAAATGGGCTGACGTGTTGCGGCTTTTTAACGACTGACGAACGAAAAAGGAGCTACGAATGCTTAAACTCAAAAACGTAACAAAAGTCTACGAAACGGGCGATTATAACGTCCGCGCTCTGCGCGGAGTGACGCTCGCGTTCCGTGAATCCGAATTCGTGTCGATAATCGGCGCGTCGGGCTGCGGCAAAAGCACATTGCTTAACATCATAGGCGGTCTGGACAGATACACCACAGGCGACCTTATAATAGGCAACACCTCCACCGAATCGTTCAGGTCGGAGCAATGGGACGCGTACCGCAACGCCACGATAGGTTTCGTTTTCCAAAACTATAACCTTATTCCGCACCTGACGGTTTTAGAGAACGTCGAACTCGCACTGAGCCTTTCGGGAGTAGACAAGGCGAGTCGCCGCCGTATGGCGCAGGAAGCGCTGGAACGAGTGGGCATGGGCGGCGAACTGAGAAAGAAGCCTTCCCAGATAAGCGGCGGACAGATGCAGCGCGTAGCCATTGCCAGGGCTCTCGTCAACAATCCCAAAATCGTGCTTGCGGACGAGCCGACGGGCGCATTGGACTCCAAACTCAGCGTCCAGGTCATGGAGCTTCTGAAAGAGGTCGCCAGGGATCGCCTGGTAATAATGGTCACGCATAACAACGAGCTTGCCAATACATACAGCACCAGGATAGTCAAGCTGCGCGACGGGCTGGTCGAAAGCGACTCCATGCCGTACGAATGGGAGCCGGAGCCGGCGGAAGCCGCCAGCGAAGACGAAGAAACCGACGAAACGACAGCTTCCGCCGACGCCGGCGCCAAAAAGAGCGGCGCTCTCGTCGCGGCGGTAAAGTCGCTGAACGCTTTGGGTATCAAGGCGAAAGGGCAGAAAAATCCCTTCAAAGCTACTTCGATGAAAGCCGGGACGGCGTTCAGTCTTTCGCTTAAAAACCTTCTGACAAAGAAACGCCGTACGTTCCTGACAAGTTTCGCCGGAAGTGTGGGCATCATAAGCCTTGCGCTGGTGCTGGCGATGTCCAACGGTTTTAACCTCGTTCTGGATAACATGCAGGCGAGCGTTCTTGCCACCGTGCCGATAGGGATCTACGAATATTCTATGGATTACAGCGTGATGACGGACGTGTTCGAAAATTACGAGTATAACTCCAGTACTTATCCCGATACGGACGAGATCTATTTAAAAGGATCTTCTTCTTCGTCAGGGGGCATGAATATTTCGGACATGATGAGTTCTCTTATGAAATCCGTGGGCAGAAACGACATCTCCGAGGAATTCGTCAGCCACCTGAAAGCCATGGATCCGTCCTGGACAAATTCGATAAATTATTTTTACGGTACCAAAATGAATATTCTGTCCAAGACGCTGGACGATAACGGTAAAGAGGTATATAAGGACGTCAGCAGTATTCCGAGACAGACCAACGCGATGAATATAGCCACTCAGGTCCTCGGAGAAAACGGGCAGGAGCCTTTATATTGGTATCAACTTGCCGGCGACAAGGATTTCGTAACGTCGAATTATGACGTTATCGGCGGGAGATATCCCATGTCGTTCAACGAGATAGTTTTGGTCGTGGACGGCAACAACGTGGTAAGCCCCGCGGCGCTGGCGCAATTCGGCGTGGACGTTTACGAGCGCGATCCGGCAACCGGTTCGGTCATATACGACGGCAATAAACCCGTATACAAAAAATCGATGACGTTCCGGGAGTTGTTCTCTTTGCAGCTGAAATTGCTGGACAACAATACTTATTACGAATTTGTCGAGGACGGAAATTATTATCAGCCGCGCACGCACGAAAACTCCGAATACGTCTTCAAAAACGATTCTTCCGGTCAAAAAGCCAGGTTCGGGGATAAGCCTCTTTGGGATGAGGCTTCCGTCGAACTTGAAATAGTAGGAGTTCTGCGAATTAAAGACGGCGGAACCGGTTTTGTCGGAAACGCGCTTTGCTATACCCCGGAACTTGCCGAATACGTTTTGAGATCGGCTGCGGCTTCCGAGGTTACCGCAGCTCAAAAAGCTATACTTGCCGAAGACGAGTCCGTTTCCGCATGCGTCATCCGAAACGACGGTTATTTCGACGGCAGTCTTGGATTCGACTCGGAAATAACCGACGCATCTCAATTAATAAACTTTTTCATGAACGGATTGACGAGGACCGCAAAGCTGAAATCTTTGGCTGTGAATACCGAGCCGGTTTATATTAATATATATCCCAAGGATTTCAACAGTAAGAATCAGATAACCGAATATCTTAACGCGTGGAACGACGAGCACGGAAACATGGAATATTTCGACGTTTCCGAAATGTTCATCTACAATATGCGCGTTATGGTCGATCTGATGACGACGGTACTTATCGCGGTAGCCAGCATTTCGCTTATCGTCAGCTGTATAATGATAGCCATAATCACCGGTAACTCCGTCGTGGAAAGAACGAGGGAAATAGGGATTCTCAGGAGCCTCGGCGCGAGAAAGAAGGATATTTCGCGCGTGTTCGATGCGGAAACGGCTATAATAGGTCTGTTCTCGGGCGTATTAGGCATCGCCATAGCGTATGCGCTGGTCCCGCTGATAAACCTGCTGCTGTCAAATTCCGTGGGCATGTCGTTACTGGCGCTGAACCCGTTGCACGCGCTGCTGTTGGTGGTGCTTAGTCTGGGTCTGACGGTACTCAGCGGACTGGTGCCCAGCCAGATGGCGGCGAGAAAGAACGTCGTCGACGCGCTGAGAATAGAATAAAAAACGGTTGACTTTCGAGCGGATAAGTTATATTATATAATGCGTACGAAAAAAGTAAACGTGAAAAAAAGGAGGTGAAACCGAATGTCCACAGTTATCGTAAAAGAAAACGAGAGCCTTGATTCCGCTATACGCAGATGGAAGAAAAAGTGCGCCAACGACGGTATCATCGGCGACCTCCGCCGCAAGGAGGCTTACGAAAAGCCCAGCGTCCGCCGCAAAAAGAAAGCGGAAGCAGCGAGAAAACGCGCTTACAAATAAGGCAAAACATCAACTCCCGTCTTCGGACGGGAGTTTTTTTTGTCGTTTGGCGTCGCAATTCGGCGCATTTGATCCGACAGGGCGCGTTTTTTGAAAAATTAAGTCGTTTTCGGTCGAAGGCGGTGCCGTCGGGCGCGGTACGTGTTAAAATTTTTTCCGTAACGCGACGAGGAGAAAAATGAATAAAGACTTCAGGAGCAGCGCAGTCAAAAACGCAAAGATGCGCCTTAAAACACACGATTATAAGGATTTGGTGAAATTCAGGACTTTGAAACCCGCTTTAGGCATAGTGGTGCTGGCGGGGGAGTGCCTTTCCGCCGACGAGATTTCCGGTTATTTCGACAAGGTCAGCGCTTTCACGTCGGATGACGAACTGAAAGCCGTGGGCGAGCTTATCGACGAAAACCGTTACGACAGCCTGAATGCCGAGCAACGCGAAAGATACGTGCTGAACGTATCGGCGTTTTACCGCGCGCTGAGAGAGGAAGAAAAGCGCCGCCGCGAAGCCGAATAAAAATTTTCGGATTTTTTTAAAATTTTATAAGGAAATTTGGCGGCACGGTTCGTATATATAAATAACAGGCAAAGGCGAGGTGCTTAACCATTTCCAGATATCCCGCGAGGTGGCTCGACGAACTCCGTTCCAGGTCGGACATAGTCGCAGTTCTCGGAAAATACATGTATTTGCAGAAAAAGGGCGCAAAGTATTGGGCGTGCTGTCCTTTTCATAACGAAAAAACGCCTTCTTTCGTTGTAAATCCCGAAGAACAATACTACCACTGTTTCGGATGCGGCAAGTCCGGGAACGTGATCACGTTCCTGACCGAGCACGAGAGAATGACTTATTCCGAGGCGGTCGAAACCCTTGCACGCATGGCGGGCATGGAGCTTCCCGAGGAGGAAACTCCCGAGGAACGGTTGAGACGCGAAACCGCAGCCAAGATCCTTGAGGTCAACCGCTGCGCCGCCAAATATTACTACGCCGCCCTGAAAAAATCCCCCGATTCCGTCATCAAATACGTCGAAAAGAGGCGTCTTTCTAAGGAGACGGTGGTGGCTTTCGGCATAGGATATTCGCCCGACCGCTACGGCTTGAGGGATTTTCTGAAAATCAAAGGCTTTACGCAAGAAACGCTGAGCGCCGCAGGACTTACCAATTCGGACGGCTCCGACCGAATGGAACTTAGACTCGTCATTCCCATCATCAACGTCAGGGGCGAGGTGCTGGGATTCGGCGGCAGGACGCTTGAAAAGGACGTAAAGCCCAAATACGTCAACACGCGCGGCACCGCGGTGTTCGACAAACGCAAAAACCTGTTCGGGATTAATCTGGTCAAAAAACATCTTTCCGCCGAGAACCTCGGTTCGGTGGTGCTGACGGAAGGGTATATGGACGTGATAAGCCTGTATCAGGCCGGAATACATAACGCGGTGGCTTCGATGGGCACTTCGCTGACCGAGGAACAGTGCCGCGAGATCAAAAGACTCGTCAATACCGTCTACGTGTGTTTCGACGGCGACGCCGCCGGCGAAAACGCCACATGGCGTTCGTTGGATATGCTTGCCGCCACGGGCATCGAGGTAAAGGTGATGTCGCTTCCCGACGGCATGGACCCCGACGACGTCGTAAAAGGCCGCGGCGAAAACGGTTTCAGGGAGCTTATGAGCCTGGCGCTTCCGCTGACCGAGTTCAAGATAAGGCGGCTGGCTGCCGGGGAGAAGCTGGATACGTTCGCCGGGCGCGAGAGATTCGCGCTGAAAACGCTTCCCGTGCTGGACGCGCTGTCGCCTATAGGCAGGGATACGCATATAAAACTTGTTTCGGAGCTTAGCGGACTGTCTGCGGAAAGCATAGCCAATTCGCTGAAGGATTACTCTTCCGGCGCGTCCATGAAGCCGTCTGTACAGCCCAAGGAGGAACGCAAGGATATTTCCAAGACTCAGCTGAAGACGGAGAGCTTTTTGCTGAAAACTTTTCTGGACGGCGCGGAATACGCTTCGGTCAACGACTTTGACGAGGAAGCGTTCGAGCTGCCGGTCTACAGACGCATTTTTAAACTGATAAAGGAAAAGGGCAAGATCGTCACGGGCGATCTGTTCGATCTGGAGCCGTCAAGCCGCGGCGATATCGAAGCGGTGGTGTCGGCGACCGACGCCATGAGCCGCGAAGCCTGCGAGGAATATTACGAGGCGATACTGAAAAAGTTTTATCTGAAGCGCAGAAAGGAAAAGATCGCGGCATTGACCGCCGCGCTTAAAAACGCCGAAGGCGCGGAAAAGGAAAAACTGCAATCCGAATTGCTTGAGATTTTAAATAACGAAAAATAATCATCCTAACCAAGGAGGAAAGCCACGATGGATACAGCCGTCGAAAACAAGATCAAAGCCGAAGTACACAAAATCGTCGAGTCCATGGCGGACAAGGAAGTCAAGACCGTCAACGAGGAGGACCTTCTGAACAGACTCGAAAAATTCGATCTCGAACCTCAGGATATCGAAAACATATATAAGGAGCTGGAAGAAGCGGGTATTTCGGTCGCGGAACAGTCGCCCGTAAAAAGCGACAAACTGCTTCAGAAGATAATGAGCGAAGTCAACATCGACGACTCCGTGAAAATGTATCTGAAGGATATAGGCAGGGTGCCGCTGCTGACGGCGGAGGAGGAGCTGGAGCTTGCTCAGAAAATGGCGGACGGCGACGCGGAAGCCAAGGAGAAACTGATAAACGCCAACCTGCGTCTGGTAGTCAGCATAGCCAAGCGTTACGTGGGCAGGGGAATGTCTTTTCTGGATCTGATACAGGAAGGCAACCTGGGGCTCATGAAAGCCGTGGATAAATTCGATTATACGCGCGGCTTCAAGTTTTCGACTTACGCCACCTGGTGGATACGTCAGGCGATAACCCGTTCGATAGCCGACCAGGCGCGCACGATAAGGATACCCGTGCACATGGTCGAAACGATAAACAAACTCATCAAGATCTCCCGCGCGCTGTTGCAGAAATTCGGCAGAGAGCCTACTCCCGCCGAGATAGCCGAGGCGATGGGTACTACCGAAGCCAGGGTCATCGAAATACAGAAAATCGCCCAGGACCCCGTTTCGTTGGAGACCCCGATAGGCGAGGAGGACGACAGCCATCTGGGCGATTTCATAGAGGACACCACGGCGACCGCGCCCATAGAAGCTGCGGAAGCCAACATGCTGAAAGAGCAGGTGAACGAAATACTCAATACGCTTGCCCCGCGCGAGGCGATGGTACTCATACTGCGCTACGGGCTCAGAGACAACCGCCCCAGAACGCTGGAAGAAGTGGGCAAGGTGTTTAACGTCACGCGCGAACGTATCCGTCAGATAGAGGCTAAAGCGCTGAGGCGGCTGAAGCACCCCAACAAGACCAAAAAGCTCCGTGACTTTCTGGACAAATAGTTTCAGTGATCCCAGACACCAGGCTTAACGCCATAATAAGCGAGATCACCGGACCCGTCGTCGCGGATATCGGCTCCGACCACGGCTACGTTGCCGTGGCCGCTTTGGCGAAGGCAAACGTAAAAAGAGTCGTGGCGGCGGACATAAGCGGAAAATGCCTTGAAAAGACCGTGCGTCTGGCGCGTGAAAAAGGCGTTTCGGATTCGGTCGAAACCGTCGTCTCGGACGGGTTTTCCGATATCGCGGAGCACATTGACACGGCGGTGATCGCCGGGTTGGGCGGCTATGAGACGATCAAGATTCTGGAAAAAGCGAAAGCGCTTGACAGGGTTCCCGAAAAGCTGATTTTATGCCCCCACCAGAACGCTTTCGAGCTCAGAGCGTATCTGGACGGCTTCCGTATAGACAAGGATTATATCGTCGAATCGGGCGGGAAATTCTATCCCGTGATAGTCGCCGTCAAAGGCGGCAGCGGATATAATGCGGACGAATTGAGATTCGGAAAAAATCTGCCGCCGACCGAGGATTTTTTCAAAATGCTTCGGACAAGGAAACGCGTGTTGGAAGATAGGTTTTCAGGGCGCGAAATGCCGCCCAGGGTCAGAGCGGAATACGAGGAGATACTTGGATTATGCTTAGAATAAAGGACGCCGTCGCGGCAATGGAAAAATTTGCTCCGCTGCGGCTGAAGGAAGAATACGACAACTGCGGATTGCTCTACGGCGATCCGGAAGCGCCGCTTAAAGGCGTTACGGTCAGCCTGGACCTTACTCAGGCAGCGGTAGAGGACGCCGTCAGGTTCGGTTCCAACCTGATAGTAACGCACCATCCCGCGATCTTCCAACCGATCTTTTCGCTGGATACCGGCCGCCCGGAGCTTGCCGCGCTGGCGTCGGCGGTAAAGCGAGACATAGCCGTCTACGCCGCGCACACCAACGTCGACAAAGCGGCGAACGGTTTGTCGGAAGCGGTGCTGCGGCTGCTGGGGGCAGACGTTCCCGAACAGGGGGAGTCGCTGCCTAAGTACGGCTGCTTCGAAAAACCGATATCATTGAAAGAGCTTTGTTCTCGGGTCGCGGACACGCTGGGCGACCGGCGCGCTTCGTTTGTCGGGGATCCCGACAAGCCGATACGCAAAGCGGCGCTGATAACCGGCGCCGGCGGGGGCGGCGAGTCGCTTGACGCCGCCATACATGCGGGCGCGGACGTTTTTTTGTCGGGAGAATTTAAATATCACGTTATTAGGTTTGCAAAAGACGCCGGTTATGCTATAATATCGTTCGGACATTACGAAAGCGAGTGCTTTTTCAGAAAGCTGATGGCGTCTGTGCTGACGGAAAGCGGAATACCCTGCGTCCACGAAGCCGTCAGCGAAGAAAACCCATATTTTACGGAGGGGCGCGTATGAAAATGAATATAAACAAGATGCTCGAATACCAGGCTTCGGACCAGATCATATACAAAGCCGAACAGGCTTTTTCGTCCAGTCCCGAAAACAGGCGTTATTCTCAGATAGTAGCCAGGATAAACGAATTGCGCGCCAACGTACTTAAACTGGACAAGGAAGCCGCCGACATCAGAAAGGATATCGAGAAAAAGGAAAAACAGCTGGAGGAGCTGGGTTTGCAGGCGGAAAAAAGCGTTGCCGAGATGCTGGGCGAAAAGACGCTGGGAGAGATAAGTAGAAACGAGGAGACCGTAAAACGCTTCGAGGAAAGCTTCGACGCCGCGGACAAGGATTTTGCCAGGGCGTTGAAACGGCTGGAGGATATCGAAAAAGAAGCCAAGCAGTCGCTGGTCGAGCTTAAGCGCTGCAATTCCGATCTGGAAAAGAGCAAGGTCGTTCTTGCAAAAAAGCGCGCGGAGATGCAGGCTGAGCTGCAGGACGAAGTTATGCGCAGAAAGTCTATTCAGGCGGAGATCGATCCCGCGCACCTGGAAATTTACAAAAAGGTCAGGAAGGAGATCAACCGTCTGCCGATAATGGTGGAGTACGTCGCGGGGACCTGCCGCGGCTGCGGAATGCACGTCGAAAACGATCTGCGCGGCAAGCTGGTCGAATCGGGTGACGTCGCGGAGTGCCCCAACTGCCGCAGGATTTTGTACCTAAAATGAAATAACGGCATATAATATACCGCTTCGGAGGCGGTATGTTATTTGTCAAAATGAACGGACTGGGAAACGATTACGTGTTTTTCGATTCCCGGCTCAACGATCCCAAAGACGTTTCGTACCTTGAGAAAAACATAGCCTTACTCGCGCCGGCACTTAGCGACAGGCATTTCGGCATAGGTTCGGACGGAGTCGTGATACTCTATCCGGACCCCGGTTCGGATATAAAGATGCGCATTTTCAATGCCGACGGAAGCGAGGGGATGACTTGCGGAAACGCGCTTAGGTGCATAGGAAAGTACCTTAGGCAAAGCTGTCCGGACAAAGACCGGTTTGCGGTCCTGACGGAGGCGGGCGTCCGTTTCCTCAGGCTTAACGGCGACGGCACGGTCAGCGCGGACATGGGTAAAGCCGATTACCGCGGCTGCCGTTCGGGCGCGGCGTTCGTGAACGTGGGCAATCCGCACGGAGTAATATTCGGCGGAGACGTTTCGGACACGGCGTTCGGCAAAGCCGAAGAACTTTCGCTGACATACGACGTAAACGCGGAACTGGTGAGCGTCGAGAACCGCAACGCTTTCCGTATGCGCGTATTCGAGCGCGGAAGCGGAGAAACGCTGGCATGCGGTTCGGGTGCTGCGGCAGCGGCTTACGCGCTGCATCTGAACGGAATGATAGCTCTCCCTGTCAGGGTCATACTCAGGGGCGGCGAGTTAACGGTAGACATGGACAAGGACGGCGGAATGACCGTGACCGGTACCGCCGAGACAAATTATACAGGAGAGGTAGACATATACCGCTATGGTAAAACTTAACGAAAACTTTTTTAAACTTAAAGAAAGCTATCTTTTTTCGACGACTGCGCGGAAGATAAGAGAGTATTCCGCCTTAAATCCCGATAAGCCCGTGATCAGAATGGGTATCGGCGACGTTACCGTTCCTCTGGCAAAACCCGTGGCGGACGCTATCGCTTCGGCCGGCGCCGGTATGGCGACCAAGGAAGGATTCCACGGCTACGGCGACGAACAGGGAGAGGGCTTTTTGCAGGAGGCCATCCGCAGATATTACCTTGACGTCGCGGGAGTCGAACTGAAGAAAAACGAGATATTCGTTTCCGACGGCGCCAAAAGCGACGTGGCGAATTTTACCGACCTGTTTTCTGACGATAACGTAATAATCATACCCGACCCGGTGTATCCGGTATATCTGGATTCCAACATGATGCTGGGCAGAAAGATCACGCTTATCGACGGCAACGAGGAGAACGGTTTTCTGCCTATGCCTTACGAGGGGCTGAAGGGCGATATAGTTTATCTGTGCTCCCCCAACAATCCGACGGGTGCGGTATACAGCCGTGAACAGCTGAAAAAGTGGGTGGACTTCGCGCTTGAAAACGGTATGCTGATAATGTTCGATTCGGCTTACGAGGCATTCGTGTCGGACGCCGCGCTGCCGCGCTCCATTTACGAGATTGATGGCGCGAAAAAATGCGCGGTCGAGTTCTGTTCGCTCTCCAAGACTGCGGGATTTACGGGTACGCGCTGCGGCTATACCGTCGTTCCCGAAGATATGGTTATCGATTCGCGGAGCCTTAACAAAATGTGGCTGAGACGTCAGACCACCAAATATAACGGCACCAGCTACATAATACAGAAGGGCGCGGAAGCCGTGTTCACTCCCGAAGGCATGGCGTGCTGCAGGGCAAACATCGAATATTACAAAGAGAACGCGCGCATAATGGCAAACGCACTGAACAAACTCGGGATATGGTTTACCGGCGGCGTAAACTCGCCGTATATATGGCTGAAATGCGGTATGGATTCCTGGGAATTTTTCGATCTGCTGCTTAACGAGATACAGGTGGCAGGCACTCCCGGCTCGGGTTTCGGCAAATGCGGAGAGGGATATTTCCGTCTGACCGCTTTCAATACTCACGAAAACACAATCGAGGCGATGGCAAGACTTACCCGCCTTCTCGCCGACAAATAACGGAGGTCAAATATGTCTGTAACAATTCTGGTGGGCGCCCAGTTCGGCGACGAGGGAAAGGGCAAAATCGTAGATTATCTGTCCGATAAAATGGATATGGTCGTGCGCTTTCAGGGCGGTGACAACGCCGGACATACCGTCGTGAACGATTCCGGTTCGTTCAAACTCCACCTTATCCCGTGCGGGATCTTCAAATCCGGCTGCAAGGCACTCAACGGTACGGGCATGGTGATAAATCCCGACGAACTGATTAAAGAACTCGGCGAACTTGAATCCAAGGGCGTGGATACCTCCTTGCTGTATATCAGTGCCAGAGCCGTGATACTGATGCCGTACCATATCGCGCTGGATTCCGCCAGCGAAGCCAGCGGCAGAACGGGTATCGGTACCACCAAACGCGGTATAGGCTATGCCTACGCCGACAAAGCCAGAAGGAACGCGCTGCGCTTCGAAGATCTTTTGGACCGCGAATACCGCGTCAGACGTATAGAAGCGGTCATGCCCACGGTCAACGCCGAACTTGCCGCCAAAGGCTGCAGGACATTTACCGTCGACGAAATACTCGCAAAGACGGACGAGTGGGCCGAAAAGCTCGTTAAACGCGTCGTGGAGCCCGTTTCGTTCGTGAACGGCGCCATAGATAAAGGCGAGAACATCCTTTTCGAAGGACAGCTGGGCGTCATGAAGGACATAGACCTGGGAATATATCCTTACGTCACTTCCTCCAACCCCGTGGCGGCATACGCTGCGGTGTCGGCGGGATTCCCCGTGACCAAGATCGACGAGATCGTCGGCGTTATGAAAGCGTTTACGTCCGCCGTCGGAGACGGACCGTTCCCGACCGAAATGAGCGAAGAGATGTCCGACGGCTTCCGCGGAAGCGGCAACCGTATCGACGACGAATTCGGTGCCAGAACGGGCAGAGCCAGAAGACTGGGCTGGCCGGATCTCGCCATGGTAAAATTCGCGGCTACGGTAAACGGCTTCACCTCGATAGCGGTCTGCAAGATAGACAAGCTGGATACCTACGAAAAGATCAAGGTCTGCGTCGGATACAAGCTGGACGGAAAAGAGATAGATTATATGCCTTCGGCTACGCAATTGTATAAAGCCGAACCGGTATATGTGGAAATCGACGGCTGGATGTCGGATACAACCGGTATCCGAAGCTACGAAAAACTGCCGGAAAACGCGCGCAAGTACATCGAGTTGATCGAGAAGGTCACCAAAGTCAAGGTCAAGTATATCGGTGTGGGACCCGCGCACGACGAAATTATCGTCAGGGACTGAACCCGAAACCGGGTACCGTATTTGTGCCGAGAGCATCCTGCCCGGGGATGCTCTTTTTTGTTTAAACGCGGCATTTTTACCCTTGAAATGCGTGCGCGCCTGTGTTATAATAAAAAAAATTACGTAATGCGCGCGTTAATGCGCGGGAGGATATATGAAAGATTTTTGGAAAAGCCCGTCGGTGTACAACGTCAACAGCATATCGAGATACGCATCCGGTTTTCCGCTCAGCGAAACAAACGGATACAGAACGCTCTCCCTGAACGGAAAATGGCGTTTTAAATTTTTGAAATCCGTCAACGAAGTGCCCCAGGATTTCGGCAGCAAGGACTTTGATACGTCGGATTTCGATCTCATCGACGTTCCTTCGGAATGGCAGATAAAGGGTTACGACACTCCGATATATACCAACATCAAATACCCTTACGCGCTGGAGTCGGTGCTTCTGCCCGTGGTGCCGCACGTGTATGCCGATAAAAACCCCGTCGGGTTATACAGCCGCGAATTCGTGGTGGACGAGGGCGGCGACAACGTGTTTTTGCATTTCGGCGGCATCAACTCCGCCGCGGAGATATACGTAAACGGCAATTTTGTCGGATATTCCGAGGATACTTTCGATTTCCAGGAATACGACGTCACAAAGTACGTGCATTTCGGCGAGAACCGGCTGGATCTTATCGTGTTCAGATACACTACCGGAAGCTATCTGGAGGACCAGGATATGTGGCGTCTTTCGGGCATATTCCGCGACGTCGACCTGGTGTATAAGCCCAAGGTCGAAATTTCCGATATGTATTTTTATTCGGAGCTTGCGGACGATTTCGGTTTCGCGTATTTAAAAGGGCAGATCGACGTTTCCGCAAAAGGACAGGGGCTCAGAAACGCTTCCGTAAAAATGACTCTGACGGACATGGCGGAGGGCAAGGTCGTTCATTCGGAGGAATTTCTGCTGGGCAATATCTCGAGCGGCGACAAGCGCAAGATAGAGCTTTCCGGCGACAAGCGTCTGGACGGCGTAAAGCTTTGGTCGCATGAAAAGCCAAATCTTTACATGATCACCGCCGAGATCCGCGACGGCGGTATTTTCGTGGACAGGCGCGCGTGCACGTTCGGATTCAGGCGCGTCGAGATCCGTCCGATGGTGGGCGACAAGGGTCCGTACATACTGCTTAACGGCAAACCAGTCAAATTCGCAGGCGTCAACAGACACGAATTCCATCCCGAATACGGCCATGCCGTGCCCGTGGAGCTTATCGAGGAAGACATAAAGATCTGCCGCAGAAACAACATAACCGCGATCCGCAATTCGCATTATCCCAACCGTCCCGAATTTTACGAACTCTGCGACAAATACGGGATACTGGTAATATGCGAAAACAATCTGGAAACGCACGGACTTTCCTTCATGATACCGCGCAGCAACAAGCGCTGGACCGAACAGTGCGTTTACCGCATGCGCAATATGGTCAACACCTACAAAAACCATCCCTGTATCGTTTCGTGGTCGCTCGGCAACGAATCGGGAAGGGGCAAGGCTTTCGTAGAAATGAGAAAAGCGGCGCTGGCTATAGACAAAACGCGCTTTATCCATTACGAAGCCGACATAACGGGCTGGGTCAGCGACGTCATGAGCGAGATGTACGCGAACTGCGACAAGATGCCGCTTTTGGGAGAAAACAAACCCGTCAGACACGGCTCTTATATATATAATCCCGCCGGCGTCAGGTATAAGCCCGAAAAGTACAAGAATCTTCCGTTCATGCAGTGCGAATACGCACACTGTATGGGTAACGCCCTGGGCAACTTCTCCGATTACTGGGACAATTTCAAAAAGTACGACCGTCTTGCGGGCGGATTTATATGGGATTTCGCCGACCAGACCATCAAATACGTCAATTCCGACGGTGTGACCGAGTGGCGTTACGGCGGCGACTTCGGGGATAAACCAAACAACTCCAACTTTGCCTTCAACGGCATACTGCGCGGCGACCGCAGCCCCAACCCCGCACTTTACGAAGTCAGAAAGCAGCATCAGCAGATCGACATCGCCCTGATCGACGGAAAGATCGCATTCTTCAACAGATACATGTTCACCAACCTCAGCGAATTCGAACTGCAGCTCGAACTTTACGTTGACGGGTTAATGCAGGACAGCGTGAAAATGGATATGCCCGACGTCGAAAGCGGCAAGATCGGCTATATAGAGCTGCCTTTGGACAAATTCGATTTCGGACAGGCGGAGGCTTTTGTCGTCGTCAACGTGCTGACCAAAACGGCGAGCCTTTACGCCGAGGCGGGACACGTGGTCGCGTATGAGCAGATAGAGCTTAACCCGTACGATTTCCATCTTGCCGAAGCTCCCGGAGACTCGTTCTACAGCGAAACCGACGTCGAGATAATTGTCAGTTTCGGCGGCGCGCGCGCCATAATCGACAAAAAGACGGGTAAGATAATCAGCATCGACAAACACGGCGCCGAAAAACTCAAAGAACCTTTCGCGCCGCTGTTCTACCGCGCCACCATCGATAACGACAGGCTGCCGCAGGTCAATATCAGAATAGCCAAGTGGTTCATGGGCGTCGACAAATTCCTGCACGCGCAAAAGCGGCTTAGGATAAGACGTCTCAACGTGTTTACCTCGGAGGGCAAGGTCAACGTGGCTATCGACTGGAGGATGCCGCACGTAAAAGAGCTGCATACCCTCTATAAATTCAACGGCGACGCGTCCGTGGACGTCGAGATGACCCTGGTGCCCAGGTGCGAAATGGAGCGGTTCGGCTTTACTTTCGCGCTCCGTGACGGCGTGGACGGCGTGGAATTTTACGGCAAAGGTCCATTCGAAAACTACTGCGACAGGGCTACGGCGGCGCTTATCAAGAAATATTCGGGAAACGCCGAGGAATTTCTGCACGACTACCTGTATCCCCAGGAAAACGGCAACCATACCGAGGTCAGGAGCCTTAAGATCGGCGGCGACGGCGGCGTGGAAGTGCTTGCGAACGAAAAGCCTTTCGAAATGAGCGTGCATCCTTATACTCTGGACATGCTTATGAAAGCCAAGCACCTGCACGAACTGGGAACGCTGGATTATCTGACCGTCAACATCGACGGACGTCAGCGCGGCGTAGGCGGCGATACTCCCGGAATGGCTATGCTTAAAAAGCAGTACAAAATACTCCCCGGCAAGCCTCAGAGCCTGAAGTTCAGACTGATAATCAAATAATGAAAGGGCTGGCATTGGAGGGCGGCGGAGCCAAAGGCGCCTTTCATATAGGCGCCTTGCAGGTACTGTTCGACCGCGGCATTGTTTTCGACGCCGTTACGGGTACTTCCATAGGCGCGCTTAACGGCGCCATGGTGGCGCAGGGCGATTTCGAAACGCTGAAAAAACTGTGGACCAACGCGGCTATCAGCAAGGTAGCCGACGTCGGCGACGCCGAATTCGACAAACTGATGTCGGGCGATTACGACCGTGCGCTCATCAAATATTTCGTCAAAAAAGCGCGGGAGGTCATTTCGACGCGCGGTATGCCCATCGACAAGCTTAAAACGCTTGTGGATAAATATATCGACGAGGACAAGCTGCGCGCTTCTCCTGTCGATTACGGATTGGTGACGGTTTCCGTATCCGACGGCTGGCTGCCGCTGGAGCTTTTCAAAGAGGATATCCCTCGCGGACAGCTTAAAGATTTCATACTTGCCAGCGCGTATTATCCGCTGTTCAACCGCCCCGAAATAGGCGGCAAGCGCTTTATCGACGGCGGCATGTACAATAACTGTCCGATCGCTCCGCTTGCCGGCAGGGGCTGCACGGACATCGTGGCGATACGTACGGGCAGCAAAATGCCCATGCGCGGAGTGGCGGATAAATCCGTCAAGGTTTTATATATCAACCCGTCCGAAAGTCTGGGCGGAACGGTGGATCTGAGAAAATCGCACGTCGACTACAATATCAAACTCGGCTACTTCGACGCGCTACGCGCGCTGGACGGGCTGGGCGGCGTCAAATATTATGTCGAACCCATGGCGGTAGCGGAAGCGCTGCATTTTGTGGAGAGCCTGCAGGATGCCGTTTATTCGGATATACGCGACATACTGAGGACGAAAGGCTCCAAACGAGTCGTAATTACCGAGGCTATTTCGGTGGCGCACGAGGAACTCGGTCTTTCCGACGGTCTCGGCGCGGAGGAAACGCTGTTCGCCATACTGGAGGTCGCCGCCGCGGCGCACGGCGTCGAGAAATTCAGGATCTACACCACCGAAGAATTTTTGAAAGCGACCAAGGCGGCCTTGGACAGCCCGGCAAAATCGGGGACGGAAACGAAATCCTACGAAATGGCGGTGGCGGTCCTGAAGCGCCTTAACGTATAAACGGAGGAGAGTATGACTCAAAACGAAGATCGTCCTAAGCAGGACTCGGGGCTTCCGGCTTTAAAGCCCGATGCCGACGACGCTGAAGCCGAACGGCGTTTCGAAACAGAAGAAAAAAAAGATCCGGGAAAAAACTCTGTGATACAAAACAATAATGTTTCATCTCCCGAGACTGCGGTTCCGGTATCCCGTAAGATATATTCCGTGATAAAAAAGCTTGCCAAGCGCTGGTTCATCGACGCGTTTTCCGGGATGGCGCAGGGGTTGTTCTGCACCTTGATAGCTGGCACAATCATGGCACAGATTTCCGGTTGGATACTCCTTAGCGACACCGCGGCGGGGCAAACGGTAGGCAATTTCGTCGGCGCCGTAGCCGACATTGCCAAAGCGCTGACGGGCGCGGGGATAGGCGTGGGTATCGCGCATGCGTTAAAAGCCAACCGCCTGGTAATGTTCTCGGCAGCGTTTGCAGGTTATGCGGGGGCATTTTCGGACGCCGTCATCACGGGCACTTTTGCAGCCGGCTTCGCGCCGGGCAATCCGGTAGGCGCGTATATAGTATCGCTTATCGCCGTCGAACTGGGAATGCTGACGGCAGGCAGAACGCGCGTCGACATAGTCGTGGTTCCGCTCGGCATGATGCTCGTCACGATGCTGTCGCTGTTCGCCGCATATCCGTTCATTCTTCTGATAAACCTTATCGCGAAAGGCATTGCGCTGGCAACGGGTATCGCGCCCGTGTCCATGGGAATAATAATCGCGGTAAGCATGGGGATATTCCTGACCCTGCCTACGTCTTCCGCCGCCATCTGGCTGGTGATCGCGGGAGGAGCGATGGCGACAGATCCGAATATGCTGCTGGCAGGCGGAGCCGCGGTCGCGGGCTGCGCCGCGCACATGGTGGGATTTGCCGTTCAGAGCTTCCGTGAAAACGGTTTCGGCGGACTGATAGCGCAGGGCATAGGCACGAGTATGCTTCAGATCCCCAACCTCATGCGGCACCCGATAATAATCGTGCCGCCGGTCGTTGCCAGCGCCGTCGTGGGACCGCTGTCCACAGCCGTTTTCAAACTGCGCTGCAATGCGGCGGGCGGAGGTATGGGCACCTCGGGTCTGGTCGGAGTGTTCGGCGTGATAGACGCTTCCGCAGGGGTCGTTCCCGACTGGGAGATCGCGCTGGGAATAATCCTATTGATGTTCGTGATCCCTGCCGCGATATGTTTGGGACTGAGCGAGGTTATGCGCAAAAAAGGTTGGATCAGATCCGACTACCTTAAACTGGAGTTATAATGACAAAGATACTGTTACTCGACAGCAATTCGCTTTTGAACAGAGCGTTTTACGCACTGCCTCCGATGAATGCAAAAAACAGCGGTCTTCCGACCAACGCCGTTTACGGATACATGACCATGCTGCTGCGCCTTCTGGATGACGAAAAGCCCACGCACGTAGCTGCGGTTTTCGACGTGCACGCGCCTACGTTCAGGCATAAGATTTATTCCGGATACAAAGCGCAGAGAAAGCCGATGCCGGACGATCTGGTCAAGCAGATGCCGCTGCTGCACAAGCTGCTGGAAGCCATGAACTTAAAGATCGTCGAAAAGGCGGGCTACGAAGCCGACGACGTGATAGGAACGCTGGCAAAGCGTTTTTCGGAGCCTACGGTGATAGTCAGCGGCGACCGCGACGTGCTTCAGTTAGTCGACGACACCACCGAGGTCTACCATACGCGCCGCGGAGTGACCGAGATAAAAAAGTACACAGCCGCTTCCATGGCGGAAGAGGGGCTCAGACCCGAAAGCGTCATAGAACTTAAGGCGCTGCAGGGCGACGCCTCCGACAACATACCCGGCTGTCCCGGAGTGGGCGAAAAGACGGCGGCGGCATTGATAGCCGAGTACGGCACCGTAGACAATCTTTACGCCAACATCTCCGACATAAAAGGCAAGCTGAAAGAAAGACTGGAAGAAAACAGGGAACTGGTCGAACTGTCCAGGACGCTGGCTACGATAGACACCTTCGCTCCCGTGGAGTGCACGTTGGAGGATATCGCATTCAAGCCCGATTACGGCGACGGATTCAAGGCGGTGATGGGAGAATTGGAGTTTGTAAAGCTGCTGTCGCGCTTTGACCCGAACGCACCGTCAGCCAAGCCGGAGAAAAAACAAAAAAACGCGCCCGAGCAGCCGCCCGCAGAGGAGGAGCTGCCTTTCGCGGACAATACCGAAAGTTTCGAAATAAAGGAAACGGACGACCCGGAATCCCTGAAAGGTATCCTTAACTCCGTAAAAGACAAATTTTTCCTGGACGTGTCCGACGGCGGGATACGTTTTAGCGTGGGAGACGGAAGGGAATACCGCGTCGTCATAAGCGAAAACCTGCTGGGCGGAGGTATAGACTTCGACACGGCGGTCAACGCGTTCAGACAAGTGCTGGGCTCCGACGTCGAAAAGGTGTTTTTCGATCTGAAAGACAAGATGAGCTTCTTTGCTAAAGCGGGCGTGAGTATTTCAAAGCCTTATGACGATCTGCTTCTTAAATCGTATCTTATAAATTCCGAGTACGGATATAAATCCTATGACGCTCTGGCTGCTGCCCGCGGATACGGCGCGGGCGCCGCGGCGGCTGCGTTCGCTATCGACGCCGCTCTGGACGCGGAGCTGGAGAAAAAGGGGCTGACTTCGCTTTACCGCGACGTAGAACTGGAGCTGGTCAGGGTGCTGTTCGACATGGAGCTTGCGGGTTTCAGAGTGGATACCAAGGTCTTGAAGGAATTGGGCGAAAGGTTCGACGCCGAACTCAAGGAACTTACGGAAAAGATCTACGAGGAAGCGGGAGAACGCTTCAATATCAACTCCGCTCAGCAGCTCGGAACCGTCCTGTTCGATAAACTCGGACTGCAACACGGCAAGAAGACCAAGGGTAAAACGGGCTATTCGGTAGCCGCGGAGATACTGGAGGAACTCGACCATCCCGTGGTGACGCTGGTGCTGCGCTACCGCAAGATCAAGAAACTGCATTCCACTTATATCGAGGGTATCCGTCCGCTGATCGCTTCGGACGGCAGAGTGCATACCGTGTTCAAGCAGTGCCTGACCTCCACGGGCAGGCTTTCCAGCACCGAACCCAATCTTCAGAATATTCCCGTCAGGACAGCCGAGGGCAGGGAAATCAGAAAAATGTTCGTTCCCGCCGAGGGGAACGTGCTGGTTTCCGCAGACTATTCGCAGATAGAGCTTAGGCTTTTAGCGCATTTCAGCGGCGATCCCGTTCTGACCGAGGCATACAGGCAGGGCGCGGATATACATGCGCTCACGGCTTCGAAATTCACGGGCGTGCCTCCCGAAGCGGTGACAAAGGAGATGCGCCGCAGCGCGAAAGCCGTCAACTTCGGTATTATTTACGGCATAAGCGCTTTCGGACTGGCGAAAAACATAGGCTGCTATCCCAAGGAAGCGCAGCGCTTTGTGGATAAATATTTCGAAACGTATCCCAATGTCAGAAAGTACATGGAATCCAACGTCGAGTTCGCCAAGGAGCACGGATATATAAAAACGCTGCTGGGACGTATACGTTATTTCCCCGAGCTAAGATCCCCCAACCGCAACGTGCGCGCTTTCGGGGAGAGAGCGGCGATGAATATGCCGCTGCAGGGCTCCGCCGCGGATATAATGAAGCTGGCGATGCTTAAGGCCGACGCGGAGCTGAAAAAGGGCGGTTACAATGCCAGGATAATACTGCAGGTCCACGACGAGCTGGTCATCGACTGCCCATTGGAGGAAAAGGAAGCCGTCAAGAAACTGCTGACGGAATGTATGGAAAACGTGGTAAAGCTCAACGTGCCGCTGGTGGCTGAAGCCAAGGCGGGCGGCGACTGGTATTCGGTGGAGTGATATGCTTATAGCAGTGTACGGACAGATCGGCGCGGGAAAAAGCACCGTAATGAAAATATTTAACGAACTGGGCGCCGCGACTTTTTCCGCCGACGAGATAAACAGGGAAATGCTTTCCGACGAAAAGTATCTTTCGGGTCTGAATAAAATCTTTCCGTTTGCGTTCGGGGACGGGAAACTGAACAAAGCGGCGCTGAGGAAGGCGGTTTTTTCGGATCCTGAGGCGCTGAAAAAGCTGAACGAATACGCTCACCCCGAAATTTTTAAACGCTTGAAAGAAAAGTGCGCCGGCGCCGGTGCGGCGTTTTGCGAGATACCTTTGCTGAACGCGTCGGGAGCGCGTAAATATTTCGATAAGACCGTGTACGTTTCTGCTAAAAGGGAAACAAAACTCAAAAGAGTCGTCGAGCGCGACGGTATAGGCGAAAAAGAAGCGGAGCGGATACTCGCGATCCAGAGCGGCGAAGCGTTATCCGAGGCTTATGCCGATTACATAATAGTTAACGACGGCGACGTCGATTCGCTGCGCGAAAAGGTTTATAAAGTTTATTCCGAACTGGTCGCGGACTATGACGGACAGGGCGATACTTCATTGCGATCTGAATAATTTTTACGCTTCGGTAGAAACGCTGCTGCATCCCGAGCTTAAAGGCAGGGCGGTCGCCGTTTGCGGCGACCCCGAAAAACGCCACGGAATAGTGCTTGCAAAATCCGAGGCGGCAAAAGCCGCCGGCGTCAAGACGGCGGAAGCGATATGGCAGGCAAAGCTCAAATGCCCCGAACTCATCACCGTACCGCCCACGTATAAGGAATATCTTAAGTATTCCCGTATGGTAAAGCAGATTTATCTGTCCTATACCTCCGAGGTCGAGAGCTTCGGGCTGGACGAATGCTGGCTGGACGTCACCGGCTCAAAAAAGCTGTTCGGTTCGGGCGAGGATATCGCCGAGCAGATCCGGCGCCGGGTCAAAGAGGAAACGGGCGGACTGACGGTTTCGGTGGGAGTGTCATTCAATAAGATCTTCGCAAAACTCGGCAGCGACCTGAAAAAGCCGGACGCCGTTACGGTGATAGACCGAGGCAATTTCCGTGAAAAAGTATGGAAACTTAACGTCGGCGAAATGCTTTTCATCGGGCACGCCACCACAGAAAGGCTTAAATCCCTCGGCATAGTTTCGATAGGCGATCTTGCAGTTGCTCCAGACAAAACAATATTGCGTATTTTCGGCAAAAACGGCTTGAAAATGCTGGAAAACGCGCGCGGAGAAAACTCCGATCCCGTCAAAAGCTATACCGACAGCACGCCGCCCGAAAGCGTTGGCAACGGAGTGACGACTCCCGAGGACGTATCCGACGCGGCGGGCGCCGCAAAGATAGTTTACGCGCTGGGCGAGACGGTGGCGTTCAGACTGCGCGCTCTCGGTATGAAAGGCGAAACGGTGGCGCTGGATCTTAGAAGCAACGACCTGAAACACATTTCCAGACAGGGAAGACTGCCGTATCCCTCGGACTCGGCGGACACGATTTGCGCGTTTGCGCTGGAGCTTATGAAAAATTACGATTTTTCCCTTCAAAAACCGCTGCGCACGATAACGCTGACGGTTTCTTCGCTTTCGGGCGAGGGCGATCCGCTGCAGGCTTCATTATTTGAAAAGGAATCGGAAAAAAGTTGTAAACTCGATAAAAGCATAGATAATCTGCGGAAAAAGTACGGTTTCGGCGTTTTGAAACGCGGAGTGAACATGGATTCGTCGGACGCCGTTTCGCCGCGGGACGAAGGTTTCCTTCCTTTCGACAAACGATGAAATAAGGCATAACGAACGCGCAAGACTGTCACATATCTTTATGGACACTATTTTCAAGGAAGGAAAAATTTTGCACCCTTACATGCACTCTTGCGTTTTATAGACTCAAAAGGTATTTTAAGATCATTTTTGTACCAAATCCTGTAAATTTGCGGGAAGTAAGGGTGCAATGTTTCTAATGAAATCACACCAGACCCTTTGCATTCTAACAACCGTTATAAACCCCTCCGAATTTGCTTTTT
>CALVZV010000002.1 GCA_944372665.1 uncultured Clostridia bacterium
TATCCGAAGGCAAAGCCATCAGAGTTGACTGGTGCGGCACCATCGAAACCGGTTCCGTTCAGCTGACCGAGCTCGGCACCGCCGCCGCTCCCGGAACCCAGGAAGCCATCGACGCCGCGAAGGCTCAGCTTGCCGCCGGCACCCTCAAAGTGTTCGACATCTCTAAGTTCACCGTTAAGGGCGCTCAGCTTACCGAAGAACAAATGGCTGACGTTCACGGCTCCGACTATGTTCCCGATTCTTATCCCGTAGTTAACGGCGTTTATCAGGAAAGCGTCTATCGTTCCGCTCCTTACTTCGATATCGATATCGACGGTATCACTCTCGGCGGAGACGTCAGCGCCAAAGCATAAACTCGATTAACTTCATTGCAAGACGGGGCGATATCGCCCCGTCTTGTGCCTTTTGACCGGCTTATACGCAATACTTTCGGAGGAAATCTTGGAAAAGACTGTTGCGCTTGAACTGAAAAACATTACGAAAACTTTCGGCGAGGTGGTGGCCAACAAAAACGTCGACCTCGAACTGTACCGCGGCGAGATACTCTCGCTTTTAGGCGAAAACGGCAGCGGCAAAACGACGCTGATGAACATGATCTGCGGCATTTATTTCCCCGACGAAGGCGAAATTTTCGTGGGCGGCGAGGAAGCCGTGATCCGTTCGCCCAAGGACGCATTCGCCCTGAAAATAGGTATGATACACCAGCATTTCAAACTGGTTGACATCTTTACCGCGGCGGATAACGTGATTTTGGGGGAACACATGCCCCGTTATTCCGTAAAGGAAGAGGGCAAAAAGGCAATTGCGGCGGCAAACGGGTTTAAGCCCGTCAAGCCTGCCGAAAAAATACTTTGGGGGCTGAAGCTCGGACTTAAGCTTTCGGCGCTTCCGTTTATCAAAATAGGCAAGAAAATCAAATTCGATTATCTGGCGAAGTCGCGCACACGCAAGATCACGGAAATTTCGTCCAGATACGGATTCGATATAGATCTAAAGAAAAAAATCTACGACATGTCCGTTTCCGAGAAACAGACCGTCGAAATAATAAAGGTATTGTACCGCGGGGCGGAAATACTCATTCTCGACGAACCCACCGCGGTTTTGACTCCGCAGGAGATAGATAAACTTTTCGCTATTCTGCGTCGCATGCGCGACGACGGAAAGTCCATAATCATCATCACTCACAAACTTAACGAGGTCATGGCGATATCCGACAGAGTCGCCGTTTTGAGAAAAGGCGAGCATATCGCCACCGTAAATACCGCCGAGACCGACGAGAAAGCTCTGACCGAGATGATGGTCGGTAAAAAGATAGACCTGAATATCGAAAGAGCGGAGCCCAATGACGTCAAAGACAGACTTACCGTCAGGAACCTGACGGTAATAAACCGCGACGGAATGAAAGCGCTTGACGACGTGTCGTTTACGGCGCGTTCGGGAGAGATACTCGGTATCGCCGGGATAGCGGGCAGCGGACAAAGAGAATTGCTGGAAGCCATTGCGGGACTTCAGAAGACCGCGGGCGGCGACATTCTTTATTTCGACCCCAACAAAGAGGATGCCGAAGTCGATCTGATGCAGAAAACTCCCGTCGAAATAAGGGATCTGGGAGTCAGGCTTTCCTTCGTGCCCGAGGACAGACTCGGCATGGGACTGGTCGGTAACATGGACCTCGTGGACAACATGATGCTGCGTTCGTATACGAAAGGACGTTTCGTGTTCGTGGACCGAAAGAACCCCAAAGAGCTTGCCGAGCACATAGTTCACGACCTTGAAGTCGTGACTCCGGGAGTCAGGACTCCCGTCAGGAAGCTTTCGGGCGGCAACGTCCAGAAAGTGCTTGTCGGTCGTGAGATCGCGGCGGCGCCGACGGTACTAATGGCGGCGTATCCGGTCAGAGGACTGGATATCAACAGCTCCTACACCATCTATCATCTGCTGAACCAGCAAAAGGAAAAAGGCGTCGCGGTTATTTACGTCGGCGAGGACCTTGACGTACTCATCGATTTGTGCGACAGGATACTGGTGCTTTGTGCGGGCAAGGTCAGCGGCATAGTCGACGGCAGGGGCGCAAAGAAAGAGGATATAGGTCTTTTGATGACTAAACTTACCGGCAAAGAGGCGGACGGCGAAACAAAGGAGGCGGCGCTATGACTGTAAAGAACGAAGCCGTAGTGAGCACGGTAAAAAGGCACAAGGAACCGCTGTTCCGTCTTATCAAACGCACGGACATCCCGATATGGAAAAAATGGGTCATCCGTATAGCCACTTTTGCGGTTGCGGCGATAACGGCGGGTCTGCTGTTCACGTTTATAATCGGCGACGGAGCCGCCTTCGGGACCTTTTTCAAAGAACTCTGGAGCGGTTCGTTCGGCACGGAAAGACTGACGTACATATTCCTGAACAACTGGGCGATAATGATGTGCATATCGCTGGCGGTAACTCCGGCATTCAAAATGCGTTTTTGGAATATCGGTGCGGAAGGACAGACGCTTGCCGCGGCACTCGGTGCGGCGTTCGTCATACACTATTTCGGAAAAAGCCTAATAGAACCCGTCGTGATTCTTTTAATGCTGGTGGCGGCGTTGTTCATGGGTATGCTCTGGGCGCTGCTGCCTGCGATATTTAAAGCCGTTTGGGGAACGAACGAAACCCTGTTTACTTTGATGATGAACTATGTGGCGATACAGCTGGTCAATTTCTTCGTCAACCTTTGGTCTCCCGGCGGATCGGGCACGATAGGAAATCTCGGGAACGGCAGTTTCCACGGGCTTTTCGGTTTGCCGTATATTCAGAACGCGGTGTTTGTGGCGATAGTGACGATTATAGTATTCGTTTATTTGAAATTCTTTAAGCACGGATACGAACTCGAGGTTGTCGGCGAAAGCGTAAATACCGCCAAATACATAGGAATAAACGTAAAGAAAGTAATTATACGTACAATGATATTGTCCGGTGCCGTTTGCGGATTCGCAGGCTTTTTATTGGTCGGCGGCTCGCCTACGCCCACGATCAATACCGGATTGGTGGGCGGCAGAGGCTTTACCGCGATACTCGTTTCATGGCTTTCGAAGTTCAGCCCGATAGCCATGATTTTCGTTGCGGCATTGGTGGTCTTTTTGCAAAAAGGAGCAAGTCAGGCGTCGGACAGCTTCCATCTGGGGGCTTCAAGCGCGTTTTCGAATATCATTATAGGAATATTCTTCCTGATGATCATAGCCTGCGAGTTCTTTATAGACTATCAAATCAAATTCAGAAAAAAGGAGGGCAAATAAATGTTTTTAACCTTCCTGAAAAACGCCATCAGATTTTCCACGATTTTCCTGTTCGGTTCGACGGGTGAAACGATTACCGAAAAGTCCGGACACTTAAACCTCGGGACTCCCGGTATCATGTGTATGGGGGCACTGGGCGGCTGCGTTGGCGAAAGCCTGTATCTGAAGTCCATCGGCGGCGATTACGCCGCGATAGACGGCTTTTCCGCGGTGGTCATAGGTATATTGTTCGCAATGTTGTTCGCGGGCCTCGGCGGGCTGATCTACGGCTTTTTGACGATCACCTTAAGGTGCAATCAGAACGTATCCGGTCTTGCGATAACGACTTTCGGCGCTGGCGTTACGAATTTCTTCATCAATTACGTTGACAGAAACGGATTCAACTATTTGGCGGCGAAATTTACGGCGCCCGTTTCTCAGGCGAACGACTGGTTCTCTACGATATTCCTTTCCCACGGCGCCCTCGTGTATCTGGCGATAGTGCTTGCGCTGGTGGTGGCTTTCATAATGAAAAAGACCAGAACGGGACTTAATCTTACCGCGATAGGTGAAAATCCCGCCACGGCGGACGCCGCAGGAATCAACGTCACGGGTTATAAATACGTTTCCTGCGTGCTGGGTTCGGGAATTTCCGGAATAGGCGGTCTGTTCTATATAATGGACTATCTGTACGGCAGCTGGGAGTATTCGATAGACGCGATGGGCTGGCTGGCGGTGGCGCTGGTAATATTCTCGGTATGGAAACCCAACTGGGGTATACTCGGATCGATTCTTTTCGGCGCGCTTTACATACTGCCGTATTATACGAACTTCAGCTTTGCCATTCAGGAAATCATCAAGATGATACCTTATGCGGTGACCATTATAGTCTTGATAATCACAAGTATTATCAACCGCAGAGAATCGCAGCCGCCTGCCGCTTTGGGACTGAGCTATTTCAGAGAGGAGCGATAACGACGAAAAAAACGGCGCCGAGGCGCCGTTTTTTATTGCAGTCCGAAAAAGCGTTTCAATTTTTCGGCTACGAAACCGAACCCCGAAACGGTGCCGAAGTTGTGTCCGCCGGCTCCTCCGCCGTAAAACAGCGCGGGCACGTCCTCCCTGGAATGATCCGTGGACGGGGTGGACGGGTCGCAGCCGTGGTCCGCCGTTATTATAAAAAGGTCTTCGGGTTTAAGCAATTTTATTATTTCGTCAAGGCTTTCGTCGAATGCGCTTAATGCCGCGGCATAGCCGTTTATGTCGTTGCGGTGTCCGTAAAGCATGTCGAAATCTACGAGGTTGACAAAACAAAGTCCGTTGAAGTCGCGCGTCATAAACTCTTTCAGCCGCGTTATTCCGTCGGCATTGCCTGAAGTATGCACTGCTTCGGTAATGCCGCGTCCGCAGAAAATATCGTTGATTTTACCTACCGCTATCACGTCGAAGCCCTTTTCTTTCAAAGCGTCCAACAGCGTGGGAGCAGGCGGCGGCATGGAAAAATCGCGTCGGTCGGGTGTCCGGAAATAATTGCCTTCGCTGCCCGAGAAAGGTCTTGCTATGACCCTGGCGATGCCGTAGCCGTCGGCTATTTTCCGCGCAAGCGAACATATTCGGTAAAGCTCCTCCAAAGGCACGACGTCGGTATGCGCCGCTATCTGCAAAACGGAATCGGCAGACGTATATACGATGACGCGTTTTCCCTCTGTCTGTTTTTTGCCCCAGTCGCGTATGACCGATGTGCCGGAATAGGGCGCGTTCACCAAAACTTCATAGCCCGTCACGCGCTCGAATTCGTCTATAAGTTCTTCGGGAAATCCGTCGGGGAAAGTCCTGAACGGCTCTGCCACAACGCCCGTAAGCTCCCAGTGCCCCGAAAGAGTATCCTTGTTTTTGCCTTTTTCCTTAAGACGAACGACGTCCGCGTTAGGATCGTCGACTTTAGGTACTGCGGACACGTTATCTATGTTTCCGAGTCCCATTTTTATCAAATTGGGAACCCTGAACAGAGTACTTCTGCTGACGGCAAGCAAAGTATCCGAGCCGCTGTCGCCGAACTCGGCTGCGTCCGAAGCGCCGCCGATACCGAACGAATCCAATACCGTAAGGAAAGCTCTCATGACTTCAGATACTCCCTTAATCCGCAGGCAGCCTTATACAAATCGGTCTGCGCCGAGAGGCGCAGCTTAATGAAGTCCGTTTCCGAAGCGCAGCGTATTGCAAGCTCTATACCGTGTTCGGCCAAAAGCGAGTCCGTGATCTCGCTTGAAATGTCGCCGGCAAGGCAGTATGTTTTGACTCTCGCGCCTTTTGCGATATCCGCCACCGTGCCTACGACCTTGCCCATAAAACTTTGTCTGTCCAGTCTGCCTTCGCCGGTTATCACGGCGGTCGCGCCCGAAAGCGCTTCCTCGAAATGCATGGCTTTCAGCACTGCCCCGGCTCCCGGGGTTAACTCGGCGTTAAGGAACGCGCTGAGCCCCGCTCCGATGCCTCCTCCGGCGCCGCCGCCGGCAAGAGAGGCGACCTCCTTGCCCGTCGTGTGACTTAGCAAAGCGGCATAGGACGCCATTCCGCTTTCCAGAAGTTCCAGATCCTCCACCGACGCGCCTTTTTGCGGTGCGAAGACATAGACGGCGCCGTCTTTTCCCAAAAGCGGAACGTGCACGTCGCATAGCGCCGTGAATTTGACTTCGGAGATCCGTTTGTCGAGTTCGGAAACGTCGATACGCTCTATTTCGCCCAGGGTGCCGCCCGTGGGAAGCATGGGCAGACCTTCTGCGTCAGTAAATTTTACGCCCAGCGCCGCGGCAAGCCCCGCTCCGCCGTCGTTTGTGGCGGAGCCGCCCACTGCGACATAGATCTCTTTTGCGCCGGCGTCAAGCGCCGCTTTTATCAGTTCTCCCACGCCGTACGACGTGGTTAGACGCACGTTTTTTCTGCCTTCCACCAGCGTCAGTCCCGCGGCTTCCGCGACCTCGACTACAGCCGTATCCCCCGACAGCAGGTATTTGGCCGTTATTCTTTCCATATACGGGTTTGCGACGTTGACGTCGACGTAATTACCGCCGATCGCGCTTCTGAAACAGCTTAAGGTGCTTTCGCCGCCGTCGGCGACCGGAAGCTGTATTATTTCGTCCGCCGCTCCCGTAAACGCTTCCGCGATCGTCAGCGCGGCTTCGTAGGCAGTCAGCGTGCCTTTGAAAGAGTCGGGTGCGATAACTATTTTCATGATGCCTCCGTCAATGCGTCAGTAGGTGTACGTTTGTAAAATTATAGCATATTCCGGAGCGTACCGCAAGCGCGCTATTCGGGCATACCTATCTTGATGGAGTTGTGCAGCAGATGCGTTTTGACGTAAAATGTCGTGTTCATTCCTTCGGCGCGTTCTCCGTCGGCGCAGAACACCGGCACGGAGTCGAAAGAAAGCTTCAGTTCTTTGAAAGCGCAGAATTCGATCGTTTTTGAGGAATAGGGCTTGGAGTAGCCCATAAAGAAGCTGCGGAAAAAGGGGAAGAATATGGCTATTTTGCCGAATATGCCTTTTGCCTTCGGGGAACGTATCGTCAACAGGCACATATCGCCCCCTTCGGAATACATGCGATTGAACCTGAAACCGAAGCACCTGGGCGAGTTTATGACCATTATGAGAGTATATTCCCCCTCGAAGTCGCACCCGTCGACGGTGATCTTTGCGCGGATACGCGCGACCTTATACTCCTTGATCACGCGCATGACGTAAGCCAGAGCCTTGAAACGCTGCTTGGATCTATGCCCTACGCTGTAGCCCAGCGGCGTAAAAGTGCCCGCTGCGAAAACGTAAGAAAAGAGCCTGCCGTCCGCTTCTCCCACGAGAGAGATGGGCTCGGTGCGTTTGATATGCGCGGCTTCGTTCAGCGTACCGCTGGGGAGATAGTATACCTGCATGCTGCCGGGCAAGTCGGAATTTATAAGGTGGTTCAAGGTACCGTCGCCTCCGCATACTACCGCCGTGTCGTAACCCGAAAAATCGGGAGCGCTCTCCGACGGCAGATAGACCACGTCCGTTTTATCGAAAGACTTATTGAGCCGTAAGACCAGTTCGTCCACGTTCAGACCGTTGAATCCCCCGGCAATTTTGTTCACAAGTACTATGCAGGATCTGCCCATACTTATATTATATTGCCAAAATGCCGCCGAAGCAACCCGAAAAGCCTATGCCGCGAAAAAAAATTCTTAAATTTGCCGATTTAAAGTTAAGGATTCCTAAATCCGGATCACGGTGACCCGAATAGGTTATTTTGACAAAATCGTTTTTGTGTGTTTTATAATACCAGTATTTCCAGATGCTCCAAAAGGATCTTCAGCCCGATCGCAAGCAGTATCACGCCCCCCGCGATCTCTGCTTTTCCGCCGAGCTTTTTGCCGATCTTGGAGCCGAGAAATACCCCGAGTACCGACAGCGCGAAAGTCACCGCGCCGATAACGGAAACGCTTATCCAGATATTTGTATCCAAAAACGCGAACGTCGCTCCGACGATCAGCGCGTCGATGCTGGTGGCGAACGCCATGACCGTAAGCTCTTTTATACGGAACGGGACGGGAGGATCTTCCTCGTCGGGGGCGGTATCGGCTTTTCCGGAGGCTTTTTCCGCTTTTTCGCGACGTTTCTTCCTTTCTTCTTTTATTCCCTCGTAAATCATTTTTATACCCAGAATGCCCAAAAGCGCAAAAGCTATCCAATGGTCGAATGCGGCGATCTTGTCGGCGAAAAGCGCGGCGAGGTAGTATCCGATAACGGGCATAGCCGCCTGGAACACTCCGAAAAAGAGCGCTGTAAGCAACCCGTTTTTCCAGGTGAAGCGCTTGGCTTCCAGTCCGCGGCACATCGCCACCGCAAAGGCGTCGGCGGCAAGTCCAACGCTTATCAAGAACAGCTCCGCAAACGGCATTTCATTCTCCGTGAAATTACTTTGGGATTTTTGAAAAGTATATCATGCGCGCGCACGCAAGTCAACCGTTGGCGCCGCATGCGGTAAACGTGCGGTAAATAAAAAGTATTGCGTATTGACGCGGCATAAAGAAAATTATATAATATTTACTACATATTTACGGGCGTTTCGCCCGGGAGGAGAGTGGATATGGTTTTCGGATACCGTTTTACGAAAAAAAGCGTCGCATTATTGATCGTGCTGGCCTTAACTGTGGCGTCTATGGGTATCATCGCCGTTTTGTGCGATAAAAGCGACGGCGTTTCCGCTCTTGCCGAGGACGCCTTCGTAAAAGAGGACGAAGTCGTTTTCGCGCATATTACAGACACTCATTACTATCCTGCGGCGTATTGCGGCGATATAACCGCAACAGACACGGGATATTACGATTTTATGGCGTCGAGCATGAAAATGGTGATCGAAGCGGCACCGTATAACGTTGCGGCGCTGGAATCGATCGTCGAGGAACTGCCGGATTATTTGGTGGTAACGGGCGACATGACCCTCAACGGTGAAATGCAGGGACATATCGAAATGGCGAACCTGCTCCGTCAGTTGCAGGAGCGCGTGCGCGCCGCAGGCAAACCCGGGTTCCAGGTCTTCGTGGCGTTCGGCAACCACGACATGTATAACGACGAGGCGTACAGCTACAGAAGCAACGAAGAAACTTTCGTCAAAAACGTCACCCGCGCCGACGTCGTGAAAATATACAGCTCGCTCGGCTATCCCGATCTTACCGACGAGGAAATAGCCGAGTATTACGCTTCTTTGATCGCCGACGGCTACGAACTTTACGCCGACCGCGCGCCGTATGACGAGTCCATGGTCAGCGACTGCGTTTCGGCGCTGCCGTTCGTCAACAGCACCACCGCCGATAACGTAGACGCCAAATGGCTTTACGTCGAAAACGGTCAGCAGGCGCGCATGGAAGCGGGTGAAATAACCGATTACGATTACGGTGACATTTCCGCTATTTTCACGCTTCCCGAGGGCTATAACGTCATAATCGTGGACGAAGAGCTGTCCAATACCGAGCAGCAACATCATCTGGGCGCCGTGCTTTTCGACTCCGTTTCCGAATGGCTGGACGGGGAAGCCGCGGCAGGCACGTTCGACGGCAACACTTTGGTAGCCATCCAGCACCATAACGTACTGCCGCATTTCACGGGCGAAGAAACGCTCCTAAAGGACTTTACGGTATACAACTACGCCGAAACCGCCGACTATATGGCGGACCTCGGCATCAGATACGTGTTCAGCGGACACATGCACTCCAACGACGCCGTTTCAAGGGTGTCCCTCAACGGCAATCTGCTGACGGACATCGAGACGTCTTCGGTGACGGGCTACCGCGGGGCGGTGCGCTACGCCGCCATTTCGCGCGGCAAGGTCGGCGAAAAAGCCGCCGAAAACCTCGAAATGAAGCTGGAGCTTCTGAAAAGCGTCGATTTCGGCAGTCTGTTCGCGGAAGGGCTGATCGACGACGAATACGTCGAACGCTTCGGACTGGAAGAATATCTTTCGGGCAAAGTAGTTACCGATCCCAGCGGATACGCCGCGGCCAAACTGTTCCTTAATATAATCGAGAACGTCGTATACGGCAGTTTCATCAACGTCGAGTTCATCGGCGGACTGGGCGACATGGTGGCGTCGCTGCTCCCCGAAAGCACGGGTACGGCGATTCTGGACAACCTGCTGGACAGCGTCAGACCTGCCGCCGGACAGCTGGTCAACAACCTTATCGCGCATATCGAGGACAAAGTGCTTGCCGATTACGAATACGGCGGCAATCGTGCGGAGTTCAAAAGCGACGCGCGCGGAGCAAAAATAGGCGGGTATCTGGACGAGCTGATTCAAAAAGCCGCGTTCATGCCGCTTAACGCCGCCGGCGACACGCTGTTCGACTTCGTGATGGGCGCCTACCTCGACCACGTAGGCGGCACCGACCGCCCGTACGCCGAGGCGACCGCCGACCAGAAAGAAGCGTTCGCCGGTCTGAAAAACGGCAGTTCCATAAGAAAACTCGTCGATATCCTGCTTGACGAAAACACCGGGCTTTACAGAATAGTCATGGGACTGTTCCAGCCCATAGACCTTGCCGAGGGAGTTGATTCCAAAACGGTCGGTCTTTTGGAAACTTTGATCTCGACGCTGCTGGTCATCGAGATGCCGCTGGACGAATTCAACCTCGATTCGGCAAGCCTTCTTGAAAAGCTTTTCGTCTTCCTTAAAGGCATGGGACTCGATCTCGGATTCGACCTTAAGGGCATGAGCGGCAAGGAGTTCCTTAACGACGTGCTGGATTCCTACGTGACCGACGCGCTGTACACTTCGCTGGGCGAGATCGCTTACGGGATCGTGTACGCGTTCATGATCGACGAGGACGCTCCGATGGAAAACTCGGTGGGAGAATACAAACTCTATCAAAGCGACGCTTCCCTTGCAGCCAGCTGGATCGAAGGTGAGATAGACAACACGCCTACGGTTGAACGCGGAATGCTGCCGTCACAACTGACCGTGACTTTCGGTGAGGATCCGATGAGCACCAAAAACTTCGTATGGTTCACCGACGACGCAATAACAGGAACCCAAATTCAATATAACGAAGGCACGACGTTCGACCTGTCCAAGGCTGTCACGGTGGACGGAACCTTTGAAAAATACGCTACTACTACCGCCAATATCGATCTTGGAATATACGCTACGCTTATGCAGATAGAGGTCATGAGACACTCCGTTTCGCTGACCGGGCTTAAGAGCGGAACGGTATATTCCTACCGCGTGGGCAGCGCACAGAACGGCTACTGGTCGGCTACCTACACGTTCGCTACCGCCCCCGGCGAAGGCACTCCCTTCGAAGCGCTTTTGATGACCGACATACAGGGATCGGGCATGAATCCTTACGAGACAGCCTCCGAGATTATGGCGGGCATCGGATCGCAAGGTATATTCCGGGACGGCTTCGATTTCGTTCTCAATACCGGCGACGTCGTGGATAACGACCGCAACTGGGTGCAGTGGGGATATTACCTGGGATACATGCAGGATTACTGGGCGAACACTACCAGCGTGGTCGCAAACGGCAACCACGACAAGCATTTCTACGAGGGGATAGACGAAGAAGATATTGCCGAGGTCGCCGAGTATATGTGGCTGGACGACTCCGTGCAGGACGAATACAACTATCTGCTGCTCCACTTCGGGATCGATTATCCGCAACAGGACGCTTCCACGGGGGCGTACTACAGCTTCGATTACTCCGACGTGCACTTTACGGTGCTTAACACCAACAACCTTGATCAGTACACCGAGGCGCTCAGCGGGGAGCAGACGCTGTGGCTGGAAAACGACCTTAAGAGCACCGATAAAAAATACAAAGTCGTCATAATGCACAAATCGCTTTATTCTGCCGGTTCGCATATCGACGACGGCGACGTTAAGGCGCTCAGAAAACAGCTGACCCCGATATTCGCGGACAACGGAGTGTGCCTGGTGCTTTCCGGTCACGACCACACATATTCCGAGTCGTACTATATCGACCGCAACGGCAACGCCATGGACGTTTCGGCAGACGCGACTACGGAGCTGGGAACCGTCGAGGGCGGCGTGCTGTACGTGTCGATGGGCACTTTCGGCGACAAGTTCTATAACTACAGAAGCGACGAGGATATTCCGCTTCAATACGGCGAGAAACTGCACGATCCCGCGCTGTCCAACCCGACGTTCGGAAAACTCAGCTACGACGGAGAGAAATTGTGGTATACCGGCTACCAGTACGATCTGGAAACGGGCAGGATCACCGAGATACACGCCGGCATGAGCGAGCTTGAACGCATTATAGTGATAGTGGCGGTCGCCGTGGCGGCGCTGATAGTCGTCGTCGCCGTTGCCGCTGCGATCGGACGCGGCGTCAAAGCGAGGAAAAAATAATGGAAGCGATACCGGTTACGCCCGACCTCGTCGGGCGCGCGATCGGAACCAGGAAACGCCTTTCCAACAAAGGCGATTACGGATACATCGGACTTATAGGCGGCTCCACCGAATACGCGGGAGCCGCCCGTTTGGCATATACGGCGTCGGCTGCAATGCGTTCCGGCGCCGGGGTGACCAGGCTGATAGTTCCTTCGTGTATTGTTCCGGCGATGCTGCCGTATATGACGGAATGCACGCTGAAGGTGATGCCTTCAAATGAATTCGGTTGCATTAGCTACAATAAACCGCTTTTGGACGAGGCGACAGCCAATCTTAAAGCCATAGGCGCGGGGATGGGACTGGGTCAAAAAGGCGACAACAGGGAGCTAACGGAATACCTGCTGGGGAAAGACGTACCCGTCGTGCTTGACGCGGACGCGCTGAACACAATCGCAAAATATCCTGAGCTTTTGGAACGGCGGCGCGCGGACAAAGTTGTACTAACTCCGCATCCCGGCGAATTTTCCAGGATAAGCGGTCTGGACGTGTCCGCGATACTTGCCTGTCCGGCGCGCGTCGCCGCCGAGTACGCGGCAGCGCACTCGCTCACGGTGCTATTAAAAGGCGCAGACACGTTCGTTACGGACGGAAAAAGGGTATATGTAAATTCCAATGGCACCCCCGGTATGGCTACCGCGGGCAGCGGAGACGTGCTGACGGGCATCATAACGGCTTTGGCGGCAAGAAACGACGACGTAACGCTTGCCGCGGCGGCGGGAGCGTATATAGCCGGCGCTGCCGGAGAGGCTGCGGCGCGGGAATACGGCGTGACGGGGATGATTTCTCCGGATACCGTCAAATATATTGCCTATGCGATAAAAGAGATCGCCGGAGAATGATAGGTTGAAGATATACCGTTGCGCCCGCCTGAACGGACGGTCGCTTCCGTTTACGCCCTGCAAGAGCGTCTTTTCGCCCGTTTTGTCGGGAGCGTCGCTCGGCACGGCACCGTAGCCGTTCGCTTATACCCTTAAACCGAACGAAAATCCGTCTCCCTCGGGCGCCGAGTGCTCCGAAAAAACTTAAAACGAATAAATGCCTTTTATAATTCGGTGATGACGAGAGAGTTTACAATGAAATAAGTAACCGAAAGTTATAAAAATATCCGAATCATAAAAATTCACTCTGCTGCCGCGGTAATTATTTTATCCCCTTTCAAACCTCGTCGGCAGCGAGAAATTGACGTTTTTGCCTGATTTCAAGTGTAGAAGCGAAGGTCTACGGTTCCGTGCCGAGCTTCGCTCACGCAGAAAGCAGACGAAAACGGCTTTTCGCAGCGTGTATTCGCAGCGCCTGTCCGGGCAGGCAGGCGCAAGAAAAAGGGCGCCAGATGCGCCCTTTCTTCGGTTTGGTGGCGGGGATGGGACTTGAACCACATGACCTTCGGGTTATGAGCCCGATGAGCTACCAACTGCTCCACCCCGCGACGGCTATACTATAATAGCAGTAAAAAAGCGTTTTGTCAACGATTATTCGCTCCTAAATTAAAAAAGGGGCAGCCTCTTTTGTCGGAAGCCGTCGTACGGGACGAAGCGCGATTTTGCCGCGCCGCAATTATTGACCTGTTCAGCAATTGACAAAACGCGCGCCGGAGATTAAACTATAATAGATAATAAATTTACTTTCGGAGATAAAGGAGCCAAGATGAAATTCGTTTGCAATACGCGAGAACTTTCCGACGCATTAAGCACCGTGGGCAAAGCCATTTCCAACAAAGCCAACATTCCGATCCTTGAGGGGATCAAGATCCGCGCCGAAGGCGACGAAGTCACTTTGGCGGCTACGGATCTGGAATTATATATCATTTCGCGCATTAAAGCCGACGTCAGACTGGAAGGCGAAACCGTGGTCACGGGCAGAGTGTTCCAGGAATTCATGAAGAAAGTAGCCGACGAAAACGTAGAAATCGAAAAATACACTTCGACGCTGTCGGTGAACTACGGTGTCAACGTCTCCGAATTCCAGTGCATGGAGGACGAGACCTATCCCGAATTCAAGGATATGCCCGCCGACAACGGTTTCGTTGCAAAGGACAAGGATCTGCGCGACGCCATTGAGGGCGTGATATTCTGCGCCGCCCAGGACGACAGCCGCCCGATACTGCGCGGCTGCAAACTCGAGGTCGAGGACGACGAACTGGTCGCGGCGGCTTTGGACGGATACCGTCTGGGCGTTACCAAATGCCGCGTTTTCGGACAAAAGGGCGATTTTTCGGCGGTTATCCCCGCAAAGAATCTGCAGGAGATAGTCAAGATCATAGGCGAGGAAGGCTCCAACGTCACCGTGAACGCCGAAAAGAGCCGCGTGCTGTTCGATCTGGGCAGCACCAAGATAGTCACCCGCGTGCTAGAGGGCGAATTCATACAGTACAAAAAGATAATACCCGAAGCCGTTTCCAGCTCCGTGACTGTAAACAAAAGCGCGCTGGAGAACGGGCTTGACCGCGCCACGCTGGTAGCGAAAAACAAGAAAAACTACGTAAAACTTTCGTTATCCTCCGGGAAAATAGATATCGATTCGTCTTCCGAACTCGGCAAGATACACGAATCGGTGCCCTGCGAGCTGAGCGGCAAGGATATTGAGATCGCGTTCAACACGCGTTACCTTTTCGACGCTTTCGCCAGGATAAAGGAAGACAACGTCAAGATCAACCTTTCCACGTCCAACGCGCCCGCGGTGATAGTGCCCGGCGACGGCGACAGATACCTGTATCTGGTGCTGCCCGTAAGACTTATAGGCTGACAAGCAAAACGCCCGTGCCCGCTAGCGGGCGTTTTTTTTACCCTAAACGCTATTGTAATAAGCAAAGCAATGCATTATAATTTAATAGTCTGGCACGCAGTCCCGCGCAAGGCGCAGAACGCGCTTTCGGGATTGCGGCAGGGGAGCTGATATGTGTTTGATGAAAAAAATATTGCGGCTGATACTGCCTTTTCCGCGTTTTGAAAGCGCCGAACGCGTGCTGTTCGTGGCGCCGCACCCCGACGATATAGAGGTTTCTTCCGGGCAGACCGCCGCAAAACTTGCCGCGGCAGGCAAAACAGTGCGTTTCGTCATTGCGCTGGACGGCAGATACGGCTCCGAATCCGCTGACACGGATCCGGAGGAACTCATAAAAACGCGCGAAGCGGAACAGCGGGCGTCCGCAGCGAAGCTGGGCGTGGAGGACGTGGTGTTTCTTGGTTTTTCGGACGGCGGATTTTACGATACGGAAGAGCTTTTCGCTGCGCTCTACCGCGAGATACTGGCATTTAAGCCAGATCTGGTGTTTTGTCCCGATCCGTCGCTTAAAACCGAATGCCATATTGACCACGTCAACGTGGGCAACGCCGTAAAGCGGGCGTTTTTATTCGCTTCCAATGCTCCCATGGCTAAAAAAGCGGGATACGCCGCCGCGTCGCCCGCGCTTTTGGCAATGTATTATACCGACGAACCCGATTATTACTTTCCCACGGGCAGAAAGTGGCGCAGGCTCCAGAAAGAGGCGCTGGCATGCCACGGCTCGCAGATGAGTTACACGCCCGACAGAAAAGGGAGCGGAGATCTTATAAACCTGTATATCGATTTCAGAACGATCAGATTCGGATTGAGATCGTTAAGACCGGGCGGCGCCGAGGGCTTCAGGTGTCTCACGCCCACACACGCGCATTGCTGCGCGGAAAAGATTTAGATGACCGATCCGGAAACGGCGGTGGCTTTCACGTCACCCAAAAGAGCGTATCTGCTGAGCGCCCCCGTAAACGTCCGTTCGCTGACGGATTACGGCGACTTGCTGTTCAGGATAAAATATTCGCGCGGCGGCTGCGCTTTTTACGGTGCTTCGGGAGAATGCGTAGCCCGGATTTGTTTTTCTTCCGGCATTGCCGAGGTAAATTTCCCTTACGGCACCGTAAATATGTCCGTCAGCGGCAGAAACGCCGTTTTCGAGGGTGATTCGGGATATTCGTTTTTATATACCGCCGCAGGTGCCGAATATCCGATCGTAGTCAAAAACGGTCGGGTCGTAGCCGAGTACGGCGCGGCGTACGAGGATAAAAACGTATGTAAATGTATCGCGGTAAACCGTACCGAAGCCATCGCGGCGCACGCGTTTTATTGCGCCGCGGAGCGGCTGACTGACGGCATAAAAGGGTCTTAAACTCAAAGCATGTTTCGGAGGCAGATATGGAAAAGTACGATTTGATCGTGATAGGCGGCGGCCCGGCAGGGTATAAAGCCGCCGAAAAGGCCGCAAAACGCTTCAAGGTCGTGTTGTTCGAAAAGGAACAGCCGGGCGGCGTGTGCCTCAACAAAGGCTGCGTACCCACCAAATCGCTTATCCACGCGGCAAAGGAGCTTTATTCCTGCAGAAAACATGTCGGGCTCAGCGACGTGCCCGTATCCGCCGAGGAGGCTGCTAAAATGAAGGCGGCAAAGGAAAAGCACGTAAAGATCCTGCGCGCAGGCGTCGTCCAATCGCTGAAAAAAGCCGGGGTAACGATAGTGAACGGCAGCGCCGAAATATCAGGAAAGCGCGGCGGCTTGTTCACCGTGGTTTCGGACTCGGCGGAAGCGGCTGCCGAAAGACTGCTGATAGCAACGGGCTCGTCGCCCGCGTTTCCGCCGGTAAAAGGGCTTAAAGAAGGATTGCGGCGCGGCAACGCGGTGGACAGCACGGGCGCGCTGGACGTCTCCTCGGTACCCTCGGCGTTCGCTGTCGTAGGCGGCGGAGTGATAGGCGTGGAAACGGCGTCGCTTTATGCAATGCTTGGATCCGAGGTCAGTCTGTTCGAAGCCGAAAACGAGCTCACGGCATCGCCCGACGCGGATTCGCGCGCGCTGATGAAAAAGACTCTGGAGCGGCTTGGCGTCAGGGTTTTTACGGGCGCGAAGGTTACCGAAATATCCGAAGACGGTCTGAGTTTTACGCTGGGCGGCGAAGAAAAAAAAGCGGCGGCGGAAAAGATACTGGTGTGTACCGGACGCAGACCCAACCTGGAGGGATACGGGTTGGAAAACCTTTCCCCCGAGACGGATCGCGGGATAGTATGCGACGAATATATGCGCACATCGGTACCCGGAATGTGGGTTGCGGGAGACGTAAACGGCAAAATGATGCTTGCGCATAAAGCGTATCGCGAAGCTTCGGTCGCAGTGAGCGACATGTTCGGCGAGGACGAAAAGATGCGTTACGATTCGGTTATGTCCGTGGTTTACACGTCGCCCGAATTCGCCTCCGTGGGCGTTTCGGCGGAGAGCGCTTCGGTCAGGGCGTTTACCGTGCCCGCGTCGTATTCTCCGCGTTACGTGGCGGAGAGCGCCGACAGGGACGGCTTTATCAAATTTATGATAGATACGGAAAAGGGCGTTTTGCGCGGCGCGCATCTGGCGCTGCCGTACGCGTCCGAGATAGTCGGCGCGCTTGCCGCTTTCATCCATCTGGGCACGCCGGTGAAACAGATAAAAAAGCTGTGTTTTCCGCATCCCAGCGTTTCCGAGCTTATTTCTTACATACCTTATCCCGATTGAACCGGCGCCGCATTCGGCGCGGGCAAACGCTTTTAAGAGTGCACACTCCGAAATCATGCGGCATATATTGACGCATATTCGGAGGTTTCATGAAATATTTCGGCACAGACGGTATTCGCGGTAAAAGCGCGATGTTCACGTCGGATTTTCTGGAAAAAACGGCGCAGGCGGTCAAGGCTTTTTACGGCAGGATCAGCGTCGTTGTCGCACGCGATACGCGGACGAGCGGAAAGAAAATAGTTTCGGTTTTGTCAAAATACCTCGCATCGGCGGGGATAAACGTGCTGGACGCCGGAATGCTGCCCACGCCGGCGCTGGCTTTTCTGACAAAAGCCAAAAAAGCAGAGATAGGCATAATGGTGTCGGCTTCGCATAATCCTCCCGAGTATAACGGACTTAAATTTTTCTCGGGAAAAGGCGCCAAGATCTCGACGGCTGAGGAAGAAGCTCTCGAAAAACTCATCGATACATCGGTTTTTCAGGCAGAGGAGGGCGGTTCGTACAGGGAATATGCCGACGGGCTGGAAGACTACCTCGGATTCGTGCGCCGTTCGTTTTCACCCGATCTTAAAGGACTGAAGGTCGTTCTGGACGGCGCGTCCGGGGCGGCAGGGAGCGCCGCGGTGGCGCTGTTCCGCGGTCTGGGGGCATCGGTCACGGCGCTCAACGCGGAAGGCGACGGCTCAAGGATCAACGTCGGCACTGGCGCGGCGCACCCCGAATACATTATCGGGGAATCGCTGAATTCGGACGCGGACATAGCTTTTTCCTACGACGGAGACGGCGACAGGGTGATAGCCGCCGTCAAAGGCGCGTGCATTGACGGCGACAATATGATGTATGCGGCGGCAAAATATTTTATGGAGAAAGGCAGACTGAGCCCTCCCGTGCTTGTCGGAACGGTGATGACGAATCTGGGCGCGGAAAAGGCACTGAACGCGCTTGGCATAAAACTTTTAAGGACGCCCGTGGGCGACAAATACGTGTCTATGCTGATGGAAGAGGGCGGCTATCCGATAGGCGGAGAAAGATCGGGACACATAATCTTTTCGGATTTCGCAGCTACCGGCGACGGCATACTGACATCGCTCATAATCGCCGCCGTGGCAAAGGAAAAAAACGTCTCGGAGTATGCCGATTACGGCGAATATCCCACGGCGTCGGACGAGATCAAGACGGACGAACGCGGCAAACGCGTGTTCGAATCCAGCCCCGAAATAGCGGCGTTTAAAGCCTTTCTGGAATCGGAAGGCAACGGCAGGATAATAGCGCGTCCCTCCGGCACCGAGCCCGTGATAAGGCTGACCGCGGAGGATCCGGACATGTCCGTCGCCAGAAGATCAGTCAGACGTTTAAAAGCGTACGCGTCCAAAATCATCGAACTTGAGTCTGAAGTAAAGGCTACCGAAAACGAATATAAGGTGACCCGAAATTTCAAAACAAGCGATAAGAAACTGAAAGAAGCGGAGGAGGCGGGCGCCGTGGTGCTGTCGCCCGAAACGACGTTCATAGCCGATTCGGTCAAGCTGGGCAAAGGCGCTACGGTCTATCCCATGAACGTATTGACGGGCAATACCGCGATAGGCGAAAACAGCGTCATTTATCCGTTCTGCGAGCTTAACGACACCGTCGTCGGAGAGGGGTGCGAGGTGCGTTCGACTTTTGCGACCAAGGCTGTGATAGGCGCACGTACGTCGGTAGGACCCTTCGCGTGCCTGAGGGCGGGAGCGCATATAGGCGCCGGCTGCAGGATAGGCGACTTCGTGGAGGTCAAAAACTCCGTGTTGGGCGACGGCGTAAAAGCCGCGCATCTGACCTATATCGGCGACGCGGACGTCGGCGGGGGCACCAACGTCGGGTGCGGCACGGTATTTGCCAATTACGACGGCGTCGGGAAAAGACGTTCCAGGGTGGGGGAAGGCGTTTTTATAGGCTGCAATTCCAATTTGATAGCGCCCGTGGACGTGGGCGACGGCGCGTATATAGCCGGCGGCAGCACGGTCACGGACGACGTGCCCGAGGACGCGCTGTGTATCGCCAGAGCGCGTCAGTGCGTCAAAAAGGATTGGCGCAGAAAGCCCGAATAAGCGGTCGCGCGCGCCGCGCGGCGGTAAAAGTAAAGCAAAAGATATCGGAAGCGCTTGCGGGGCGCTTCTTTATTATATATAATCTATCTATAAACGCGACGCGCGTATTATTGTCGCGGAAAAAAGGAGTTCGACTCTTATGGCACGTTACAGGATCCCCGGAAAACATTACACGAAAAGGAGCATTTTAGGCATAACTTTACTGGTTGTAGCCGTTGCCGCGCTGGTAGCCGCGTGCGTAGCCGCCGCGGTGTTGCCGACGATGGTGGAAGGTCACGAGGGATCCGATCTTGCTGCGGGCACTTATGTCCGTCCCACCGTGCAGGCCATAGTAGTCGAAAACGAAGGCAGGATCAGCATCAACGCCGACCTGACCCAGGTGTTTGCGACCGTCCAGTACAGCGACGGGACCTCGGAACAGGTCGCTCTCTCCGAAATGATAGTCGAAGGTCTGGATCTGAGTCAGGTTCAGAAGCTGGACAACGTGATTTTGGATTACGGCGGTTTCAAGCAGACGGTAAGCTACGAAGTCGTGCCGACGACTCTGACGGTAACGTATCTTGCGTCTTACGGCGGCAGGATCGAAGGCGACAGCGAACAGTCGGTTGTCGCGGGCGGCGACGCCACCACGGTGAACGCCGTGCCTGCGGAAGGATATAAGTTCCTCAGGTGGAGCGACGGATATCCTTACGCGTCCAGGCGTGACAAGGAGATCAGCCGCACCATGACCATCACCGCCGTGTTCACCAAACAGACCTTTACCGTCATTTTCTATTATCCCGACGGCACGACCGCCAGGGAAGAAACGGTGTTTTACGGCTCTCAGCCCACGAATGTCCCCAGAGCCGACGAAAGCAATATGCAGCTTTACGGATACAAATTCACAGGCTGGGACACCAACTACACAAACGTGACGGAGGACCTCAACATCAGACCGATCATGGTCAAGGACGCCGTCGATCTGGAGGTCGAATTCACCTCGGACGGCAGCGGTCCGCTGGGCTACATAGAGGATCTGGAACCGTATTATCCCAAAGGACAGCAGTCGGTCCTGCGCGTCAGGGCTAACGACAGCAGGATATTTACGGGCTGGGAAATCCTCAATTTCGACGGCGAGTGGGTCGAGGTGGCTCCCGAAGGAGTCAGCCAGCAGATAGAGCTTGCCGACGGAAGTTTCGTTATGTTCACCTCTGCCAGGACGGGGACAAGCGAGGAGTACACGCTGTCGTTTACATTGCCCTCCGATTCGTATTCGACCACGGCGGGCATCATCTATTCCATGAAGATGCGCGCGGACTTTGTCTACAAGGAGAGCGTTATTTCCTTTGCCAGCAACGGCGCGCCCGTTTCGAATCTTCCTTCGGTGATACTTCAGTACGGCGATCCCATCGGCGGAGTATTCGACGTCGAGGATCTGTCGGTGATAGCTCTCGGAGGATTTACTTTCGGCGGCTGGTACTACGAGACCGAGCCCGACGGCACGCCCGTCGTGCTGACCAACGACGCGATAATAGAACGAGACGTCACTTTGACTGCGCACTGGATCAGGAACGTATATACCGTCGTGTTCAAACTCGACGGGGTGGAAAACTTCAACGACTTTACGACTTTGCCGGGATATGACGCGGAAGCGGGCGGAATAGTGCTCACGGCGGAATATCAGACCGCCGTGGCGGGCGCGCTGACGGGAGAATTCCCCGCAGTGACGCCCGAAAAGACCGACTATGTGTTCGACGGCTGGTTCGTGTCGGATATGGGCGAAGCCACTTCCGTAGCGGTGACGCGTGAATATACGGTATCCGGAAACGTGGACGTCATACCCGTTTTCAGCGTCATAACCAAGGACTTTTCCGTGTCGCTGAAGGGCGCGGGCGCCGTGTACGTGATAAGTGACGCCGGGATGGCGACGTCACCCGTTCAGGGCGTTGTCAAGGTCCCCGTCAACGAGGATTTCAGATACGCCGTCGTGCCCTCCGCGGGCTATATCGTAACTTCCGTACGGCTTAACGGCGAAGTGGTTGCCGAAGGCGACGTTCAGCTTTCCGACAACAGATACGTCGGCACCATCGAAGTCAATACGATAGTGACGGCTTCTCAGCTTAAACTGGAAGTCGATTTCGAACTGGTTTCGTATTCGGTGAACGTGGCTAACGGCTCCACGGGTCTGGCTGGAACCGTCGAGTATTACGTTTCGGGCACGTCGGGAGACGGCAGCTGGACGACGAACGCTTCTTCGGCGTTTACCGTGTCCGTACCTTCGGGCGGCAGTCTGGTGATGCGTATAACCGCGCCCGAAGGCAATTTCGTTTCTTCGCTGAGCGTCAACGCTCTTGCCGAAGCGCTGCCCGCCGACGCGGAGACTTACACTTTCACCGTTGCCGACGTGATAGCCAATACCTCGGTGGAAATAGGCTACCGCGGACTTTATTATACCGTGACGCTGCCCGAGAGCGTGGAAAACGCCGCCATAGAAGGGCCGACGGAAACGTCTTTCCAGAAAGGCACCGACCCCGGCAACTATATCGTTACGGCGGATACGGGATATTATATTTCGGCGATCAGGGTCAACGGCACGGTTCTCGATCCGTACGTTTATTTCTCCTCCCAGATCAGCGGCGGTTGCCACATAGTCGGATTCCGCGTCAACGACGAGGAAGTTTCCGAATATTTCGGTTCGGGCGATTACCGTATCACCAGAGTCGAATTTTATATAGACTCCATTTCCAGGAACACCGAGATAGAAATAGAAACCGCGCAGCTTTATTACCGCATCAATACCAGCTATTACGGCGGAGAAGGCAGCGTTACCGAGAGTTTCGTAGTCGGATACGGCGACATAGCCGAAGTGGTCGCAAAGACCGACAACACCTATTCCGTGGCTTCGGTGGAGGTCAACGGCGAGGTGGAAAACTATCCGCCCAGACTCAACAGCGTCACTTATACCACCCCCGAAGTCAAACGCGATTATTACATAGTGTTCAGCTTCATCAGGGCGCTGCAGACCGTCACGTTCACCACCAACGATACCGACATGAAGCTCAGCTATAACGGTTCTGACGTGTTCGTCGGCGCCATGACGTCTGTGGCGGACATTCCGCGCGGGTCCTCGCCCGTTTTCGTGGTCACCGCGCCCGAGGACGCCACACTCGATTCGATCACCGTCTATACCGCCGCCGGGACTTCGTATCCCGAGGTGATAGGCTACGGCGTGACTTCGCATACGATGACGTTCGACGCCATAGAATCCGATTATACCGTCGAAATAGCGTTCAGCGAGGTTTCGTATTACGTTACCGCCGTCGTTGAGGACGGCAACAATTCTGCGGTCACTTTGTTCGGCAGCACCGTCATGGGCGACGAGCTGCTGCAGGAAACCGCTCCTTACCGTGCAGCATATAACGGCAGCGCCACGATCAACATCAATATAGTTGCGACCAGGACGCTGACCATAGACGACGTTTCGGTCGTGAACGTCTCCGGCGGCGACTATTATTATGTGGCGTCGTCCACCGGTATTTCAGGCGCCGATTACGGCGCGTACACGCTGGAGAACGTCTCCGGCGGCGTCATCACGGTCAGCGTGTACGGTATACGTTCCGACGTCAGGGTATTCCTCAACTTCCGTGACAATAACGCCTCGGACGGCACGGTCAAATTCGGGTCGATGGGTTCCGGCGCGTTAAGCGCTTCCGGCGGCGGCGCCGAACTCACAAGCGGCAGCGCGCTGGCAGTCGGCACCGAAATCCGATTCGAAGCAGAAGCTTATGCCGGCGCGGTGCTGGAAGGCTATTTGGTCAACGGACAGTTCACGCAGGCGTCCGAAACTTTGGACTACACGGTCGGCGAAGGTCTTAACAGCGTTTATGCGCTGTTCGGAGAAGTGCGCCGTTATATCAACGTCAATCTGTCTTCCGGCTCCGGCACCGTCAATTCCGACGCGGTCTACGTATCCGACGGAGAGGGCTTCAGCGTCCGCTTTATCCCTGCCGCAGGATATTCGTTGGGTAGTTTCTATGTGTCTTACGGCTCTACTTCCAGACGCGATCCCGGCACCACCGAAATAGAAACTTATCCCGGCGGCGTGGTCCAGTGGAACTTCCCCGCCGGCACGGTATACGACGGCGACGTCACCGTACACGCCGCGTTCACGACAAACAACTATACGCTTTCCATATCGTATTCTTCCGGCGGCACCGTCGGCGGCAGCGAACAGGGCAGCAACTACGTTTATTCCAGCGCCGTGTCGATGAATATAGAAGCCAACCCCGGCTACTATATCAGCTCCGTCACCGTCGGCGGACTTTCGTATGCTCCGTCGCAGCTGTCCGGCGCGCAGCTTGACAGCTCTACCAACTGCTTTGTTTCGGGTACGCTCAATTTTAAGATCACCGGCGACACGCTGGTCAGGATAGAGTTCTCGCCCAACGCTTACACCCTGATAATTTCGGATACGCTGGGCGGCGTGACCTACGTAATGACCGACGCCGAGAACGGCTCGGGCTACGAGAACACCGACTCCGTCACGTTCGGTGCGGAGGAGAATCTGCGCCTCAGACTTAACGCGGAAGAAGGATATCACATCGCCGAAATCATCGTGAACGGCGTTAGTATCTGGGATTGGCAGATAAGCGGCGTTGACGAGAACGAGATGACCGAAATATATTACGACCTCGGCAGACGCAGCAGCTCCCTGAGCGTCCGCGTCGTATACGAGATCAACAAATACTACATCGACGTCAACGGGTTCAACTCCAGCCCCAACTTCGCTTCGCGAGACACCGATCCCTCAACTTACGGTACTGTTAGCGTGACGGGCTACGTTTCCGACGCCGACGGCATCTATACCGGCATATCTCACGGCAGCGATATAAGAGTGGTCGTCACTCCCAGAAGCACGCGCGGATATTACGTCGAAAGCGTGGTCATATATTACGTCGAACCGGGCGGCAAAGAGGGTATAATAACGCTTTCGCGCGAACAGATGCCCGTAACCGGCGGCGCCTATCTGATAGAGAATGTTTCATTCGACATAACCTCCCTTAGCGTAGAATTCAAGCGATATCAGTACAGTTTCGACATTTCCGAATCCGATATCAATATCAACCTCGAATACCAGCCTTCCGGACTGTATGCGTTCAACGGCGCGGTGACGGTGACTTTCTATAATCCTTATGACCGCAACGCCGAAGTAATCATCGAAAACGGTATGTACGAGTACGGTCTGAACTATACTCTGACCGCCGATCCCGGAGCGGGATACGAAAGGACGGGTCTCATAATCAACGGCGAGGATCGCATGTCCTCGGTACGCAACAATGCGGTCTCCGGCGCGGTGACCTCAAACGTAGTGGCAAAAGCCGCGTTCGAGATCAAGCGTCATACGGTGGCTTTTGCCCTTCAGACGACCGGCGGAGCCATGGGCAGCATAATGCTGGAAGGCGATATGGATGACGGAAGCGTCTTCGTTTGGGCTCCCGAATATGCATTAAGCGGAGTCTATGTTCTCAATTCGGGTATTATCTGGGCTGAGTACGACGGCAAGGAGACCGCCTTGACAGTGACCTACGGCACATCGCTCAGGTTTATCGCCACTCCCGATTTCGACAGCAGCGGAAGCATTATCGAATCGTTTTCGATATTCACCGATTCGGCTTTGCAGCGGGTCACCGTCGAGGACGCCACCCTCGCCAAGAGCGAAACGCATGCGATCGCGGGCGAGACCTATGCCGTGGCGTCGTTTGCGGTAAAGTCGTATTACTTTACGGTGATTTCCGCAGAAGGAGGCAACCCGTCGGTGTCTTCCGCAACGGTGAAGTGGGGAGAAAACTTCAAATTCGGATACGAGCTGTATACGGGTTATGAAGTGGACGGCTATCACGAGGACGACGTATTCATCGTATCCGTGGACGGCACAGTGCTGCCGACCAACGAACTGAACGCGATACGCGCGGAGTTGTTCGCGGAAGGCGAAAAGCGCACCTATACTTTCGAAAACGTCAGGGCGGACTATGTAATAACCATTTCTCCCGCGCGCAGAAAATACAGCGCGACCTTTACCGGCGGATACGCCCAAAGGCATTCCGACACCGTTTTTGCTGTCGCCGAGCTTTCCATAAGCGGCGGCAGATCGTTCAGTTCCCTCGATCTGGGCACCGGCTTGCCTCCCGAGGCATGGAAACCTTCCGGCGGCATCGGAGCCGATTACGACGGCATGCGCTTCAACGACAGGGTCACCGTAAAGCTTACTCCCGCCGAGGGATACAATCTCGTTGCCGCCACGGTAATAATGGGAGAAGCCGTATATACCGTAGAGGACTTCGTTTACGGCAACGGTTATTACACGCTGACGATAGACGCGGTCAAGGCTAATTTCGAAGTCAACGTGAAATACGAACTCAGGACCTACGAAGTGGCGTTCGCGTCGGCTTCCGGCGGTACCGTGGACGGCATAGAGTTTGTTGAAGGCGGCGGCAATTGGGTATCGGGCGAGAAGATAGGGCACCACTCCGTGATACGTATAGGGTTTACCGCGTATACGGGATATTATCTGTCCTCGCTCGCCATCAACGGTATATCCTACACGATAGGCTATAATAAGGGTGCGTATCAATATAACGTGATCCCGACCAAGACCAACGACGGCATCTATGTTTATACGGCTACGTTCACCGTAAACGACGCTTTCGTCAATGCCATGCCGGTCATTTCCATAGAGGCAGGTTTTTCGCCGCAGGCGTTTGCGCTGAGCCTGGTGATCAACCGCAAAGAGTTTGCCAACGGTTCCGGGGACGCTTCGATCAGGGTCTCTTCGGAATACGGTTCGGTCGAATACAATACAAAGGGCGGCACGCCTATACTCCATTCGTTCACGACGGGCTACGAGATCAAATCGCTGACGCTTTACAACAACGCCAACTGGAGCGTGGACGTGTCCGGCGCCAGCAGAATTGGCACTCTGACGGGCGTGGCATACGGCGCAATGACGGGTAAAAACCAGTACGAAAAGCGTCCCGACGCGGATTACAACAATCTTGATCTGACGATGTATCTGGATATTTCGTTGGATTTCGGCGGCAAAGCGCTGTTCTCGTACCTGGATATTCACGATCCCGACCTGTCCACGCTGTATATGGTGTATGAGACGGAGCTTAGCAAATACAGCGTCAATTTCGTCGACAACAGTCTGGCATACATGGTGGCGGACGGCACGGAATACAAGTTTACGTCCGAGGGCTCCGCTAACGGCTCATATTTCGTTAACGGCGTCAGCGTCGCTACCTATTCGATATCCTTCAGCGACGATTCGACTTCGCTTACGGGACACACTCACGGCTCCTTAGCGACTTTCAATGTACAGCTTTCGGACGCGGTCAATTACGTGTTCGAAGGTTTCCAGGAGTACCGTAACGGTACTTGGTCGTACGTCAGAAACGGAATAAACGGCATAACGGTCGCGGCAAACGGTCTGGAAATGAGATATACCATGACCTCCACGCGCACGTTCCGCGCGGTATTCTATCATATTTATACCGTGACGGTGGAAATTATGCCGAATTACAAATATATTTCAGGCAATTTCTCGTCCGCGAACCCGGACAGCATGGTGTATCAGATCTACGCTTCGATAACGGCTTTGGCAAACTATGACGCTCAGGGCAATCCCGACAGGATACTGCCCGACATCGCAGCCAACAAGGACGGCGTGATAACCGAAACGCTAGAGAACGGCGGCGCCAGGGGCGGAGCCGCGGTCTTCCGCATCAGAAGCGGAGCGGTGTTCACTCCGTTCGGAGCGGATACCGTTTCAAGCGTCAACCGCGCCAACATAGCTTTCTATACGACGCGTCTTTTCAACACGCTGCCGATACAGACCCTGAACGTCGTTTCGGATACTACGCTTTATGCGGGAGATCCGTCCATGGCGGTATATCTGAGCTTCCTGTCAGAAACCTACGGCGCTTCCAACTCCAACGCGGGCGGTAGCCTGAACGTGTCGCTCAGCTCCAACTCTTACCGCGTGTCCGCAGGCAGTGCGGTTACAATAGCGATAACTCCAAATTCGGGATACCGTATAGAGTCAGTAGGGTACCTGTTGGATACCGGAACGCCTGATTCCAACGGCAACAGGCGTTTTACCACGACGTATAAAACCTTTACTCCCGGCACGGGAGAGGAGAACTTCGCCTTGAGTGCTGCGGAAGCAAACGGCGTCGTCAGACTGAACGTGACCGTCACCGAAAACATGATCATTAAGATCAGGTACGTCAAGCAGGTGACAGTCGTGAGGACGGTGGCGCTGTTCGAAAACAAGACCGTCAAACCCGGATTCGCTACCGCGAGCGTATTCGAGGACAACACCTGGGTAGACAACACAAGGGTATTCGATTACGGCACGCAGGTCAACTTTAAAGTCGTGGAAGGTCTTGCCAACGCCGCCAACGTAAACGTGGGGTACGATACGCGTTACCGTTTTATGGGATATATGATAAACGGCGTTATGCAGTACAACGACCTTACGCGCGGCTATCCAGGCTCAGCCGAAAGCAGTTTCGTACTGGACGATCTGGGCGGCAAACTCAACGGCGCCACGATAACCAACGTAAGCACTTCCGGTGGCACGGAATTCAGACTGGAAGTCGTGGCGGTTTACCAACCGGTATATACGATAGTCGCGGAGAATATCTACCGATATCAGGACGACAGCGGCGAATGGCGTTATGAACCCGCCGGCGAAATAGTCGCTACCACTACGCTTTACAATTCGGAGCGTCCGCAGTACTATTCCAGTTCCACGCGCGTGGAGAGCTATCTCGGCGGCGATCCCACCAAACAGACCATCCAGGTCATGGAACAGCTGAACGGGATCACCGGTGCGGCATATAACACGTGGAGCGACAATACGATCACGCTTGAGTGGTCGGGGACCGGCAAGGAGGAAGGCTTCGAGCTGGTGGGCTGGCAGTATTGGTACTACCGCGGCGAGCAGTACGGCGGATGGAACTGGGGGCTTATTCCCGACGCGACGGGCAGCACGTACAACGCTGCCAAGAACAATTATACCTTCCCGGTTTCCGCGCTTTACGACGAATCGTATCTGAGGATGGTCAGCACGGACAACTCCATCCTGGGCGACGACGAGAATTATCTGGCGTTCACGTGTTCGGATTCCGGCGACTATGTCTACGGAGATATAGGCTCGTATTGCATAGTGATACGCCCGCTGTTCCAGCAAAAGAACGTATTGGAACTGATTCCATCCGTGGCAATGCAGGAACCCGGCAACTATATCGACGGAGAGGGCGACCAAAGCCCGAGAATAGAGGGTACGGCATATCCTTCGGCGTCGTTTAACGCCGGTACGATGCAGACCGCGCTGCCCAACACGTTCGACGATTACATTTTCGACGGCTGGTGGGTATCCGCGGACGGCGAACGCGTCATGCTGGAAAAAACGGGAACATGGCTGTCGATACAGGTGGACGGTTCCGAAAGAGAATTGCAATACAAATATAATCCGGACGACGACTCGCTGAACGTGATAATGAACGATTCGTACACCATTTACCCGAGATATACGCGTAAATATACGATGAACATAGCCGTCAGCAGCCTTTCGGGGACTGCGGCGAGTCTGATTGAGGCGCTGCCCAAAATGCAGATAGCGTTTATCGAGGGCGAGAAAGAAACCGAAATTACGGATTTCGACGGTAAACAGCTACTAAATTACACGATGCCCGTCGGTTCCAAACTTGTGATCACGCTGCCGCTGGGCAAGGATAAGGACAAGGACGACTGGACGGACGAACGCGGCAGAATTGACTTGTTTAACCCAATATACGACCGCGTCGCCGGTATCAGCATTTTGGACAACAACGGAAACGAACTGTTCGGCCAAAACTCGGATTACGACGATGCTGCCGACAGCGAATTTGCATCCGATTATTTCAGCCAACGCCTTTCCGCTACAGCCTTGAGCAGCGATGATTTTGCAGATTATATTAATAAGATCAATGCAATCAAGCTTGTAATAACTGCCAATACGTCCAAGCGCATCAATATTAATTTCCTCAGCTACGGCGAACTGATCATTCACAACCTGTATTGCAGTAAAACCGGTTCGGGTATAAAACTTCCCGCGGATTTTGCCATAGCTCTGGGTGCCGACGAAGCGGCGGCGAGCGACTACTGGATTTACGACGGCGACGAAATGGACAGCGACGGCAAGGTTAACGGTGAAATCAGTATAATCAATATACCGATTTCACCCGATATCCAATACGACAAACAGTCCTCCAGCGATTTCTGGGTCAGGATCAAACAAAGCGAAGACGTTAAGCTGACGCTGGACACCTCGTCCTATATATCAAAACTCAATTTCAATCTTAACGGCAATGATACCGCGACGGAGTATTTCGTGAAAATCCAGCACGTGTTTTTCTATGACGATCCGGATTCTTACAATAATACTTACAGCGGTTATTTGTACGAGAGGAATCCGGAAACGGGCGTGACTGGGTTCAATAAATATGATGCAATACCGTACTCCGAAGGCGTCATCAAAGAAGGTTATCCGTTTAAGGGCGGCATCGGTACTAAAGGTGACCCGTTCCTGATCTCGACCGCGTTCCAGATGGACAGCCTTAACAGCATTCATCGCGGTATGGAGGGCAACCTGTCGCAGGTGTACTTTATGCTGAACAACGATATCGATCTGTCGAGCGACTTCAGCGGTTTGATAGGAGCAGATTTCAAGGTCGGGGAGCAGACTTATTCCAACGGATTTATCGGGCATCTCGACGGCAACGGGAAAACTTTGAAAAACGTCAGAGTTACTTACGGAGCAAACTACGTCGGCATTTTCAGCAAGCTGGGCGAAGGAAGCAGCGTTACCAATCTGACAATCAACGGAATTGTGACGGGAGCGTCTTATGTCGGGATGCTGGCGGGTGAACTGTACGGAGGCACAATAAACCAAGTACGGGTTACCGCGCTTCCCAATACAAACGTGTCGACCGTACAGGGCGAAAACTACGTCGGCGGCATCGTGGGATATATGCGCGGAACCACCAGCATCAACGCTGTGGTCGAGGACTGCTCTGTCAGCAATGCCATGGTGGTATCCATCAGAGGAGGAACATTGGATGACAAATCCAATTCGTATACCGGCGGCGCAGGCGGCATTGCAGGAGCGGTCGCCGCAAACGCGTATATTTCCGGCAGCGTTAACGAGGCGGCAGACGGCAGAGTTACCGGTACTTCCGAGGTCACGAACGTTACGGTTCTTTCGCCCTTGCTGTCAGGGCAGGTCGCTGGTTCCCTGGAAGATTATGAACAGGAGCAATCGACCGATTATAACAAAGGAATCAGCGGAGTTATTGCTTACAGCGTCAATTACGACTTCACCGATAATTTGTTGGGAGTGGGCGGGATAGTCGGCTCGGTGGGCCAAAACAGATACGTTGAAAACGTATATTACGTCGTAAATTCCGACACGAAGATCTATTCCATTCAGGCGTCGGGAACTTACTCCGGTTACAAGGCGCCCGATAAAGGTTCCGTTTATAAGCTCGGCATCGGTATTATTACGGCAAGAAACATCGGCAAGATATCTTCCGCTCACGTAATAACCGCAAACGATACTCCGCGTACCGTTACGCTTACGGGCGCGTTTATCGGAGGGATAGCGGGCGTGAACTTCGGAATAATCGAGGCGTCGAGCGTGACCAACGTCAAACTGTACAGCGACCGTTCCGTAGGTTTGATGACGTCGGTAGGAGGTATTGCCGGAGTTAACTGGGAAACAGGGAAAATCGTTAATTCGTATTTCGAATTGTCCTCGTCCGAACTCGTCACGGGCGTCAGAGAGCGGTCGGCAATAGAGCTTACCACCGGCGGCAACACCATCTACGACCCCATAGCCAACTATTCCGGCAGCGTCGGTCTCAACGGCGGACTGAACAATATTTATGAAGTGATCACCGCAGCCGACTCTGCCAACGTATATATCGGTCTGGCGGCGGGGTACAACAGCGGTTCGATAACCTCCGATAAAAATGTGAGCTATTCGGGCAATCTGTTGCTTAACCGCAGATCGAGTGACACCGCTACGGGTCAGACTTACGTGGGAGGTCTGGTAGGTTACAACTATTTTTCGGGTACATGGTCGGGCATCGATTCGGTAACCACGGATATAACGGTATTCCATTATATATATGTCGACGCCGGTACGCGCGACGCGATTGAACCGCCGCAGAAGCTTTACGTCGGCAGAATGTTCGGCGGCGGAACAAGATTCACAGGCGAAGGCTCGGGTATTGCTCTTAACGGTTCGGTAAACGTAACTTATCTCGGCGCCGGACAGATTTACAACGGCGTCAGCAACGACCACATATTCAGCGGTCACGAGTACGGTTCCGGAGCGCAGGAGGGCGCCGCCAGGGTCTACTGTTCGGAAGGTACGGGCTTGGTTCAGGTGAATCAATTGATGTCCTCTTCCCCCAACGGCGAATTTGGGATAAATAGAATAAAAGGTGACGGCAAATGGATAACCGATTTTATCACGGTACAAGGCGGCGGCTGGGGCGGAAACGAATGGATAACCTCCGCAACCAACTATAACGGCTACGTGAGATATATAGCCGTTTCAAAGGTAAATTTTTGACCTTCGGCTTCAGCCACAACGGGGCGGAATATTCCGCCCCGTTTTAACATAGCCGCGCATTCGGTTTATCTGTTTTGAAACGGCAATAACGCCAAAAAAGCCGTAAAACGTGTTTCGCGGCGGATAAGTTCGGTCAAATCCGCGCCGTTGCCGGTCAGCGTATCTGCGGCGATGAATAATTCTATTTCCAGCTCCGTCAGTCTGTTAAGCCCGCCTGCGCCGGAAAAGGTCTTGTTGGTCGGTACGGTTTTAAACCCTTCCATAGTCCGCAGTTCCGAAAGAGAAACACTTTTAAGGCTTTTCAGATAAACAATGGTGTTGCGCCCCGACGCAGCCATTTTGTCGAGTATGGCAAGCTGTTCCTCCGCAATCGTGCGCGCCTCGGTAAACTCGGGATTTTTGGCGCCGCGCAGGCGCTCGTTGTATGCGCGGGCAAGTCTTTCCATGTATGCGTCGTCCATAGTTTAAATATATTCTTTCAAACCGGCGGTATGACAAAAAAGGGAGCGCATTCGTCAACCTTTTTTGCCGTTAAGGTTGACAAAGTGCTTTTGACGCGAATATAATTAAAGCATGAAGCTCAAAGACCTGATTTTGAATACATTGGAGGAGCGCTTCGGCGAATACGTTTCGGGAGCAGAACTTGCCAAAGCCGCCGGCGTAAGCCGCAACGCGGTTTGGAAAGCCGTAAACGCTCTCAGCTGCGCGGACGTAAAAATAGAGAGGGCGCGCGGAGGATACAGGCTTGTCAGGGCTTCGCTGACGGAATACGGCATCCGCAGACATTTAAAAGACGATGCCCCAGAGTGGATAAGGGTGCTGGACGCGGTCGATTCGACCAACACGTATATGAAAGAACGCGCGGCGGAAGGCATACCCGATTTTTCGTTGGTAGCTTCTTCGTCACAGAGCGCCGGACGCGGCAGACGCAACGGGTTATTTTATTCGCCCAAGGATTCTGGAGTATATTTCAGCATACTGATACGCAACGTGGATTTCGAAAGAGGGCGCTTTCTGACCGCCATGGCGGCAGTTGCTTCGGCGGCAGGCATCGAGGAAATTTTCGGCATAAAAGCTTCGATAAAGTGGGTGAACGACATTTACGCGGACGGCAAAAAATGCGTCGGTATTCTCACCGAAGCAGTAACGGACATGGAGCTTAATTTGATCGACTACGCGGTGGTGGGCATAGGAATCAACGTTTCGGAGCCCGAAGGCGGTTTTCCGTCCGAGATAAAAAATATCGCGGGCGCTTGCGCAAAAGGAGAGGTCCCCGAGGATGCTTTCAACAGGATAGTCGCCGCGGTTTACGCAAATTTAAAAAAACTGTATTTCGCATTTGACAAAGAACGTCTGAATTCCGAATATGTGCGCCGTTCCATGCTGGACGGCAGAAAAGTATACGTCGTAAATACCGATCAAACGGAATATCCCGCTACGGTCAAGCGCATTGACGAGGATTTCAGGTTGGTGGTCGAAACCGCCGCGGGAGAAGTCAGACTGGAATTCGGAGAGGTCAAACTGCGCCTGTGAAAACAAACCGTACTAAAAATCTTGTAATGATAGCGCTGTTTGCCGCCTTGGTGGCGGTGGGCGCCTTTATAAAAATCCCGATGCCGCTTGTGCCCATAACGCTTCAGTTTGCGTTCTGCCTTGCCGCCGGGGAGATGCTGGGCGGCAAAAACGGCGGCACGGCGGTGCTGATATACGTGCTGATGGGACTGATCGGACTGCCCGTATTTACCGAGGGTGGCGGCTTTATGTATGTGCTTAAACCGTCGTTCGGGTATCTGATAGGTATGGTTACGGGAACCTATGCCTGTGGTTTTATTTCCGGGCTGAAGCCCAAAAACTATTGGGTGAAACTGGCGGGGGCGTTGGCGGCGCTGGCTATAGTGGATATTCTCGGCGCGACTTATATGTACTTTATTTATAACTATTATCTTGACGTCACGCTGCCTGTGTCGGAGCTGATGATTTCCGCGGTGGCGGTGTTTTTGCCCACGGACATTATCTGGTGCGTTCTGGTCAGCCTGTTGGCATACAAAACGGAGGATCTGAGGTTAAGGGCAAACCGTTGACATTCGTTTTGCCTTTACGATATAATTTATTCATAAAGGTATTGGAGGACGCCGCGTTTTGGAATACTTGTTGGAAGGACTCAACGGCGTAGGCTGGCAGCATATCGTAATGTGGCTTATCGGCGGGATATTGATCTTCCTGGCGATAAAAAAGAAAATGGAGCCTGCATTGTTGCTGCCCATCGGCTTCGGAGCTATTCTTGTCAACGTGCCCGGAACCAACGTGCTGGGAGAGACCGGCATAGTCGAATGGCTTTTCGAGGTGGGTATAGAGGCGTCGGAGGCAATGCCCATACTGTTATTCATCGGTATCGGCGCCATGATAGATTTCGGTCCGCTATTGTCCAATCCCAAGTTGTTTTTACTTGGCGGCGCGGCTCAGTTCGGCATTTTCATAACCATACTTTTGGCTGCTCTGATGGGCAACGACGTGTTCACTTTGAACGACGCGGCATCCATAGGCATAATAGGCGCTGCGGACGGACCTACCGCCATACTTGTGGCACAGACGTTGAAAACCGAATATCTTGCCGCAATTGTCGTCGTGGCATATTCGTATATGGCTTTGGTGCCTATAATCCAGCCAGTGGTGATCAAGGCGATCACGACCCAAAAAGAGCGCTGCATCCGCATGAAATATTCCAATCAGACCGTTTCCAAGACCACCAGGATAATGTTCCCGATTATCGTTACGCTGGTGGCTGGGCTTATAGCTCCCGCTTCGCTGGCGCTGGTGGGCTTTTTGATGTTCGGAAACCTGATACGCGAATGCGGCGTGCTGGACAGTCTGTCGGAAACGGCGCAGTCTGCCCTGGCCAATCTCATCACGCTCTTACTCGGTATCACGATAGCCTTCCAGATGCAGGCAGAAAAATTCATTCAGTGGGAAACGCTGATAATAATGGGGCTGGGGCTTTTCGCATTCGTGTTCGACACCGTCGGCGGCGTCATGTTTGCGAAGTTTTTAAATCTTTTTTCCAAGAACAAGATCAATCCGATGGTGGGCGCTGCGGGTATTTCGGCGTTCCCGATGGCTTCCAGAGTCGTTCAAAAACTCGGACTGGAGGCGGATCCCAATAACCATCTACTGATGCACGCGGTCGGGACGAACGTATCCGGGCAGATAGCCTCGGCGATCGTCGGCGGACTGATAATCGGTTTGGTGGCAGGTTAGGAGGCGGAATATGAGCAACGCAATGATACTGATGTCCGATTTGACAAAGAACAACGTTCTCGCTTCCCTGGATATAATGTGGAAAGGGCTGCTGGCGATATTTATAGTGATAGGCGTTATAGCCGTGGTCACGTTCATAATGAACGATATGTCCGCCAACCACCTTGAGGGCGGCGGGATCGTCAACCGCATCAAAGCCTACCTCAGAAAGCGCAGGGAGAAAAAGGCGAGCCATCCGGAAAACGACGCCGAGAGGCAATAATATTCGCGGTTTATAAAGCGGAGCGCGACGCGCTCCGCTTTGATCGTTGCGATAAGATCCGTTACAGGTGGAATTTTCTTTTTAATTCCGAAACTATCGTCTTGGCTCTGAAAAGCAACGTGCCCACAATGACCGCCAATCCTATGATCATGGTAGCTAAAGACAGCACGAAATTTTTATAGTCGTCCAGGATAACCAGCGCCAAAAACGGGATCACGCACATCAGCGATACCGTCAGAATGTTCAACAGGTAGCGGTTGGGCCGTTTATAGTTTATCGCCAGGAATACAGCTATGGCGATATTTGACACCAGGTACAGTACCGGCAACAGAAACTCGGCTATTATTTCCGGATGCGGCAGCACGCCTCTTAGCGAAAATATGACCACAGTCAGCAGAATGGCGTGCACGGTGACCTTTTGAGGGAAATACTCGCTGCCGCGCAGAAGTATGCGGAAAAGCAGGTAAATGTACAACAGCAAACTTACCGAGATCCACGAAAACCTGACGTGAGCGGTAACGGTGAGTTCCGCCGTTATCATTGCCAGAGACAGACTAAGCCACGACAGCAGATATACCTTGTCGAACAGGTTGCCCGACAGCGGCGGCAGACTGGCGCGCTGGGGATACGCACGGGGAGTGCGCTTTATTTCCTCTTTCGAATTGCCTACGTCCGTCAGCCGGACGTGGCACAGCGGACACACGTCCGTCCTGGTAGAAATGCTTATCTTACAGTACGGACAGCGCAGCATTTTATTCCGACTTAGTCACCTTATACCCTTGCGGCGTATCGATGACCGAATAGCCCATTGCGGCGATTTTTGCCCTCAGCTCGTCGGCAAGCGCGTAGTTTTTAGCTTTCTTGGCGGCTTTCCTTTCCTCGCACAGGGCGGTTATCTGTTCGGGTACGTCAATCTCCCCGGTTTTTGCCTGTTCAGCCTCGGCCTTGTCCAGATCCAACCCGAAAATACAGTCGAATTCTTTTGCCAATTCGTATATATCTTTGGATTTAGGCTCCTTTATAGCAGTAAACAGGACGCCTAAAGCCAAAGGTACGTTCATATCGTCCTCGACGGCGCTGCGGAAAGCCTGACGGAAATTTTCCAGCTTGCCGCTGTCTATGGAGGCTGAGGACAATCTGTGTTCGCCCAGCTGGCTCATAAGTCTTGTACGGCTGGTCTTTGCCGCGGAAAGTCCTTCGAAGGTAAAGTTCAGCTTTTTGCGGTAATGCGTGTTGAGACAGAAGAAACGGAAGTCGAGAGGGGCATAGCCTTTCTGCTCCAGATCCGCGATTGTGTAGGTGTTGCCCAGCGACTTGGACATCTTGCCGCCGTCGACCAGCATGAATTCGCCGTGCATCCAGAACCTAACGCTCTGTTTTCCGGTTATGGCTTCGTTCTGGGCAATTTCGTTTTCGTGGTGGATGGGAATGTGGTCGACTCCGCCTGAGTGTATATCGAAGCATTCGCCCAGATATTTTCTGCTCATGGCGGAACACTCGATGTGCCAGCCCGGATATCCTCTGCCCCAGGGACTGTCCCATTGCATTATGTGTCTGGGGTCGGCTTTTTTCCACAGCGCGAAATCGGCGGGATGGCGTTTTTCGCTGTTGACTTCGACTCTGGCGCCCGCAAGCTGATCGTCCAGATTGGCGCCCGACAGGCAGCCGTAGCGCGGAAATCTGGCGATGTCGAAGTATATGCCGTCCGAAGTCTCATAGCTGAATCCCGCGTCCTCCAGAGCCTTTACGTAGGCTATCATTTCGGGAATGTGCTCGGTGGCTTTGGCGATGATCTCGGGCGTACCGATATTTAATTTTTTCAGGTCCTCGAAAAAGACTTTGGCGTATTTTTCGGCGATCTCCCAGGGGGAGAGCTGCTGCTCGCGCGCCGCGACCGCCATTTTGTCTTCGCCGTCGTCGGAGTCCGCCATCAGATGTCCGACGTCGGTTATGTTCATAACGCCTTTCAGTTTATAGCCCTCGAATCGCAGGGTGCGCCGTATCAGGTCCATAAAAACGTACGTGCGCAGATTGCCTATGTGCGCGTAATTATATACGGTGGGTCCGCACGAGTACATGCGCACGGTTTTGCCGTCCATGGGGACGAAATCCTCCTTTTTGCCGGACAGTGTGTTGTAAAATCGCAGCATATTATCTCCTAGTTGTCTGACTGGGCGGATTTTATGTGCTCCGCCGGATCGATCTCGTTAGAAATCGAATATTTGCACGAGTTGACTCCGAGCATCTCTTCAAGCGTAATGATGCGTTTGTTCAGCCTGGCGAATTCCTCCAGAATGGGGTCGGGAAGTTTTTGGTCCAGGTCCTTGAATTTTTCGCCGAACATTCTGACCACTCTGCCGGGCACGCCGACGATGGTGGAATGCGGCGGCACGTCTTTTAGCACGACGGAGCCGGCCCCTATCTTGGAATAATCGCCGATTTTGACCGGACCCAGCACTTTGGCGCCGGCGCTTATCATCACGTTGTTGCCGATGGTGGGGTGGCGCTTGCCTACGTCTTTGCCGGTGCCGCCCAGGGTAACGCCTTGGTAAATGGTGACGTTGTTGCCGATTTCCGCGGTTTCGCCGATGACCACTCCCGAGCCGTGATCGATGAACACGCCTTCGCCTATGATGGCGCCCGGGTGTATCTCGATGCCTGTTTTGCGGCGGGCGCGCTGACTTATAATGCGCGCGATAAGATAGTGTCCTCGCATATAGAACGCGTGGGCGATGCGGTAGTGGTATAACGCCTTAACGCCGGCGTAGGTAAAAAAGACTTCCCATTTGGATTTTGCGGCGGGATCGTTGGCGAGCGCCGCTTCTATATCTCTTTTAAGATGTTTGAACATATTTCCGTTTACTATACTATACTAGGAAATGAAGGCGAATTGCCTCCATTTCCGTGACGTTTATGGAGATTTTCCGAAACCTCAGCGTTTCGGCATTCTGGAGCTCGTCGGAGAACGCGAACCGGCAAGCGCCACTTTTCCGGACGTCTTTTTGAGCGCGTTCCTGTCGCCGGGCTGACCGGGTTTGGTAGGAGCCGTGTGTCCGGCGTACGTATGCTTCTTGTTGCCTTTGGGAACGTAGGCTATTGTCTGGGCGCGGCGGTTGCGGAACAGCAGCGGCAGCAGCGCGATAACGAAGGGGATCAGCACCAGGATCGGGAATGCCATGTTGATGCAGATAAGCGCCGCGTTAGCGAGCAGGTTGTTGCCGGAATCAACGATGGTCGCGGAAACGAAGGATTCCCAGTCGGTGCTGAAATAGTTGGAGAACGCCGACGAAACGGCTTCCGAAGAAAGCTCCTCCAGTTCTATGAACGCGGGACATATCGCCGTCAGCAGCAGACACAGCAGTATCAGTATAGGCAGAACGTGCAGCCTCCTGGACGTGTAGCTGAAAAGTCTTCCGATATTTATTACCAGTTCGATTGCGGACAGCACCAGCGTCAGCACCATAAACACTATGGTTCCGTACGTGGCTATGTGTCTGACGACGTTCAGAGTGTTGATGTCGCCGGCCTCGTCGCGCGTTATCTCGATGTCGTCTGCGCGGTCGCGCAGGAATCTGATATAATACCAGCTTACTCCCTGCATGGAATCGAGGTTCTCGATCACGTCGATGCGGTTGGAGCTGAGCATCGGAGTGCGGAACAGCGCCTTGATGATGTCGAACACGGTGATATCCACGGAGATCATTTTGAGATCTCTGTACAGATAGACTTTATCGGGATAGGTGTGGTCGGCAGCCATATAGCGTTCGCCCTGTTCGGGCACTTCGTTGGGGTTGATGTACGTGCCGGCAGGCCAGTTGCCGTCGTTGGGCACTTCGAAATCCAGCTCTCCGGGTCCCAGGCGTATATACGCCACCGAGGTTATGGTCAGGCGCATGCCGGTGGTTTCGTAGAGCGTGTCGTTGATCTGGTTGATGTTGGCGGACGACAGGAAGGTCGAGCAGAGCAAGACCGCCAGCATCACTGCCAGCAGGATTATGGTCACCAACGGGCAGGCGGCTCCGAAATATCTGGTTTTGGAAAAGTAGGATTCGAAGTCGAAATCGACGTCGGAATAGGCGTCGACATACTTGCCCAGCGCTTTTTCGCGTTTTTCGCGCTGGATAGTATTGTACTCGGAATGCGTTTTCATTTCGGCGGCAAGGATGTTGGGATCGTAGTCGCCGCGTTCCACCTTGTTCAGGAGCTTTTTGTATTCGGAGCGCGTCCTTCTGAGTTTGGCGCGCGTGTAGGGGGAATCGCTTTCGCGGATCTCCCATTTGATCTCGCTTATTTTACGTTTAAGCAACCCGACGAGTACGGCTTCGTCGCGTTCGGTCCACTTTGCGGTGAACATTTTGCTGGTCGTAAGCGGTGCTTGAGCCATTATCGATCCTCCTAAATACATACGCGCACAACGGGTGCGCCCGTATATACACATTTACATTATATATCCCCGACGTATAAATTTCAAGTACTAAATTATGTAATGTGATTTCGGCGCGCAAGCGGCGTATCCGACGCACAATCGCCGTACTCCGGGCAGGGAAAGAATAAAAGAGTAAAACCGTATAATCGCTTTCGGTATCGGGATACTATTTCCATGAAAAAAACGCTGATGATCGTTCTGACGGCGGTGCTGCTGCTGATAGCCGCCGATCTGGACGTCACCGAAACCATACTCGGGAAATTACGCTCGGCGTTTTATCCTGCGTTCGTAGGAGTGCTCGTGGCGCTGTTTCTGAACGCGCCGGTGAAATTCCTGGAGAACGGACTGCTTTCGTCGCCAAAGCTCGCGCGATTCAGGCGCGCGCTCTCGTTGGGAATCACCGTGACGGGCGTGGGCGGAGTGCTTGCCGGGATAATCGCGCTGACATCCTCGCAGATAGGCGACAGCGTTGCGGGACTGACAGAGGCGCTCGAAAGCCTCAAGAACAACGCTTCCGATTCGCGAATCGTCGACACGCTGATCGTCGAGGGCGGAAAAATTTTAAAGGAGAAGCTGCCCGATCTGACGTCGCTGGCGTTAAACGGCGTAAAAGAAGCCGTTTCGCTGTTTTTGGGAGTGGCGTTGGGAGTCATGCTGGTCGCTTCGAAAGAGAGCGTCGCCGGCATGCTGTATGCAGTCGCGGACAGGATACTCGGCGCCGAAAGAGGGGCGCTATTCAGAGGCGCGCTCAGTGCGGCGGCGGATAAATTCTCGAAGTTTTTGGGCGGACAGGCGCTTGAAGCGCTGATTTTCGGAGCCGTCTGTTATGTATGCTTTCTGCTTCTCAAGATCCCGTATCCGATGCTGATAGCCCTGATAGTCGCGCTGACAAACCTTATCCCGACGCTGGGCGGCTATATCGGCGGCGTGCTGGGCGCGGTGGCGGTTCTGGCGGCGGCGCCCGACAAAGTGCTGATATTCGCGGCGGCGATACTCGTCCTGCAGCAGCTGGAGCAGATCACGACCTACCCGGTGATAGTGGGCAGATACGTAGGGCTGAAGAGCTTTTACGTGATGCTCGCGGTCGTGGCGGGCGGAGGACTGATGGGCTTCTGGGGACTGATACTGGGAGTGCCTATGGCTGCGTTCGCGTACAATCTGCTGGAAGTCCTGCTCAGACGGAAAAGCGCCACGGCTACAGACGCCGATTGCGATACTCGGGAAGCGGCTTCGGAAAAAAAGGGGACGACCGACCTTCAAAACAGGAGTTAATTCGGCTAATTATGCCTTATTTTGCAGGGATAATGCGGCGATAATCCGAATATGGAAATTTATTTTTCGACAAACGGCGTCAAAGCGGCGGTAGATTACGTACGCAAAAACTACCCGGGCGTCACGGTGGGACTTTCGGGCGCCGGCGAGGAGACAGCCGAACAGTTCTGCCGCGCAGGAAATCCGGCGCACTGCGGCGAGGAAGCCTTTTCCGAAAGCACCAGACTGTTCCTGGGCTTCGGCTCGGCGCGTGCGTATTCGGAAGCCAGACTTGCCGCCGCAGACGAGTGCGATTACATACTTTCAGTCGATTCCGACATCGCGGCGGCGTTTTCAGAATATTCGATAATAGGATTCCGAAAAATGAAATATAAGTACCCTAAAGCAGTTTTCTTTTCGACAGATTCAAGCGATGACGTTTTGGGCGCGGAGGCGTACGCGTATCTGACAAGGCTGTATGCAGGGCTTGTCGACGCGGGATTGGCGTCTATGTATTCGCCCCGTTCCGTTGCGGCGCGAAGCCTTATCGACAGGGCAAAAGAGCTGCTGCTCGATCCCGGCGATGTCGAGAAGATGATCCGCTCCGGCTGGGAGCTCGCCGTCAAGGCGGGGGATACCGGAGATTTTTTCGATTTTGCCGACCGCTTCTGTCCGGACGGCAGAGAGGGGCTGCATCACAGATTTTTATGTTATTATATCGCTTTAATGTTGGGCATTCGATTTACAAAGTTTCCTTTCCGTAGTATATTATTAGGGAAAGACGAAGTGCGCGCGCGTATCGTTATGGAAAAGCACGCAGCGCTCGGCGCCGTCGGAGAGCGGTGCCGTCCTGACCCGGAACCGATGAAAGCGCTGGCGGAAAAGTATCTGCCCGATGCCGGCGAACTCAACGCCGTAGGCGAAGGATTTTTCCCCGCTGCGGGGAAAAAGGCGGTGTCTCCGGAAACCATACTCGGAGCGCTCGGCGCGGCGGCTTCGCTGTCGGAGGGGCGCGGTTTCCAGTCGTTGCTTGCGGGCTCGGGATTCACCGATGCCGTGCTTGATGCGCTGTAGGGATAATTTACTTTAGCAAAAGAGGAGATATGAAGCTCAAAGTTGACGCCGATTTGTTTTTGTTCGATCTGGACGGCACGGTATATTTGGGAGACACGCCGATAGAAGGCGCCATGGAAACGCTGGGGAAGCTGAGCGCCATGGGCAAAAAAGTTTGTTTTCTGACCAATAATTCGTCCAAAGACAAGCGCGAGTACGTTCGCAAGCTGACTTCGATGGGGTATCCCGTCGATTTGTGGCAGATAATAACTTCCACCATGGCGGCGGTGCAGTTTCTGCATACCCGGCGCCCCTCCAAAAGCGTGTATCCCGTAGGCACCCCGACGTTCATAAAGACGCTGGAGGAGGAGTCGATACCGATAAGCGACGATGCGGATATCGTGCTGTTGGCGTTCGACACCACTTTGACCTACGATAAACTCTGGCGCGCCAACGTGCTGCTGGAAAAAGGCAGGGAGTTCATTGCCACCCACCCCGACACGGTATGTCCTTCCGACAGGGGAGACATGCCCGACGTGGGTTCGCTGATGGCGCTTCTGGAGTGTTCTTCCGGGCGCGCGCCCTCGGTGATCTGCGGCAAGCCGCACTCGCCCATGGCTGAGATCATAGCGCATCTGTTCGACATTCCCAAGGAAAAGATAGTCATGGTGGGCGACAGGCTTTACACGGATATTCTTTTCGGGATAAACAACGGTTACCAGTCGGTTTTGGTGCTTTCCGGCGAAACTTCCGTGGAAATGCTCAATGCCAGCGGCATAAAGCCTTCGTTCGTGTTCGACTCCATACGCGACATGATCGAGGACGACTGAGCAAAAATTTTAAAAAGGGTTGCATTCGCGCGCCCGTTAATATATAATAGATAAACATTCCGGTGTTATTCGGAACAATAATCGGAACGGAGAAAACGATGAAAAAGAAAACGGTTATATCGGTTGTGGCTGTGATCATGCTGGTGGCGCTGACGTGCGCGGTGCTGGCAGGTTGCAACAAGACTTATAAACGCGACGCATTGGCAAATTCGCCCACCGGCGATTCGCCCGTTACCGGCAACGGCGGCATGGCGGTCAGGGTCGGCGATTATCTTTATTTTATAAACGGTTATGCCGGTCAGGACGCCGCCAACGAATTCGGCGAAGTCGTCAAGGGCGCGATAATGCGCGTAAAATTCGACGCCTCGGGCAATCCCGATGTTTCGACGGTGGAAACCGTCGTTCCCAAGAACGTCTACAACACTTCCGCTACCTCGTCTTTGGTGGTCAGAAGCGGATATATCTATTTCACGACGCCTTCGGACAAGAGCGACTCGGACGGCAACGCCAAGACTTCGGAAATGGTCCTGATGCGTTCGACGCTGGACGGCGCTAAAACCGAAACGATCGCCGAATTTTCGGACTATACCCCTAATTACAGGGTTTCCGCCAACTATATCGTTTATGTCAATTCGGCTTCCGAGCTGCATCTTATCGATCTTAACGCAAAGCGCTTTACCGATACCGTGATCGATACGGAAGTAAGTTCTTTCACGGTGCCCGACTATGCCGACGCGTATAACACGATGGAGGACGTCGTTTTCTATCTTAAGAGCGCGGAGGGCGCGTACGCCACGCACAATATAGTGTACGCGTATAAAGCCGGCGGTTCTCCCAAGGCGGTCATCGACGGGCTCGGTTCCTACCCCGCCGCGGAGCTGCCGCATCCGGGCGGCTACAAGATCAGTCTGCTCGACGTTACTTTCGACGGTGACGGGCTGAGGCTGGAGTACACCAAGAGCGATTCCGGCGCCAACACCAAGTCCACGGGCGTATATTCGTACCTGTTCGACGCGACGCTGTCGTTCAATTCCGCCGCCGAGGTACGCTACACCACGGGAGCGACCTACACTTCGCTGTGGTATCTGGATTCCGAGAACATACTGGCCGTCGATTCCGATTCGATAGACTTCATTTTCAAGAAAGGCGACTCCTGGGAAATCAGGCGTAACCTCGTCGAAGTTTCTTCCGTCAGCATACTGAACGCTTCGATGACGGCATCCGCCGAGTCTGCGGACGTAGTAACGCTAAGGATCGATTATATCAATTCCAGCAAGGTCTACGGCATTTCGCTGGTACTCGACAAAAACGATACCGCTAACCTCGACTACGATTCCGTGGAATTGCTGTTCGATTCCAAGTACGCGACCGACTGGCTGTCGCTCGATCTTGTAGGGAATACGGTATATTTCTTCAATTCAGACGTTTTGAACAACATTTATTATGTCAATCTCGATACGGTTGACCCGCGTGACGCCAGCTCCAGGATCGCGAAGCGTCTCGGCGTATTCAGTCCCGAGGACGTTATAGGGATGCTGGAGTCCGTTTCCGAATAGGTCAGCACAGAGCTGTATCAGATAAGTATGAAGCGGCGGACAAGCCGCCGCTTTTTAACAATCAAACGGGCGTATTTCCCGAATAGCGGTTTTCCTTATAAATCAATATCGAACGTGTCGCTATACGGAGGCGGAGGACAAAAATATGGATAACAGACCCAAGGTACCGGAAAGCTGCTTTTTCAAGGGTAGCTACAATCCTGTTTTCGAAGCAGAGATCCTGAAATGCAAGGACAAGTGTTTCCGCTACAATTCCCTGATGCCGTCCGACCTGGAGGGAAAGGAGACTCTGATCAGACAGATCGTCGGCAAAGCGGGTAAAGGCGCGGTGATCACTCCGCCGTTCTGGTGCGATTACGGATACAATATTATCGTGGGCGACAACTTTTATTCCAATCATAACCTCGTCATCAACGACGGACTGCCGGTGAAGTTCGGCGACAACGTGTTTATAGCCCCGAACTGTACTTTCACGACGGCGGAGCACGCTTTGGACCCCGAAATGCGCAAGGAGGGCATAGAGATAGCCAAACCGATAACGGTGGGGGACAACGTGTGGATAGGGGCGGGGTCGATAGTGCTTGCGGGAGCCGTGATAGGAAGCGATACCGTCATAGGAGCCGGCTCCGTAGTCAAAGGCGAAATACCATCGGGCGTTATAGCGGTAGGCGTGCCGTGCAAGGTAAAAAGAAAGATCACCGAGGAGGACAAAACACGCTATCCGATGTATGAGGGCGAATATGTCTGGACAAAACCGAACGCGGATTATTTATACCAGAACGAGGGCGAAAAAAGTTTTTCTTCGGCTTCTTCCTCGGAGCCGTTGAACAGGCTGTAGTAACTGCCCATACCCGCGATGATTATATGATCCAAAAGCTTGATGCCGACCTTGGAAAGCGCTTCGCCCACGCGGCGGGTGCCGGTTTTGTCCGCGTCTGAGGGCACGGCGGCGCCGGAGGGGTGATTGTGCGCGATTATCACTCCCTCAGCTCCCGCTTTAAGAGCGTGGTCTATGATGCGCCGCGTATTCAGGTCGCTTTCAGCCGTTTCGCCTTCGTTTATCAGGGCAATGTTAAGCAGTTTGCCGTTGACGCCCAGATACATCGCGTATACTCGTTCCTTTTTGCCGTAACCCAATAGCGGCGTAAGCGCTTCCGCTGCCTGCCAGCTGGTTTGGATCCTGCCTTCGCAAACATTGTTTTCGGCTGAATAGATAAGAGGTTTGAATTGCGGAAAGGTCAGCGCCGCCAGCTTCGGCATGCCTTTTATGCTTTCCAGCTCCTCGACGGAAGCGTTGAAAACGGCTTTTAACGAACCGAACTCCCGTAACAGTTCTCTGGCTATCGGCACGGTGTCGCGGCGCGGGATATACGGGTAAAGCAGAAATTCCAGCTTCTCGTGATCCGCCAGAATATTTATTCCGCCCTTAGCCACTTTCTCTCTGACTCGCTGTCTTCTCCCTTCCGCCATACGAACTCCTGCATATATCCGAAATATATTATTCCGGAGTTTGGGTAATCGAAGAAAGATTTTCGGTTACCTGTTCGAGCAAAATATAAGGACAATATTTCGCGCGCAAATTCCGACCCTTGGTTATATTTCAATTTAATTATATTATAAATCAAAGATATTTGCAAGAGCGAGGAGACGACGCCCGTATCAATCGTTTTCCGTCGTCTTTAAGGTAACGTCTATCATATTGGTCAGCATTTGAGCATCGTCAACCGTGGAAGTCCATCCGGTATCTTCGGACAAAGCTTCGATATTCAGAGGCGTAAATGGTACGATATCTTTATCGTAGAATTCTATAGACGGCTCCGGAAAACCATATTTTTCGTGCAGCAACCTGGCGGTAAGTTGAGCCAGTATTCCTACAGTAGTAAATCTGCCTGGTCCAAGATTATAGACGCATCTCCAATTCCTGGGCAGGATGTCGATAAGGCTTATCAGTCCCGAAGCGGCGTCGGATGCGTCCATCAGAGATACTTTTTGGGCTGCACCGTAAACTTTTATTAAATTTGCGTTCAGAGCGTTGTTTATGAAAAACTGTGTGAAACGCTGTGGCATATTTAAAGAAGCCAGACGTACGTTTGTGAAATTCTGGCCGTCGTCAAATACTGAATCCATTAGAATTTCCGTTGCAACTTTTACCACACCGTAATTGTCTTTGGGAGCGATCTCCGAATCCTCTTTTAAGGTACGGTAAAGCCCAGTCTGAGCATACACGCCCTGTGAAGACACGTTGATTATATTGTTTACGCCGGATTTTTTAAATGAATCGAACATCCGTTTTGTAAAATACAGACAGTCTGCCAAAGCGGCCGGGGAGTTATCTCTTGAAAACGCACAATGAATGACGGCGTCTATATCTTTTAAAGAGAAGGAATTGTCGAATATTTCTTCATTAGTTACGGAAGTTACATTCGAAAATTGCTCATAACGGACATGCTTTCTGCTTGCCGCTACAATATGCCAGTTGTCGCTGTCGGAAAGCTTATTGATGATTGAAGACCCCAAAAGACCGCCTGCGCCGGTTATTAAAACTTTTTTCATTTGTCGTATGCCGTCTCCCTTTCATTATATACGTTCAATCTGTCGGTATCGAATGGTAAAAAGAGCATATTGTTATCTGTGCAATCAGTTACTTTGACGTAATCCTGAATGGCTTTTATCGTGCTTTTAAGTTCGTCTAATGAGTCGCTGTTAATAAAAGCTCTGAATACGGACTGAGCCATCGAATTGTTCTCGTTTACTTTTTTCCCTACAGGTAAAAGGTACTGACAGTGAATCACGTCTTTAAGAGCGGAGCATGACGAGGCACCTTCCAAATGTGCAATCGTGCCTCCGTGGCAAGACATATTGAAAATGCACCAATAGTCTTTTCTGGAAACGTCATATTTTTTGAGACGATTGCCCATACTGCCCGTCAAAGCAAAATTTACAAGCATTTCCATATAGTTTTCTCCTGTGGCGGCAGAAATATTATAATAGTCCAGTAATGCGTTCATTCTGTAACCGCATTCGAAAACCACGATTTTTTTGTCGTTGACAATGCCTTGGAAAAACAGACAACCGTTTTTGGTTCCGATATTGTTCAGCATCGAAACGATATGAGGATGGACCTGCGAAATATATTTATCGTAATATAGCGAAGGCGCGACGCTGGCGTCGAACTGCGCCGTTACGTTTTCGTGATCCAGAGTAGGAAATCTGTCGCGTAAACAACTTAAAACTATTTCTCCGTCCGAGATAGTATATACGGCGGTATATTCGATACCTTCGACGTATTCTTCTATGATATAGTCTTTGCTGGCGGATTCAGATAAAGCCAGCTGCACCGCTTCCAGCAGCTGCCGTTTGTTTTTGCATATCGTTATACCTTTTGCGGCGCATCCGTCCACGGGTTTGACAATAAGCGGAAATTCGAACGGTGCTGCTGTAAGAGAATCAATGCCCGAAACGAAGTATTCGCGCGGAACAGGTACGCCGTTTTTTATGCAAAGATTTTTGAAAAGCCGTTTCTGCTGACAGATTCGCCATTGGTCGAGCGTAAAATAACACGGCAGATTAAGCCTCGTGCAAAGCTCTCGAACGGCAAGGAGATTAATTTCGCTGACTCCGCAAAATATACCGTTTATGTCGTTATTGCGTGCAAACTCTTCAAGTTTGTCGAAATCCTGTGTGCTTATCAGCACAGATTCGTCGGCAATTTGTTTTGCGGATGACTTTTCGACCGGTAAATAATCCGCAACAATTACATAACAGCCGTTTGCCTGCGCATATTTGACCATGCTGTCTGCGCCCAAGGAAGATCCAAGAATAAGAAGTTTTTTCCCGGTATATTTTTTGGTCTGTGTCATAATATTTGCCTCAGTTCAATATATTGCTTTCCGTGAACCTCAAATCTATATTATTGTTGTCGGGTATATCGCGTACTACTTTTGCGTCGTCGGCTATTATTGCGCCGTTACCGATCTTTATGCCCGCGGCGATATGTACGCGTTTGCCGATAGTAACGTAATTGCCGATCGTTGCATATTTTTCTATTGTCGTGCCGCGATCTATGGTGACATAGTTTCCGATAACCACGCCTCTTTCGATACGACCGCCGAAAATATATGTGTGAGCGCCGATTTTGGTTCCGTAATTTATATCTGCCGACGGTCCGAAAAGACACCCCATTCCTACAGATTTGACCGTGCAAACAGCCCCGGGATATGCGTAATTTCTAAATAATGCGCCCCTAGATAACAATACTTTCGCGAACATTTCGCGTTCGTAGGGATTTTCGACTGCGGACAGATACATTACGTTATCCACGCGTGCGGTTTCCGGAGTTCCGATCGAATCCTCTTCAAAAGTATCGCATTCCACTGACTTTTTATAACCGCAAAAACCGTAAACGAACCATCTTGTTTTTTTCAGATTGTCGTTTTCAAGGGCATAGTTGAGTCCTATGGCTAAATCGCCTGTTCCCATTATGACAATATTGCGGCAGTCTTTTAATATCGTACCTTTTTTCTGCAGCATGTAGCGTTTCAGGCAAAGATAATTCAGTTTTCTTTTTTTAACGGCTTTGTGTTCAGCCAATATTTCTTTTGCTCTTTCTCCGATTTCCGATTCGTTTATCGGATCAGGCGCCGTGTCGCTGAATCCCAATTTGTATGCGACGTCGTCGAATAAGAATTCCCATCTTTTATAGGCGCAGTCGGGATGATACGATTTACATATAAATTCAGCCACTTTGTCGGAGCAGGTTTGAGGTTTGCAAAACTCCTTATAACTCATATCGCGTATAGATTCCGTCGGAAACACTTTTATGCCGTTTTCGTTAAAGAAATGATATAAGGGGCTTTTTTGGGGTAAAAATACTTTGTTGCCGAAAAGCAGCAGCCTTATTATGTTGCCCAAGGCATTTTGCCTTAAAGCGCCGAAAATACTGATATCAACGTTCCATAGCAGTTCGTCGTATTCTTCGATCGGCATAAGTTTTAAAATCGGTATGGCTCTTTCTCCGAATACGCTTGTTGCATAATTAACGACGTTTTCTTTATAGTGCGGCGTTATATTTGTCCAGTCGTTGCCGTATGAAAGCGGCAGTAGAACGCGGATGTTGCTTTCGTCTTTGTATTTGCTTATAGCCTGCAACAGTTTTAAATGATTGTTGAAAGTATATGCGTTGTGCGCGATCTGTACGTAAACTCTACCATTGTTTCTGGGTGCAGGATTACGCAACGACAGCAGCCGATCAAACGTATCTTTTCCCAGCGGTTTAAATATCGTATATACGTTCTTTTTTGCGTCGCTGAATTTTTCGATATAAATTTCTTTGTCTTCCGGCGTTAGACATACGACGAAAGGAATTCTTTTTCTGATGCTTTTATTTAATATGTTTACGACGAACGACGTAAAACTTTTATCTTCGCGGATAAAATTGATAAGATCTATCCCGTGTATTATCCAAACCGTTTTTTTGAGGAACGAAGGATGCAAGAACAAAAGGAGCGACTGAGTTCCGGGACATATCAATCCGTGCCATATTATGACGTCGGCTTGCCGCATTTCTTCGCATAATTTATTGTAGTTTTGCCGTTTGGAAGAACCATTTAACTCTGCTATGTTACCGCAATTAAACAATTCGCGGTCTGCACCGACGCTTTTATCCCAAAGCAGAAATCTGTGTTCATCCGCAGGACGATGCTCTCTAACCATATTGATGAAGGTGTTCATCATTCTTTTGCTCGGCATACAGATATGTAGAAATTTCATATAGGAGCGCTCCTTTGAGATTTATCTTGAACAGGTCAGTTTGGTAAATATTTTTTTCACAAGCCAGACAGGGGAATATATCAATATAGGAAACAATTTCCCGTTTTCACTTTTTATAGATCGAATAACATTCAAAGCGTTTTTATCGCCACAAATATATTTTGCGACAGCACTTAAAAATAAGTCACGCCTATACTGTTCAAAGCGGACTGGTTTACCGAAGATATCACTACAGAACAATTCCAAATTATGCGTAATATCGTATTCGGACATTGTTCTTGCTTTTTCGGAAGAAGTGATACTTTGTTCGACAACTCTATACACGCTCATTGTCTCTTTTATCAAACCGAAGTCGCCATAGGACAAAAAAAGCGCCATTGAAAATCTATCGGTAAGTTTCAAAAAAGCGTACTTTTCCAGCAAATCGATATTTTTTCGCTCTAAAAAAATGTTTTTTCTTAAAAAGGTGCTCGGCTGACCCGGCAAATAGTGTCCTTTGAAATCTTTAAAAGAAAATCTTTGTCGTTCTTTGACAAAGCTGATTCTCTGTTTTACGATTGCCTTGTCTTTTTCGTTAACAACCTTAAATTTATGAGTACAACCGATAAATTCCGGGTGTGTTTCAAGAAAATCAACTTGCTTTTGAAGCTTCATTGGATCCGTCCAATAGTCATCTCCGTCCAAAAGCGCTAAATATTTACCTCGTGTTTCTCTTAGCAGTAACAGATAATTTTGGGCGGCTCCGATATTTTCGGTTCGCCAAAACACACGAATTTCCGGGTGCTTTTTCGAATACGCTTTTAGTATTTGCGACGTATTATCGTTTGACATATCGTCGCCGATTAAGATTTCTACGTCAAAATTGCATTGTTGAGCGCATACGCTGTCCAATGCTTTTTGGATAAATGAATGGCTGTTAAAAGTTGCCATTATTATGCTAACAAAAGGTGACGAGTCCATCCTTGCTCAAATTGATTCGACGACAATTCGTTTATTACCATTATCGAACGCATGCGGTTCCGAAACGATTTTTGAGTTCATAACCACCATTTTAACCATGGTTCCCTGGAAAGCGTTGTCATATATTTTCAGGATCGGTTTGCCGGCAAGCATTTCGGGTATCTCGCACAGTAGTTTGGAGCCGTTGTATTTGACAATGGATACGTGATCGTCAAATTCGCGGAATGTGTAATCGCCAAAACGATTCAGTACGAAAAACTTTTTCTTTAGGTACTCATCGAAAATTTCTTTTGCCAAAATCCTGTTGTGATAAGCGTTGATTCCGGACAATTGCAGCAGTTCCGTTCCTCCTGGAGAATTGGTCTCGATCAAAATCGGATCTCCGGAATCATCTAACGCAATGTCGAGAGACAGTATTCTTTGCTGGGGGATTTGCCCGTGTATTTTTTGGCTAAAGTCTATGACTTTTTGGAAATCAGGTATTTTGTAACCTTCGAATTTGATTTTGCTGACGGGATGCTCGTAAAATACGTTACCGTGTTCGTTCAGAGCGTATTTGCCTAGAGTTCCGTCTTGATTTACTCTTACGAAAATGCCTCCGCGTGCAGCGTTGTCTACGCGTCCAGCTTGTCCGATGCGTAGGACTTCGCCGTTGTAATATAAAACACCTCTCCAAGACAACGACGACACACGGAAAGTATTAAGACTGCCGGAGTAAAAATCTGAAATGCTTTTATGGTTTTTTACGACTTTCTGTACAATGAAATCCTTGGAATATGATAGAAACAATTTTTTTATAGTTTCTCTGTCGGTGCCGGTTTTAATAAAATTAATGCCTATACCTTCTCCTTCCTGGCTTGGCTTAACCAGCAGCTCGGGCTCCTCTTTAAGGGCAGCCTGCGTCAGGCTTACGGCTTGGTCTAACGATATCATATCCCTATGCGCGTCCTGATAAAAGCCGTAATTATTACAGACGATCGTTGTGGGGCATTTAATTCCGCAGAACACAAAAGGCATATTTATTTTGCTGCGGCAGTAGGTGTATGAATAATGATTCCAAAAAGTGTTCAGCAAAAAAAATTGAGTTCCGAAACCCATATAGGAGGGGTCGAAAATTCCGCTGGCTCTGGAAAATATCCACTGAATCTTCTCATTGTTTTTAATTGCGAAACCGTACGAATCCCAGAAATCCGCAATTTCGTTTTTTTCATTCGACGAAAGAGGATAATAAATTTCTCTGTTAGTTTTAGCTGCATGAAAATTATTGACAAACCATTCGTTTCTCGCAAAAGCGCGGTGCTGTCTAAGAACTCTTCCGTCAATATTTACAATGTCCATTAATAATTGTTCTCCCAAAAGTATTATTTATTCTTTGAATAGTTTAGCATAGTATTATAACGAGTGCAACAAAAATTATTGAAAAGTAAATAATCTATCTCGTTCTCCGTTATATTTGTTCGTCGAAGACTTAATAAACAATAATTATTGTTTAGTTTACCATATTATGGAATTTAAGAACCTAAACAGACACAATTCAAAATTTTAAGTAATATTTTATGAATCACGATAATAATGACTTGCGGAATATGCGCGGTATGTGATAAACTATATCTAAGAATAAATTGCAAGTCTTTGCAACGGAGTGTCGGATGAAAAAGATTTTAGTGACGGGCGGAGCCGGATTTATCGGCGGGAATTTTGTTCATTATTTGCTTTCACGTTATCCGGAAGACAAAGTGATCTGCGTAGACAGTCTGACTTATGCCGGGAATCTTGATACGCTCTCGGATGTGACGGACAACGCTAATTTCGGATTTTATAAGATCGACATCACCGATGCCGTTTCGATAGATAAACTTTTTGCCGAAGTGTTACCTGATATAGTCGTAAATTTTGCAGCCGAAAGCCATGTAGACAGGTCCATCGAAGATCCCGGCATATTTTTAAGAACAAATATTTTGGGTGTGCAGGTGCTTATGGATGCTTGCCGTAAATATAACGTATCGAGGTATCATCAGGTATCCACGGACGAAGTATACGGCGATTTACCTTTGGATAAGCCTGAAATGATGTTTACGGAACAGACGCCTTTACATACTTCAAGCCCGTATTCTGCGTCTAAAGCATCTGCGGATTTATTGGTTATGGCTTATTATCGAACTTATAAACTGCCTGTAACCATTTCGCGTTGCTCCAATAACTACGGACCCTATCATTTCCCCGAAAAGCTGATTCCATTGATGATAATTAACGCTTTGTATGATAAGCCGTTGCCAGTTTACGGCTCCGGAGCCAACGTACGCGACTGGTTGTACGTGGAAGATCACTGTGCCGCAATAGATTTGATAATCAGGAAGGGTAAAGCGGGCGAAGTTTATAACGTAGGCGGACATAACGAAAAGAAGAATATCGATATCGTTAAAACCATCGTAAATAAACTTGGTAAAAGCGAAAGACTTATTACTTTTGTCAAGGATCGTGCGGGGCACGATCTGCGTTACGCCATCGATCCATCAAAAATACATGCCGAGTTGGGTTGGCTGCCCCGTACCGATTTCGATGAGGGGATCGAAAAAACGATCGAGTGGTATATTAACAATAAGCCATGGTGGGAAAAAATAATCAACGGAGAATATCGAAATTATTACGAGAGAATGTATGAAAACAGATAATATAACACCTTTGAAAAATCCCGTTTTCGTTACCAGATCGTCGATGCCGTCTTTTAAAGAATATTGCGACGAGATAAAGGGGATTTGGGAAAGCCATCATTTAACCAATATGGGTCCAAAGCATAATCGCCTTGTACAGAAACTTTCGGAATATTTAAACATTCCCTCGGTATCGCTATATGCCAACGGACATTTGGCACTGGAAAACATGTTGGAAGCATACAAGGTAAGCGGTGAAGTGATAACTACGCCGTTTACTTTTGTTTCCACAACAAACGCTTTGGTGCGCAAAGGCTTAAAGCCTGTATTTTGCGATATAAAAAAGGACGATTATACAATAGACCCCTCTAAAATCGAAGCGCTAATAACCGAAAAAACGAGTGCGATTTTGGCTGTTCACGTTTATGGCCACGTCTGTGACGACCAAGCAATTTCGGATATTGCTCAAAAGTATGATTTAAAGGTGTTTTATGATGCCGCACATGCTTTCGGCGTATTGAAAAAAGGTGTTAGCGTGGCGGCTTTGGGAGACTGTTCCATGTTCAGTTTTCACGCCACAAAAGTATTTAATACGATTGAAGGCGGGGCATTATGCTGCCGTGAATCTTCCATGTTGGGCGCTTTCGACGCATTTAAAAACTTTGGTCTTGACGCCGATAAAGAATATTCCGAAATGGGCGGCAACGCCAAGATGAGTGAATTCCATGCGGCGATGGGCTTGTGTAATCTGCGTCATCTTGATGAAGAAATAGAAAAAAGGAAAAAAGTCTTTGAACGCTATGCAGACGGGTTGGGTAATACAGAAGGAATTAAGCTGTGCTTTCCCGGGGAGGGAATAACTCACAACTATGCTTACATGCCGGTGCTTTTTACAGGCGCGTTTAACAGGGATAAAGTATTTGATTCGTTGCAAAAATTAAATATATTCGCCAGAAAATATTTTTATCCGCTGACCAGCGATACGGAATGGTATAAAATCAATGTTCCGGAAAGGAAACACACGCCTATAGCCGCTTTTGTGGCGGATAATATTTTGTGTTTGCCTATGTACTCCGAATTATCATCGGATGAAATAGATATTATCATAAACGCGGTATTGAGATCCGCTGAATAGGGAGCTACAATGAAAGGAATTATTCTTGCAGGTGGAAAGGGAACAAGATTGTATCCGATGACGATAGCTGTTTCCAAACAGTTATTGCCGGTTTACGATAAACCGATGATTTATTATCCGTTATCCATTTTATTGCTGGCGGGGATCAGAGAAATAGCCATTATATCAACGCCGGCAGATATAGACCACTACCGCAATCTGCTCGGCGACGGTAGCAATTTCGGGGCGCAGTTCACATATACCGTTCAGCCGCAGCCCAGGGGATTAGCGGAGGCGTTTATTCTTTGCGAAGATTTTATCGGACAAGACAGCGTTTGTCTTATCTTGGGAGACAATGTCTTCTACGGGCAGAATCTTTCCGTAATATTACGTAAAGCCGTAGGAATTCAGGAAGGAGCTACGGTTTTCGGATATCCGGTTATGAATCCGTGTTCGTTCGGCGTTGTCGAATTCTCGCCTGACGGAAAAGTAATTTCGATTGAAGAAAAACCGGCTGTCCCGAAATCGAATTATGCCGTGCCCGGGCTTTATTTTTACGATAACAATGTAGTTAAAATAGCCAAGCAAGTCAAACCGTCCGCCCGCGGAGAAATTGAAATAACTTCTATAAACGAGGAATATCTTAAACAGAATAAACTTAATGTTATTCTGATGGGAAGAGGGATCGCGTGGCTTGACACCGGATCTCCAGACGGATTATTGAGCGCTGCGGAATTTGTTTCGACAATCCAGGCCAGACAAGGATATTACGTATGCTGTCCGGAGGAAATCGCTTGGCGAAACGGGTTTATCGATTCCGAAAAACTGTTGAGTATTGCCGAATCGATGAAAGGCACGGATTACGGCGCATATCTAATGTCAATAAATAAGGATGGCGACAATATCAGACCGAGGATAAAATGATGAAAAAGATTTTAATGCTGGGCGGAACGCGTTATTTGCTTCCCGTCATTAAATCTGCCCATAATAAGCACTATAAAGTAATTACATGCGATTATATCCCCGATAATATTGCGCATAAATATTCGGACGAATACTACAATCTTAGCATTACCGATAAAGATCAGGTATTAAAGTTGGCAAAATCGCTGGATATTGACGGTATAATGTCTTTCGGCACCGATCCAGGAGTGGAAACGGCTGCCTATGTCGCCGAAAAAATGAATTTACCGTCGTGTGGCAGCTACGAGACCGTTTGTATTTTACAAAGGAAATCTCTTTTCAGGGAATATCTGAGCCGAAACGGTTTTAATGTACCTCGTTTTATGTCTTTCAGAAGTATCGGCGAATGCAAGCAAGCCATAGATGCTTTTACCATGCCTGTTATAGTTAAGCCTACCGACTCTGCCGGGAGCAAAGGCGTTATGAAGGTATGTGAGGCTGAAGAATTGCCGTTGGCTGTCGACAATGCATTAAAGTATTCACGCAACGGAGAATTCATTGTTGAAGAATTTATCGATCCTGATGGATTTGCTTCTGATTCGGATTGTTTTTCGGTTGACGGTAAACTGGCGTTTTATTCCTTTTCCAACCAGCATTTCGACAAAAGAGCCTCCAATCCGTTTACGCCTTCGGCGTACAGTTGGCCGTCTTCGATGCCAGATGCGGCAAAAGAATATTTGGTTTCGGAACTTGATCGTTTGATAGGTTTGATGGCGCTGAGAACGTCGCTTTATAATGTAGAGACAAGGATCGGCAAAAACGGAAAACCTTATATTATGGAATTTTCGCCGAGAGGCGGCGGAAACAGGATTTCCGAGATATTATCCCGCGCCACAGGCGTCGATTTAATACAGAAAACCGTAATGGCGGCGGTCGGAGAAAGCGTTGAGATTCCCGAGACTTATGCTTTTGACGGTTTTTGGGCAGAATGTATCCTTCATTCGTATGTGAACGGAAAATATGACGGTATTTTTATCGATCCTTCCGTTTTGCCTTATGTGCAGGAAATCGACGAGTGGGTCAAGCCGGGCGACGAAATAAATGTGTTTACAGGCGCGAATGCGGCAGTAGGCACAATTGTGTTTAAATTTGCCGATAAAGACTTTGCTGCTTCTGCAATGACAAATATTTTTGAATTGATCAAAGTAAAAACGAAATAGTAGTTTAACGGTAAACGCGCCCGCAAAAAGCTGCGGACGCGTTTACTTTATGAGAAGGTGATTGTGTGCGGTTTATTCGGGAATTTTGTCTTTCCGATATTTTTGTTTCAGCTTCGCGCTCCATTCCTCCCATTTTTTCGCGCTGAAGCATATCGGCTTGTCAAGCGCCGCAAGTATCCCGGGCAGGACTATCACACATAGCGCAACGGCAAAGAAACTGCCTATCGCTATGGCAAGGCATACCTGAACCGTCGACGGATCCTTGGCGGTAAGCCCGATTATCAGCGTCACGAAAAAGAGTATCGACGACGAAGTCAGAATAGTGTGTATCGAGTTGGAATACGCGGCGGCAAGCGAATCCACGCGGTCAAGTATTTTACGCTTTTCCCGGTAATTGTTGGTGAACAGTATTGCATAGTCTATCGTAGCGCCCATAAGTATCGCTTGGACTATTATCACGGCGAGGTAGTAAAATTCCAGGTGCGCCAGGTACGAAAAGCTTAGCGTCAGATATACGGCGCATTGTATCAAAGCCACCAGCACCGTGGGGATTATCAGGGACTTGAAAGTCAGCGCCACGACTATGAATATGAATATGACCGATATAAGCGTTATAAGGTTGACTTCGTCGGAATATGACGCGCGCATTTCGTAAGCGAGGTATGTATTGCCCATAACGTAACATTCGCCCATGTTCTCCTTTAGCACGGCGTCCAGCCTTTCCACGAACGCAAAGGTTTCGTCTGATTCCTTGGGCAGCGTTGTGGCTATCATTATCCTGGAATAATTTTCGCCGACAAGCTGGGATTTGGCGGCTTTTATCGTCAGCAACGCCGCGTCGCATTGCTCTTTGAGCGCGGCGTCGGAAAGTATATAGGTCTTTACAATGTTGGAGACGCTGTCGTCGACCAGCATGTCGCCCAGGATGTAGCATATAAACCCGTACATTTCGACGCGTTCCGTGCCGTCGAGAGTATCCTTTTTCAGATACGTTTTAAACAGATCCTGCATTATCGCGGTGACCTGCGAGGACATAGAGGGCGGTATATTCCCGATAAGGTCCGGAAACTGAACCGAAAGCAGCTGCACGGCGTCGTCAACGCTCAGCATGACGCCCAGAGTGTCCGCGTAAGTGGTGACCGATACCACGTCCTTGTCTGCCTTGATTGCCTCGGTCGTAGCCTTAACCTTGTCTTCAGACGAGTTCGGGTACATGACGACGAACGAGTTTTCTTCCTCGAACACGCTGTCGATCACTTCCTTGTCGTCATAAACGGGGTACAAAAAGTATTCTATACCGGCCTTGTCCTTCAGCAAAAATCCGACCACGAGCAATGCTATCAATGCGAAAACGGACACGAATCTTAATTTATCCGCAAGACGCGCTACTTTTTTCGTAAACATATTCACTCCTCCGCGGAAACTTCGGTTTCGAAGATCTTGCTGAATTTGCTGCGTTTCTTCATGCATTTCAGCAACGGTTTATCAAAGATTATTATCAGTCCGGGCAGCACGGTGAACACGCTTATCAGGCTTATCACGACGCCTTTTGCAAGCACCACGCCCATATCCACGCCTATGGTAAAGTTCATGAACACCAGACAAAGCAACCCGACAATGGTGGTAACGGCGCTGCTGAGTATCGAGCTTGCTCCGCCGGTCAGCGCGTCGATCAGAGCCGTTTCCTTGTCTATGCCGTTCTGGCGTTCCCTGCGGAAACGGTTCATCAGCATTATCGAATAGTCCATCGAAAGCACCAGCTGCAATATCGCCATGACCGAATTGGTAAGCGAGGATATGCTGTTGAAAAAAATGTTGGTGCCCATGTTTATGATCACAGCGATCCCGATTGTGATGAGGTAAACTATCGGATCGAACCAGGAGGACGAGGCTATGAACAGTATCGCCAGGAGAATGGCGAAGGCTATGGCGATGGCTATAGTCAGCGTTTTGTCGGAAGTTTCGTTTTCGACCGCCGCGCCGCTTATGTACAATTCGTAATCGGAATACTTGTCGCGGATGTTATTGATGACGTTCAGCGCCTCCTCCGAATACGTGTTGTACCCGATGACCACGGCGAATCTGGTGTAACCGTCCTTGTAATAGCTTTCGGAGCTGAGATCGTACTGCGCCGTTACGACGCCGTCGGTAAGCATAAGTTCGTTGCTTATACGGCTTGCCGTATCCGAATCGATGGCCTTGAAGACCACGGACACGTCGGTGACGTCGCCGAATTCCTCGTTCATTATCGCAATGGCCTCGGAAGTTTTAAAATCTTCGGGAAGATACGCGGTAAGGTCGTAATTGATGTTTACGAAAAACGACATGACCGCGCACGCCACAGTCAATACCAGACCGATAATGAGAATCGGAATACGTTTAGATACGATAAACTGAGCAATCTTTCGCATAATCCGCCTCTGTTGACTTTTAACTCTAATTGGATTATAATATACACGATGTTGTTTTTACAACTTAATGTCGTAGAAAATCGAACCAATCTGTCGCGAAACGAACATATTGGCAAAATTTGTATAAAAACCGAGGAGTGTTTGTTATGACTAAGGAAAACCGCAGGGTACAGATGACCAAACGGATGATAGCCGAGGCGATGACGGAACTGTGTGAGCGGGGAGAAACCGTTTCTAAAATCAGTGTCAGCGAGTTGTGTGCAATAGCCGAGGTGAACAGATCCACCTTTTATAAGTACTATGACGGTCCCGAGGCGCTTTTCGGAGAAATAGAAGAAAAATTTTTTTCCGAATTAAGCGCTTTTATGATCCCAAACGTCAACGCGGATATCGCTACCGGCATGCGCGAAATGTGCAGTTATCTTTCTCAGAAAAAACGCATTGCGCGCATCGTTATAAACAACAATGTTAATCCTAATTTTCCCGAAAAGCTTTTTTCGTTGCCGGCGCTACGGAATAGTGCTGATATTTTCTTAAAGCAGTGCTTCGGAAAGCGCCTGAACGAGAAACAGACGAAATATATTTATCTGTTTTTCGTATACGGCGGATATAATCTGATGCGCGTTTGGCTCAACAGCGAAAACGCCGAACCGTACGAGGAAATAGCCGATACGATCGTGACGCTTTTGAACAGTTTCGGCACGCGGTAAGGCACGCCGGTTATAGCGACGTCGGATATCGGCCGCGGCAGGTTTGTGCAAAGCGGCAGGTAGAGGAAAGCGCGTCGCCGCATTTTGCGGCGAAAGGAGAATACCTTTTCGGATCTGCACGTACCGATATACGTTTCGTCCATGCTACGGATTTCCCGGCGGCGCGGTTTCGCGCGGGCAGGGCGGAGCGTTGCATTTCAATACTAAGCTTCTATCCGATACGTGAACCCGGATTACGATACGCGTGTTTAGGGCATTGACTTTTTCAGCTTCTGCGCAGCTTTAGAATAGTAAGTGTGACCTGACCTTCTCTCCCCGTGGCGGAGCCTGAATAAGTAAGGGAAAATTCGGTGGGGGACGGCGCATACAGGATCAGAAATGCGGAGCCGCAGGCGCTCGATCCGTCGGTACGCGTGGCGAAGTAGATACCCGTTTCCAGGTGAGGCGCACCGTTGTAATACGGCGTGATCTGCATGTAATTTGCTGTATTGAACAGTACGGAAACCTCGTAACTTATCAGATAATATCCCGCTTGCAGGCTGATATGGGTCAGATCCGCAGTCGTAATGTTTCCCGTAACGTCGGTCACGCTGGGAAACAGGGTGATCAGCGTATTCGGGCTGAGTTGCATCTGATAGTTCGCAAATGAGGCGAAGGAGTCGTCGGGGACTGTTCCGACAGGTCCTGTAGCGCCTGTAGCTCCTGTCGGACCCGTGACGCCCGCAGCGCCGGTCGCTCCTGTAGCGCCTGTCGGACCCGTCGGACCGGTAGCTCCCGTAGCGCCGGTCGCTCCTATAATTCCCTGGTCGCCGTTTCTTCCGATAGGGCCCGTCGGTCCGGTAGCGCCGGTAGCACCCGTAGCGCCGGTCGGACCGGTGACGCCCTGCAGACCCTGCGCGCCTTTTGTCCCGGCGGGACCGGTAGCTCCCGTAGCGCCCGTTGCTCCTGTGGGACCCGTGGCTCCCGTAGCGCCTTTTGCGCCGGCTTCGCCGGTAGATCCGGTAATTCCCATGGCGCCCGTAGCGCCGGTAGCTCCCGTCGCTCCCGTAGCTCCTGTCGGGCCGGTAGCGCCGGTCGGGCCCGCCGGGCCTTCGGGACCGGCAGGTCCTGTGATACCGCCCGCGCCCTGACAGGGCGGACAGCGGATAGGGCATCCGGGAAAACAGGGTATACGATTGTTTCCGTTACACGGCATAGTTTGTTAGGACCTCCGACGCGATAAAGCAGAAAGCGCTGATAGATTTTTCGTATGTAATCAACGCGGTCCGCTTGATATTGTTATGCCGAAAGCGTGAAAAAGTGTTCGTCTTAACTTATTGACGTATGCGCGAGCAGAAAACTGAAAAAGCAAAAGAAAGGCTTTGATTTAAATAAAAAGTTCCTAAGCCTTTACGTTTTTTCGTCTGTAACGATCACGTCTCCGGCACGGATCGTTCCGTTTTTTTCCACGGTGCAGAATATCCCTTCGCGCGGCATGGCGCAGATACCGTATTTCCGCGCTATCTCGCAGCCCTGATCGGCGTGGCATTTTTTGCCGATCCGGCTGACTTTCAATACCGCTGTGCCTATACTTAGCAGCGTGCCTACGGGCAGACGGTACAGGCAAATCCCGCGCGTGGTGACGTTTTCGGCGAATTTGCCTTCGCACAGACCCTCGGCGTCTTTTTTGCCGCGTTTGAAGTTTTCTATGCTTTCTTCGCCCAGGAGGCTTATCTGTCTTATCCCCGGACCGGCGTGTGCGTCGCCGACGATACCGTAGTCCCTACGGCATTCGATAAAGGGCACGGGATGCTTGGAGGTGCCTTTCTTTTCGCTGATATTTACCGCAATTACAGTAGCTTTTTCCATATTTTTCCTATTCGTTCGATACGTCGCCGCTTTTGCCGCCGCTTTTTTTCACCAGCCTGATGTCGCTTATGCTCATGCGCTTGTCGGCGGATTTAAGCATATCGTAGATGGTCAGAGCAGCAACGCTCACGGCATGGAGGGCCTCCATTTCCGCGCCGGTCCTGCCGTGGCAGACGGTCTTGGCTGTTATTTCTATGCTTTCGGCTGTTATTTCGTAATTTATTTCGACATGGTCCAGGATAATGACGTGGCACATCGGTATTACTTCGTAAGTGCGTTTTGCCGCGAGTACGCCCGCCGCAGTAGCGGTGGTCAGCACGTTTCCTTTTTTGTTACCGCCGCCGATCAGCGCCAAGGCCTCGGGACTAATGCGTATTACTCCCTTTGCCACGGCTTCGCGCCGCGTTATATCCTTGCCGCTGACGTCCGTCATACGGGCGTTGCCGTTTCTGTCAAGATGAGTTATTTCCATTTATCCTCCTATGCTGCCCATGTCGATTTCCTGGTATATCCCTTCGCGGATACCGTGAGAAAGGGGTTTTAAAGCCAGCAGCGAGCGAAGATATCCCTCAAAATCGTCGCTGCCTATCTTGTGACGAAGCGGGTACGCCGCGGCGCCGTGGAGGCAGGGGAGCAGCATTCCCGTACACGTCACGCGCACTCTGTCGCACTCCGCACAGAAATTTCTGCTTAGCGGAGCAATGACCCTCAGCTCGTGTCCGCGGTAGCGGTAAAGCGACGTCTTTCCCTCGTCAAGGACGTGTTCGGCGTCCAAAAAACTCAGCCATTTTTCGGAGTTCAGCGCACGTTCGTCGACGTATCCGAGCGTGGACGCAAAGGGCATAAGCTCTATCATTCTGAGTTCCGCGCCAGTTTTTTCGGCGTATTCGAGAAGGGGAAGCGGATCGTCGTTTACGCCGCGTTGCAATACGGCGTTCAGCTTTATTTTAAGTCCCGCCGCTTTGGCGGCGTCTATGCCTTTAAATACTTTCGACAGCTCTCCGCCGCCCGTTATTTTACGGTAGGCTTCGGGATCGAGAGTGTCCAGACTGACGTTGACGCCTTTTAGCCCGGCAGCTTTCAATTCTTCGGCAAACACCGACAGTAATATGCCGTTGGTGGTCAGACCGACGTTCTCCGAAACGGCGCAAACGCCGTTTACTATAGCGGATATTCCCTTCCTCACGAGAGGTTCGCCGCCGGTCAGCCGAATCTTCGTAAAGCCCGCTTCGACGAAATTTCCGGCTAGCGCGATTATCTCGTCCACGCTCATCACGTCCTCGTGCGTCAATTTGGGTACCGGACGCGGTTTGCAATATAGGCATCCCAGATTGCATAGGTCGGTTACCGAAATACGCACATACCGAATATCTCTGCCGCAACCGTCTAACACTTTACGATCTCTCCCGTATGGGGCGAGGTATAGTCGCCGAAGGCTGTCAGACGTCTTAGGAAATCCTCGCCCGATATATAATCCATAAACGCGCGGACACGTTCGTCCGACAGGGAAGCCTCGCGTATTAAAAAATCGTAGTCCTCGTCGTAGACGGGAATGAAATCGAGCCCCAGTATGTTTGCGGCGCTGCCCACACCCATACCGAAGTCGGCGGCACCGCTCTCCACAGCCATGCCAACGGCAAGATGAGTGGAAAACTCTTTGTCGTATCCTTTAAGCGCACTCCCGTCGGCGCCAAGCTCCCGTAAGAGATAGTCTGTCAGTATGCGCGTACCCGCGCCGCGCTGGCGGTTTGCAAATCTCAGCCTGCGCTTTACGGCGTCCTCGAACGAAGTTACGCCGAGAGGGTTGCCTTTGGGAAGCATCAGTCCCTGGGTGCGTCCGACACCCTTGATAAGAGCCATTTTTTCGTTCGGGAAATATTTGCGGACGGCGGCAACGTTGTAAGTACCCGTCTCGGGATCCAACAGGTGTATCGGAGCGATATGACATTCGCCTTTTTGCATCGCGAGCACGCCGCCCGTGCTGCCGACGTGCGCCGAGGTCAGCGGAACGTGTTCGCCGATAACGTCTATAACGAGGTCGTTGCTTCCGATTACCACAAGATTTTTTTCGATAAGGCTTAATGGCTTTCTGAGGGAAACTTCGACTTCGCTGCCCGCCGCTATTCCCTCGGAATATCTGTCCACGGTGAGTATTCCGTCGGCTTTAACGAGGCTCATTATCTGCGCCGCTCCGCGTTCCAAGGGAGTCGCAACGAGACTGTCGCCCACTTTTCCGAGAGAAACACGCACGAATTCGGTGTTTTTCAGGGAACTGACCACGTTTCTGGTCAGCCTGGCTTTGACCGATTGTATATCTCGGGCGGCGGCGTTGCCCGATAGCGTGTTTATCACCGCGCCCGCGCACAGACCGAAAGAAACGTAAGCGGACACGGGATAGCCCGGAATACCGATAACGGGTTTTCCGCGGACCGTGCCGAGAATGGTGGGTTTGCCGGGTTTTGCGGCGAGTCCGTGCAGATATACTTCGCCGAGAGACGCTATGGTTTCCCGGGCATAGTCCTTTGTGCCTGCGGAACTGCCTGCGTTGACTATTACGATATCGCATTCGTTTACGGCAAAATCCAACGCCGTTTTCAGCTTTTCAGGCTCGTCGCTCACGGTGGGATACACTTTAGGAATTCCGCCGTATTCCGTTATAAGCGCGGAAAACAGTTTGGAGTTGCTTTCCAGAAGCTTTCCTTCCTTCACGTCCTCCGGGCGTGAAACCATCTCGTCGCCCGTGGTGATAACGCCCGTAACGGGGCGTCGGAAGACCTCGACTTCGGTGTTTCCGCCGGCGTATATCGCGGCGAGGTCCTCGGCGCGTATTCTGCGGCGGGAGGGGAGTATCATTTCGCCAGCGACAATGCTTTCGCCCTTGACGCGGACGTGCTGCCACGAACTTGCGGGAGCGATTATTTCGACCGTTCCGTCGCCGGAATCGATGACGTCCTCTATCATTATTACTGCGTCGAAACGCGAGGGCACGGGGTTTCCGGTATTTACATATATAAAGTCCTCGTTTTCTTTCAGGACGAGAGGAGATTTTTCGCTTGCGGAAACGGTTTTTTCGCACGAGACCGCGATGCCGTCCATGGCTGCGGCGTTGTAAACGGGGTCGCAGAGCTTTGCGTAGACCGCCACGGCGAGCACTCGTCCCAAAGACTGTTCGGTGGGAACGGTTTCGACGCCCGCGTTTTTGTTTTCGAAAAGCGCGAGGTATCCGTCGATTTTTTCAATCGGATTGTTGGGTATGTATGCGTTTCTCATAATCTGTAAACCTCCAGCGGCGCGCCCGCGGAAACGCCTTCGACGTGATCGGGAAGGAGCGCGAATCCGTCCGCGGACGATATCACGGACAGCATTCCCGATTTATAGAAAAGTGGTTCCGCCGCGGTAAATTCGACTTTGTTGACGAGTTTTACGGGTATGACGGCGCTTCTTCCTCTGCCTCCGGGGAAATTTTTCGCGGCGCGGCATACCACGGGCGGCTCAATGTCGGAACCGCACGCGTTCAGCAACGCGCGCAGTACGATCAGCCTGAACGAGGTGAACGCCGCCATCGGATGCCCGGGAAGTCCTATCAGAAGTTTTTTGTCCGCCTCGGCTGCAAGCGTTGGCTTGCCGGGTTTTATAGCGACGCCGCCGAACAGAGGCGTTCCGTATTCGGAAAAGAGTTTTGCGGTATAGTCGGCTTTGCCTACCGAGCTGCCGCCGCTGAGTATCACGACGTCCGCCTCGGACAGCCCTTTGCGAACTGTCTCCGATAATTTTCCGTAATCGTCGTTTATCGTCAATGCTCCGACCACGTTTCCCATTTCTGATAATTCGGCTATTAAAACCGAGGTATTGGTATCCCTGATTTTACCTATCGGACATTCTGCGTCGGAGGGAACGAGTTCGTCGCCCGTCGAGACGACGTAGAACGAAAGCTTTTTGTATACCTTGACGAAAGCGATTCCGAGCGAGCACATCAAGCCGATCTTTGGACTTGTCAGGCGTTCGCCCCGGCGTATCACCGTTTCTCCGATACGTATATCCGCGCCTTTAAAGACGACGTTTTCGCCGCGGTGCAGGCTTGAGGAAAGGTATACCTCACCGTTCGATACTTCGGCGTTTTCTATCATCGTAACGGCGTCCGCACCCTCGGGAAGCATAGCGCCGGTCGGAACGTAAAAACATTCTCCGCTGTTTATGCGCGCTTTGACGTATTCGCCCATCCCGACCTCGCCTTTCAGGCTTAATACCGACGGTACGGCGGCGGAAGCCGCCGAAGAATCTTTATGGGAATGGGCGTATCCGTCCACGGTGGAACGGCTGAACGGGGGAAAGTCCTCGGGAGAAAAAACGTCGCAAGCCGCCGTTCTTGCCGAAGCGCGAGATACGGGGACGGTCTCCGTTACGAGTATTTTTCCGAATGCTTCGGTCAGTTTCTTGACGGCGAGGGAATAGGGAATTACGTTCATTTTCTGGCGCACTCCGTGACGGCGCCGTTAAGCGCGTCGATGCCGTGTTTTAAGGGTTCGATTACGAATTCCAGATTTTCCGCGCACGCTTTAGGCGAGCCGGGCAGATTTATTATCACGCTTTTATCGACTATCACGCAAACCCCGCGGCTGAGCATGGCGCGCGGAGTGTAGCGCATCGAATTCATGCGCATGGCTTCGCATACGCCGCAGGCAAGTCTGCCGCCGAGTGCGAGAGTGGCTTCGGGGGTTACGTCGCGCGGCGAAAAACCCGTGCCGCCGGTCGTGACGATAAGGTCGTAGCCTTTTGCGGCGAGCGACCTGAGCGACTCCGTTATCGAGTCCTTATCGTCGGGAAGCAAAAGGGTTTCCATGACCGAGAACCCGCGGCTTTCAAGCAGTTCGCGAACCGCCGGCGTGGCTTTGTCTTCGCGCAAAGAATTAAAGCATGCGTCCGACATTGTTAAAATTGCGGCAGAGTACATATATCATCCTCCAGAAGCGGGGCTCATTATCAGCACGCGGTCGCCGTCTTTTAACGGCGTCCTGTATTTTTTGAGGTCGTTGAAATTGACGTCGTTTACTATAACTATCGAGTGCTTAAGTTCTTTTACCGTATAAAAAGGGTTGATCTCGTATATCTTTTTGAACAGCTCTTTGACGGTGGACGCCTCCACCTCCAGGCTTTTCATATGGTAATTCAGTCGGTAAAGACCGAAAAATTCCACCGTGACCATTATCGACCCTTTACGTTTGCCGCCTCGGGCGCGGGACGCTGACCGATATCGTCCAGAGCGTTCAACCCATAATATTTTGCGGTTTTGGGCTTTACCATACCGTTTTCGTCCCAGCCGCGCGCGAAATAGAAATTCTTTTTCAGCTTTGCCTGAGGCACTTTTGTCCTGGGATCGCCGGGGACCTGTTCGCAGTCGGTAAGGCGCTTGGGCAGCTTGTCGTCTTTGGCGGAAATGCCGATCCTGGAGTTTATCATTCGTTCCAGGTTAAAGCCTCTGGCGCCGATACGCATCAGACCGCCCATAGTGATCTTCATGCCCGTTGCCGCCTGCAACGCTTTCGTGTGCGGAAGCATACTCGTAAGATGTATGTGCGCCAGATGCGGGTATTTGTTAATGATATGCAGCGGACCTCCGAGATAGGGGAGCAGCTTGTTTACGGTCTTGGAAAGCAGACTGTTGGGACGTTTGAACAGGAAGAAAGGGAAGAACGCATAAGTGGTGAACAGACAGTTGCCGCCCGCGCTGACCGCTTCCATCAGGTTTTGGAACATCACGGCGATCTCCGCCTTGCCGTGGACGGTGTAGGGGTCTATGGTAAGTCCCAGACCTTCTACCACAACTTCGTAGCCGGCGTTCAGGTGACAGCCGCCGCGGTTCGCCACCGAGTATCCAAGTCCCTGACCTACGGCGCCGCGCGGTTCGTATGCGGAAAGCTCCATTCCCTTTACCTGTATGCAGAATTCCTCGCCGCCGAATTCTTCGGAAAGCCTTTTTGCGCCTTCGGCAAGCTTGTTGCCCGTTTCGCCGGAGCGGAAGGCAATTTCTTTCAGAATTTCGGAGATATTGTCCGTTTTTCCGAATTCAAGTCCGCACTTCCACAGACCTTTTTCGTTAAGCTCCATAGCGAAAGCTATAGTACCCGAAGCGGATATCGTGTCCATTCCGAGTTCGTCCATTTCGTAATTCCACTTTATTATCTGTCCGAGGTCGTCGTTAAGGATGTTCGCGCCCATTAGTCCCATGATCTCGACCTCGGGACCTTTGACGAGTTTTCCTTCCACCTCCACGACGCGCGCGCAACGGATAGGGCATGAGATGCAGCCTTTGTTCCGCACCAGGAATTTTTCCGCCATTTCTTCGCCGGTTATCGAGGCGTACTTTTCGTAGCGCCCGTCCGAGAAGTTTTTGGTGGCGAGCAGCCTTTTTTGCTGCATGCTGGCTATCAGCGCGGCAGTTCCCAGTCTTGGCAGCTGTTCGCCCGTTAAAGGATGCGTTTTAAGGCGCTTTGTCCATTTTTTCTTGATTCTGTTCAGCGCTTCGGGGTCGCGTACGGCGGGGTTTAAAGTACCCGTTACCGCTATGGCTTTAAGGTTTTTAGAGCCCATTACGGCGCCGATCCCGCCGCGCCCCGCAGCGCGTTCGTCGCTGACCGCGCACGCATATCTGACCAGATTTTCACCCGCGGGACCTATGACGAGTTTACTGCTTTTCCCGCCGATCTCCGTCTGGGTATCCGTCGTGGTCTTGCCGCGCAGGAATTCCGCGTCTTTAAACGTCACGGCGCCGTTAGCGATGTCCAGATATACAAACGACGGACTTTTTCCCGTAATTACCAGCGCGTCTATACCGGCGCGTTTCAGCGTACAGCCGAAACTTCCGCCGCAGTTGCTGCTGGTCAGCAGCCCCGTCAGAGGGGAAACCGAGCTGACGTTGAACCGCGAAGAGGAAGGACAGCCCGTTGCGTTCAGAGGACACGACGATACGACCAGGACGTTTTCTTCGCCGAGAGGGTCCAGAGGACCTTTTATAAAATCGTTCAGGATTCTGGCGGCAAGTATCTTTCCGCCCAGGAAAAGCTTCAGGTCGCCGTCGTTTACCGGATATTCTCCGACCTTTTGCGTAGTAAGGTCTATTTTCAATACTTTCCCCGCATAAGCGCCGTATGAAGTTGCCATAACGCCTCCGTTAAGCGGAAAACCGCTCAAAAAAATTCCGTACCCACATTTTAGCACAATCGCGCGATTTGTTCAATACTCAATTAGACACGCACGTACGGCTGCGGATGCGTATTGACAAAACGCGCGTTCGGACATACAATATAATCCGGAGCGGATGTTTTTACTGCCGCGTGTTGAGGGAAAAATGGACGAAAGATTAAAAAGGAATATCGGCGCCATAACTTTCGAGGAACAGAACCTTCTTTCGCAAAAGACGGTGTTCGTTGCCGGATGCGGCGGTCTGGGCGGTTTTGTGGCGGAAATGCTCAGTAGGATAGGGATAGGCAAACTCATATTGTGCGATTTCGACGAATTCTGCGACTCGAACTATAACCGTCAGGTGTTCTGCATAGGCAGGACCATGGGCAAGAACAAAGCCGAAGGCATAGCCGAGCTGTTCAGGGAAGACGACCGCTGCGAAGTGGTCGCGTATGCCGAGCGCATAACGCCGCTGAACGCGCTTACGCTCATCGAAGGCGCGGACGTGGTGGTGGACGCGCTGGACAATATGCGTGCGCGCTACGATCTTCAGCACGCCTGTAAAAAAGCCGGCATCCCCATGGTAACTGGCGGTGTCAGCCATTGGCACGGACACGTTTCCACGATATTTCCCGGCGACGATACGTTAAAAAAGATATTCGGCAACGCCCGCGAGGAGACAAAGCCTAGCGTCGTCTGTTTTGCTGCCGGAGTCATCGGCTGCAACCAGGCTGCGGAGGCGGTCAAGGTGCTGCTCGGGCGGCCCGGACTGAGGGGGAAACTACTTATAGTCGATCTCAACGGCATGATGGCAAGGGTGCTTCCGCTGGCAGCCCAACCGAAAAAGATATTGAGGGTCAACAGCTCCGATTTAGGGAAAAGACGTGCCAGGAGAAAGCGTAGAAGACACGCAGAATCCGAAAATACGGAAACCGTAATCATAGAAACGGATACCTGAAATAAGTAGTCTCATTATTACAATTAACTTGTCGCCATAATGCCGAGGTGTTCGACCGCTTGCGGCGATTCGGTGAATATACTTCGGATTGCGCTTTATGCGCAGCGGTTATTTCGGAGAACCGATTTCGCATACTGCGCCGGAGGTTGTATGCTAACTTACACATATTTCGGAAAAGACGATTTCAGGCTGACGGAAAAACCGATGCCTGAGTTGAAGCGCGATACTGACGCGCTGGTTAAGATTACTTTGAGCAGCATCTGCACAAGCGATCTGCACATCATGCACGGCAGCGTCGGACGCGCCGTACCGGGGATCACGGTTGGTCACGAAGCCGTAGGTATCGTCGCCGAAACGGGCGCCGATGTTAAAAACGTCAAAAAAGGCGACAGGGTGTCGGTCAACGTCGAAACCTTCTGCGGCGAATGCTGGTACTGCCGCAGGGGCTACGTCAATAACTGCATATCTCCTTTCGGGGGCTGGGCTTTGGGCTGCCGCATCGACGGAATGCAGGCGGAGTACGTACGCGTACCTTTTGCCGACACCGCGCTCACCGTTATCCCCGAAAACGTAAGCGACCGACAGGCTCTGCTTGCGGGCGATATTCTGGCTACGGGATTTTGGGCGGCGAAAATCTCCGAGATAAAAAAGGACGACAGCGTGCTGGTGATAGGGGCAGGTCCGACCGGCGTGTGCTGTGCGCTGTCGGCACTGCTTAAGGAACCGCGCCGCGTGTATATTTGCGATGTCGACGAAAGCCGACTCGGTTTCGTCAAGGAACATTATCCCGGAATCGCGGCGCTTAGGTCGGATGAGGTTGAGGAGCGTTTGCGGGCGGAATGCCCGTTAAAAGGTGCTGACATCGTGATAGAAGCGGCAGGCACCGACAAATCCTTCCGTCTTGCCTGGGAGGCGGCGCGGCCGAACGCGGTGGTCTCGATCGTCGCCATGTACGACGCGCCTCAGGTTTTGCCGTTACCGGAAATGTACGGCAAGAATCTGACATTCAAAACGGGCGGCGTGGACGGATCGGACGCAAAAGAGATACTGGAACTCATATCCGCAGGCAAACTCGACGTATCGGCGTTGATAACGCATACTTTTCCGCTGTCAGAAGCATCGGCTGCTTATGAACTGTTCGCTTCGCGCAGCGACGGAGTAATGAAGATAGCATTGGATTGCGAGGGGAAAAATGATTTCCTTTTTCGAGGCGGGGCGTGAAACCGGAAAAGAACTATTCCGACGGAGAGCCTGATCTTGTTTTAATAAAAGCTGCAAAGCATCGTCAAACGATAGGAAGCGATATTTTTCGCATTGACTTTTACAAAATACGTACTAAACTAAGTCTTCCGAAACGGCTAAATCCGAGAGATTCATTTCCGTTCAACGATAATACCTAAGTGAACGACGGCAAAAATAATACGAACCCGTTTCCAAAGTTCGTATTATTCGCTAATGGCGGAGCGTGTGTAACGTAAATCGAATATATCTCTATTTCTCGCCATGCTTGCTGTATAAATTCTAGATATTACAATCTATTTTTCTGATTTAAATTGTGGTTTAATTACTTCATTTATAGATGTTTCATTAGTAAGACGAACTAAATTTACATCGCTTTGCGAAAGCGTAATTGTGCGATTACTACTTGATGCTCCAGTCGATGTTATTTTATAAGGGCCGACATAATCAATACTTGTTACATAAGGGATCTTTTTATTTAAGTTTTCCATATTATACCTCACTATAATCTATCCAACCTGAAGAGCTTAATGTTAAGTTTGCTGCAAGACTCATATCAGGGTTACGCCAAAACAGTATATCAATATTATTATATACAGATTTGGCAAAATACGTGCTTTCTACTGAAGCCATGAATGCCTTTTTCTTTAAAGCGGACCTAGTTGTAACAGGTACATTATTTGCATGATTTACTATTATTTGTTGCGCTATATGAGGTGGCGTTCCTGCAGGCAAGTTAACAACAGGAATTTGATTAATCATTGCACTTGCTTGTGGATCTTCCATAATTTCTTTTATAACATCAAATGTATTTTCACATTTCATTTCAGCAGAAATATCCAACCAGATTTTCCACATCAAATCCTCAAGTTTTTTATCGGGATAAACAATATTAAGTCCCATATCAAAGGCTTCTTTTCTACTTACAGCATACCCATGATGATAATACGAAGTGTTTAATGCTTTAGATATTGCTTTCGCTTTGTTTTTATCCTGTATATGGGTACTCAGCATCTTTTCACTTAACGTAAGCGAAAGTTGCTGCCCTCTTTTAGCACTACCAATTGGCAATGACCCTACATCATTTATGAGTGGAGAAATTGCAGAAATTAAATGCTGTTGATCTGAGATGCCAACATCGCTTTTTATAAAATCAATAAAGTTGCGTAAGTCTTCCGAACTAAATTGCAATTGCTCTTGTTGACCATGTCCATTTTGCCTAGTAACAGTTAATTGTGGATCAACAGGTCCTAAATTAGAAAATGGATGCATAATAATTTCATCTGCGCCGAGTGACAAAATAGTAGCAGCACTATAGGCAACATAAGGAAGAAGCACGGAAATATGCTCAAACCTTTCACGGAGTAATCCTATTATTCTTAAAGAGGTAATAGGGTCTCCTCCGTTGCTAATAATTAAGAAATCAATTTCTTTAGATTTTATTGGAATGTTATTTATTTGTTCGATTATTGGAGCAATTGAGTCACCAGCCATTTGGCAGCTCAATTTAGGTCGTATTGATGTTACATATACAATCAACGGTCTTTTCCTAATATTATAAATGGATTTATATAATTTTTTTCTATCTGAATACATTTTATGTCACCTTTATAATTTCTATTTAAAATTATTTTAACACAAAAATGGATTTTTTGCAAATTTTAATGCCAATCATTAAAAATGATTGTCTCCAATAATCATCGTTGATTAAATCATAATTTATATTTTTCAAGCAATCAACGCCGTTATCGGCAAAGGGGGAATTAACATTCATTTACAAATTAGACAAATTCAGTCGTAACAAGTACGAAATGGCTAGCGGAACACAAGAAAACGCTAAAAGACAACGGAGTAAAAGTTATATCGGCAACGGAATATATTCCAGATTCGCCAAAGCCATTATTCTCGAGAGTATGCTCGAAGGGTAGAATAATAAAAATGGACATAATACAAAATAAGAAAAGCAGTCTGGATTTAACGAAAAACGACATCTAAACTTTAGGGACCGTTTCGATATATTGTTGATGAAATAATTGTACTCAGAATTGAGCTATGGTGAGAAACCAGCTTGCCGTAAATCCTAAGTTCCAAGACATAATTCAAAAATACGAAAATTTAACTTAATTAGAAAAACCTACACACTTTTTTGACACTGTCAAAATTTATAGAATTGCACTTTCGAACGTTAATAAAAAACTCTCTCACAACTCTTGATACTCTTAACAAAGGAATCAAATTAACCAAGTAGAAATAAAAAATGTCGCTGTTTCGTTTTGAATCCGTGACATTTTCATTTAGTTTTTATTGCTGCCACAACATTTTTTATACTTCTTACCGCTACCGCAAGGGCAAGGATCATTGCGTCCTATTTTTTTGTTTATCACCATTTTATGTCTTTCCAAAAGGCGTGTTGCTCGTTGTTTTCCTTTTTCATATAAATAATCCTTTTCCTCTTCTTTTATATCCGTCAAATGGTAACGTTGGAAATTTATACTTTGAAAATTGAAAGTTGCATCGAATGAAAATTCAAGCATAACTCGTTCAGTTTCTTGATTCCACAACATAGTCGAGAGAACATACTCCCGTTTTTCATCATCCGACATCAAGTCTATTGAGGGTTGATTTACAAAGCAAGTATATCGTAAACAGTCGCCGGTGCCAGAGGTGTTTATAACAGATATTCCTTTTATATCTCTTTGCCGGTAAAATGTAGTTTCTATCTTTTCGCATAATTCTTCTTTTGCAGATGTATCAAAATCCAATAAGTAATTGGATATCTCTACCTTGTTATGAATTGAGCTATTAGCAAGATAATAAAGTATCTTTTTATAAAAATCAGGAATTTCTATTTGTGGTTTTTGGGGTTTCAAGGCTGGATGATATAATGCAGAAAAATATTTGTCAAGATCTTCACGAAAACCAACCAAATGCAAAGAGGCCTTTTTTGGTGTATCATCAAATTGCATATAATAGCAGTTATACTTAATATACAGGCCTAAATGATCTAATTCATCATTAGGGGCTAATATGGGAACTTGTGTAGCTTGTCGTCTTTGTTTTAGAAAATGTAAAAATAATAATGACGAATCGAAATAATCTCGATATACCATCAGATCGTCTACAGAAATGCTTATTGCATTGCATTTTAATTTCAAGAAGCTTAGCTTTTCTGCACGAGCCGCAAACTCGTTAATGTTATCTATGGTTACGGATAGCATATAAGTATCCCTAATTTTGTTCATATCAATGCTTGCTTTATACGATTTGTCTTTGTTATAAAGGGACGGATTGTTTTCAGAAATCAAATAATCATAAGTGCGCTTGCATTGATGATCTGCCTTTTCGATAAGATTTTTATATGATTTAATATGATTTTCAAAATCAGTAAAAGGAGGTGTGTATACAAATGAGCCTGCTTTGACCTCAACTATCAACATTACATCATTGTAAACAATGATAATATCATTTTCCGCAGGATTTTTCAAAGAACTGTTTTGTGGATAATAGTTGTCAGTATAAATTTTACAACCTGGCAATATTTGTGCAAACATATCAGCAACCATATTTTCGCTTGCTTCTTTTTGCTTGTCTGCCCATTTATATTCGGGATTTGATCTTTGAATATTTTTTTGTATTACCCTATAGAAATTATCAACGAATGTATAATAATCAAAGCAGTAATATCTATTGTCAATTTTTATAAAAGGCCTTTTTTGTATAGGTAAATCAACTATAGGCCAACCTGCAAATTCAGAATGAGCCCAAAAACAAGTATCTTCATTAAAGCCATATGACAAAGAACTAACAAACGATTCTGGCCAACCAGTTACTTCTACAACATCGCGCAGTTTTGTGCCTATAACTTTTTCGATAAAATTATTTCTTATTTCCAAAAAAGAAGGATCTGTAAAATCTATATTTTCCTCGTCAATGGAATCAAATAATTTCCCTAAATCATTTATGGCTTCAAATTTCCCTTGCGATAATGCAAACTGCAATTTTTTTATTCCTATAACAACATCATTTGCTGTCATCCCATACAACGCCAAAAATATATCGTTATGAGTTGTTAGTAATTTATCAAAATATTCAAATTCATACACTTGATATCTATGACCACGCACAAAGTATAAAAGTTGTGATTCCACAATCTCTCTTATCGTTAAATCATCATATTCTGGATATTTATCGTAAAGACAAGTTCCCCACGAAAAATAGAACTCATTGATAAGCATGTACAGCATTTTAATATCCGCTTGAATCTTGAAAAAAAGAACGCTCTGATCCTCTTCACTAAAAACATATTTGTTTTCTGCAGAAACCAATATGCTTTGAATATACTCGGTCATGCGAGATGTTAGAATTGAATCATGCGATGCTTGTATTTCCGAACTGATTCCAATATCATTCAACAAAAACATATCAGAAGAAAAAGAAAGAAGTTGTAGGGGATTGCATTTTACAACCTTTTCTTTGATCGCAGTAATTAGGTTATCTATTTCTTTTTTCTTTGGCTCATATTGTGACTTTAAAAGCTCCGTATACCGTTGATGTTGCTCTTTAGTCATATGGTTTTTCATAAATGTATTCGTGCCAAAGCGAGCCATTTCAACTATTCCATCAAAATAATAATCATCAGGCTTTTGTCTCATAAAACACCTCACTTTTTTACTTTTACAAATAGAGATTGAATAGAATCCATATAAGCTTTCAATCTTACAGATACGCTGGTTATTTCATATCTTAACGGAGTTATAACCCCTGCAAGTCTACCCTCAACCAAATCGCGACCTAATATGCCGTTGTTTTGAAGCTTCTCGACAATAAGCCTATCTTTTTCTGTATATTCATTTAAAAAGGTTGTTTTATCACCTACATTTGTTTTTAATTTATGAACACCATAAAAACGCCAAAAAGCATTCAAGTCATCATCAAAAGTATCTTTCAATGCACAACATAAAACCAAATCCTCGTAATCCAAAGAGTCATCCCGAAGAAATTTTCCAGTTATCAATCCTAAAATTGTACGTGAAAATTTACTTTTAGAAAAAAATACGGAATCTAAAATGTTAGACATATATTGATGGTTTTTACTATTAGAAACTCTTTTAGTTAGTTGTTTAACGTCCTTTTCATTTAAGCTGTTATAGCTAAAATCAATAGCAATGCCTTCTATGAAATCTTGAAAATCAATTTCTTTTTGTGCTGAATATAGAGAAGAAAAAACATCTTTGGCTTCCCATAAAACAGGCAACAGTAACTTGCCTAATGAATTTAGCATTGATTGTATTGGCTTTAATTCTAACGCGATTTCACGTTTAGTTTTCGTTTTTATAATAGTCACCTCAATTGTTGTAAAGTATTAAAACACCTCTTCAAGCGGTTGCCAAGCATCGTCAGCCATATCAATAGAAAACCTGGTGTTATTGATATATAACTGATTATCTTTATCACGCACAAATCCCCATTGAATGCCTTGCTGTGCAGCATAGTCCTTAAAAGCGTTAAATTTGTTTTCTATCTGATCGTCGATATTTTTATTCTTGCCTTTGCTTTCGCCGCCCTTGGTTTCTATAATCCAAACAGTGCCGTCCTTCTTCTTAACGATGTAGTCGGCATAGAATAACCATTGATGACGAAGCCCGTCTATATAGACAATTGAAAAATACTGTTGTCCAGAATCGCCGTTTTTATAAACCCATTCAATATCCTCACGCTTTTCGCAATGCTGTTCAAAAAGCATTTCCGAGGTGCTGCGAACAACGCTTGTAGCGAAGCCCGAAGTGTAGTCGTAATAAGCGTTTGAAAGATATTCAACCTCGTTTTTCACGTTAGGATCATATTTGAAAAAATCCTGTTCGGGAATATGAAATACAGTGGTTTTGGGCTTCAAGACAAAACTCATTTGTTCCGCCATACCGGTGGTTACAGCACGGAAATCTTGCTTTAATTTATGCTGATTATTGATAACAAAAGCATAGAACTCTCTGGTTTCCAAAGCAATGATGTTTTTAGACATATTACCGCTTTTGCGGAAAAGACGTTCCAAAATAGTCTTTACTTTTGCCGTCTGCATACCGATAGCAGTCTTTATTCCATCAACACTATGCAGTAGATAAATACCATGTTTATGAGTATCTACCGCCTTATGAATTGAACGATAATTGTCGCTTTCAGCAAGAGAGGTGGTGCGAACAAACTGCCCTTCAAGAGCTTGTCCATGAACAAACGCACCAAAGATATACCCGGCATCGGCAAGCAACATTCGATTTTGCTTCTTATCGTGACCAAGGTGATATTTTTCAACAAGACTATCGTAGAGTTTATTCAAAACCTCACGCTCGCCAAGACCTCCAAAGTCGAGGTCGCGCATTTGCTTTTCAAGTGTAAAGGTTTTGCATTTTTCCTTCAAGAACAAACGGCGAGTTTCATATGCCTTGTCAATACTTGCAAGCAGACCTGCTTTGTACTTTTCGTCAAAAGTATAAACATAGCAAAAATCAAGCAAATCATCGTCATAATGCTTTGCTTCGGGCATTCTGCGAATACGACCAATCGTTTGAATTTCAAAACTCTCGCTCATGCCTTCACGAAGTTTGACGAGAATTTTTGCTCGCGGACAATCCCAACCAGTGCTGATTGCTTGTTTCATAAGTAGGAATATGGGCGTAGCATCGTTTTCGGTCAAATTATCCGGCAAATCTTTTTTGTCTTCACTCATCCACTTAGAAACCATACCATTGCCGTATGTATACCCCATAGATTCCAACTTTTTCTCAACTGCAACAATAGTTTCAGGCTGTGCGTTCGGGAATTGAATTAAAACGAGGGGACGGATATTTTTGCCGAGTGCAGTATAATGGCTTGCGATATTCTTGCGTTTTTCATCAGCAAGATCAAGTAGACAGTCGTAATCGTCGCCAACCTCCATACCTTCCGTAATACCTTCGTTTACATAAAGAGCTTTTGTAATAAGTCCTGCGTTAATGACATCGACCTCGTCGATTTCAAAATACTCAAAGCGTTTATTCTCGATAGCGGTAGCGCTTACACGAATAATGTTTTTTGAAGAAAAAGCATCAATAATAGTTTTTGCCTTCGCGGTATTATTAGAATGCTCCTCATCTATGATAACAATAAATTCGATATTATTACGATGAGCTTCGGCAATGCGGTCGAATAAATTTTTCTTTTCGCCGTCTCGCAAAGCGGTATTGTCTTTCTTGGTCACCAACTCCCAATTGATGAAGGTAGTACTTTCTGCCGGAAAGCCGCCTTGCAAAGCGTCAAAAAGATTTTGTGTATGACGGTGCGGAGCATACTTACGCATTTTTTTACGGCTTTGTTCTTCTAGATCACCTTTGCCCGGACAGAGCCAAATAAAAGCAGCGTTGCTGTTAATCTTGGTGAGATATTCCTCGACAAAATCAATAAGGATAATTGTTTTACCTGAACCCGTGGGAGATTTAACAATAATCGTTTGCTTACTATTACTATCAGCAACGAGATCTATGAGTTTGAGTACAGCTTTCTCTTGAAAATCAAACAAATTGATTGCAATTCCTCCTACCATGATTCGCCCACCTCCTTGAGTTCAAAATTAAAGTAATAGTCGGGGATAATATAAATATCCGTATTAGCAAACAAGTCGCATTGCTCGGTTGTGAAAAGAACATTTTTAGAAACGTATAGAGCTTTGACATCAGAATAATTCTCCCAATTTGCCTGAAGCTCGTCCACTTCCTCATCGCTCATTACCATTATGTAATTACTGCCGTCGATCTTAACGCCATGCTCAAGCTGAATCATTTCCGTCATGTGTTTCAAAAGAGCATCGGATAAATATTCCTCTTTGCGAGATACAAAATCGGTTTTATAGTATTTCAAATTAAACGGAATTGCAGCATATTTCCCATAGCCATGTGCAACATTCCTTAATCTTGGATAGGTTTTTTCTTCGCAAATATTATTCTCATTATTCGTACATAAAATGAATTTGCGAGTTCCGCCGTCTTCTGCATTTAAAGCGACAACAGCGTGTCCCGTGGTTGCGCTTCCTGCAAAAAAATCCAATACGGTTATATCTTTTTCAGGATAAAGGCTTATAATTTGTTTAAGCAGATCTACGGGCTTTTTACCGTTAGAAAATTCAACCGCACCTTCTTTAGTAACATTTTTCATTGCACCATTCATATCCCAATATGTGCCTTGCAAATCTCTTTTATATAACTCGCCATCAATTTCCTCTGATGTATCTTTTAACCAAACAAACAATCTACATTTATCGCCTTTATAAAATTGTTCATAAATGTGTCCTTTATTTTTTCCAGTTTTCGGTACGTATTCAATGGATAATAAATCGTCAGTTATGCCTTTTTCGACTCTAAAATCCATTACACGAGTTCTAATAGAAGTTTGAGCATTGGTAGTCTGAAAAATCTTAACACCATATTTTTTATATGCTTCTTTTTCTGAAATACCCTCGTTTTCCGATACCTGTTTAACAGAAAGTATTTTGGGATTTTTGCGAAGGAACACCTTGATATCGTTTCCATCTCCGTCAACAGTAGAGCCAATATATTCTTTTTCACCTGGATCAAGCAAAACGGTAGTATATTTCCAACTTTTCCCTTCTTCGATATACCTTTGAATTAAATCGGAGATTTCGGTGTAAACATACGGCCCATTAAATAACGGCATAAAATCATAGGACTTGGCGTAAACAAAGATATATTCGCAGTTCTTTTTAAAACGCTTGTCCTCACCGCCACCGGAAGCACCAGCGATGTTTTTCATATTGACACTTATGATATTCAAAAAGTTACTTTCATCAAAAATATCATCGCAAAGGCACTTAAGTTGTGCCATTTCAATATCACTGATTTGAATAAATATAACCCCCTTTTCTGAAAGTAGCTCTTTGGCAATTCGCAGACGTTTTTCCATAAAGGAAAGCCATTTAGAATGACGGAAGGAATCTTCTTCTGCTACATAGTTATCATCGTATATGAAATCTTCGTGTCCGGTGTTATACGGAGGATCGATATAAATTAAGTCGATCGCTCCTTTATGCGTCTTTTCCAAGAGATAGAGGCTATGAAGATTATCGCCTTCAAGCAAGAAATTGTAGTTTCCATCAGATACAAGCGATATCTCTTTTTCTGCAACTTCGGTAAAGACGGGGATATTGGTTTGTATAGCTACATCAACTTTTTCCTCGTGTTGCTCCCAAACAAGTCCGTATTTCTT
>CALVZV010000003.1 GCA_944372665.1 uncultured Clostridia bacterium
AATATTATAGATTAATACTTGCGGAGGCAATTTTATGGCAAACAGACTGGCAGGCGATCTCAGAAAAGGCGATACTTTCGAACTCGACGGCACCGTTCAGGTGGTTGTGGATTTCCAGCACGTTAAGCCCGGAAAAGGCGCGGCGTTCGTTCGCGTCAAGATGCGTAACGTAATGACCGGAAGCGTTCTGGAACGTACTTTCAACCCGAGTGAAAAGTTCGACCTGGCTTATATCGAGCGCAAGAAGATGACCTACAGCTATTCCGACGGCGATCTGTATTATTTCATGGATAACGAAACCTACGATATGCTGCCCATGAACCGCAGCCTTATCGAGGAAGCTCTTCATTTCATAAAAGAGGACAGTTTGGTGGACGTCGCTTTTTATAAGGGCAGTCCGTTCTCGGTTGAACCCGAAAACTTCGTCGTGCTTCAGGTCGTTCAATGCGATCCCGGCATTCCCGGCGCCACCGCACAGCCCGGAACCAAGAGCGCTACGCTTGAAACCGGCTACGCGATCCAGGTTCCTCTGTTTATAGAAGAGGGCGAAATGATAAGAGTCGATACCCGCACCGGCGAGTATATGTCCAGAGCCTGAACCGGTATTTAATAAAATCGAAGCGGCAGCTTTATGCTGCCGCTTTTTTACTAGCCGATCAAGGCATCAATCTTCAAGCAATTCGTCCGCGGATACTTCCAGAACTTTTGTCAGCAGTTTAAATTTTTCCAGATCGGGATCGGTGAAATCGTTTATCCATAAACTTACAGCCTGGGGAGTGACCGACATTTTTTGTGCCAGCTGCTTCTGAGTTAAACTTTTTTCTATCAAAATCGACTGAAGTTTTTTTCCGATCATAAATAGATTATAGTAATTTCATTAAAATTAAACTTGACAGTCAAGTGTAGCTTGTATAATATATTAAACAAGTATAACTTGATTTACAGTCGGCGAAAAAATAGACGGTTCGGTGATTCGGGATTATACTTAGGAGAGGAATTGAATGAGTGATATTTTATTTTAATACGATTTCATGTCGCCAACACGTAAGATTTTTATAAAAAATCATCGGCAATATGGAGTAGAAGCTGATAAACCCGTAATCCGTAAAACCTGCCCGTTCCCGGTATGGTGAGGGATTTAATTCGGGTACGGAAGGGATAAGCGATACGTAAGGCGTATCGGATAATTAAAAACCGACATCGAATGTCGGTTTTTAATTTTATAGAGCGGGTACGAGTATGCCTCGGCGACGTTTTAGCTTTGTAAATAATTTATTCACGTTCGTTGTCAAATAGGGAATATTACCGGAATACACTTTTAGCGTGCTTAAACTTTTAGGAGAACAAATTTACGACGCCGTCGTAAATGCGGTGCCGTTGAACGCCGTTACCGAAATAAGGCTTAGACGCGGCGAAAAGGTCTTCGTCAAAAACGCCTCGGGCGGAAGATTCGCGGAGTACAGGTGCAGTTCCGAGGATGTCGCCGCCGTTTTGAAACGCGCTACGATGTCGTCCCTTTACGCGTACCAGGAGGAACTCAAAAACGGATACGTTCATTATTCGAAAGGCGTAAGGATAGGCGTGGCGGGCGAAGGAGTGGTCGAATCGGGGAAAATAATAACCTATAAGAATTTTACGTCCCTGACCGTAAGGATACCGCACGAGATCGTCGGGGCCGCGGACAGGATACTTAACATCCTCAACCCGTTTGAAAATCTTTTGGTGATCTCTCCGCCTTACGGCGGAAAAACGACGCTTTTAAGGGATATAGCGAGAATATTAAGCGAAAACAGAGATACCTTGATACTCGACGAGCGCGGAGAGTTTTTTGCGGGCGGAGCGCGTTTCGGGCCTCGCGCCGACTTTATCGTGAACACGCCGAAGCGTCTTGCCGCCGAGGGCGCCATACGCGCCATGAACCCCGAGATCATAATAATGGACGAGCTTTTTCCGTCCGTGGATATGCCTATAGTAAAAGAAATGGTTTCCGGCGGTATCAAAATAGCCGCAAGTATCCACTCCGATTCCGTCGAAAACGCTTTGAAACGCTGCCCCGAAATAAAGGAGCTATTCTCTTACGCCGTGGTGCTGACGCATATTCCGCGCGCGGGCAGCATAAAATCGGTAACAAGGTTATAATGCTGAAAATAATACTTGCCGCGGTGGGGCTTCTGATATGCGTTTATATAGGGATAGCGGTGGACAACTATTACAAATCGCGGCTGAACATACTTAGAGATTACCTCGGATTCGTTAGATATTCAGAGCGTGAAACGGAATTCTTAAAAACCGATATGCCGGCTTTGATGGGTAATTTCGAATGTAAATCGGAGTTTAAAGACATGCTTGCCCGGGCTATAAGCGGCGTGATCGAAGGCAGGGAAGCCGCTTTGACGTCCGACAGGCTGAAAAAGTCGGATCTGGACGCCGTGAACGCGTTTATGAAGGGGCTTTCCGAATGCGACTACCATTCCAAAGGCGCGTTATTCAGATATTCTCTGGGAATTGCCGAAGAAATGGAAAAAACAGCCGAAAAAGAAAAAAAACAGAAAGGGGAGCTGATAAAAAAACTGATGTTTCTGCTGGGCGTGGGTTTGGTGATATTGGCAATATGACGGGACTGGAAACCATATTCAAAATAGCCGGCGTAGGTATTCTCGCCGCGGTAATAAATTCGATCCTCGAAAAAAGCGATAAGCGCGAGCTTACCACGTTTGTGACGTTGACGGCGCTGATCATCGTTCTGGTCATGGTGATCGAAATGTTGAGCGGTTTGTTCAGCAGCATACAATCGCTTTTCAATCTGTATTGAACATGGCGATCGTCAGGGTAATACTAATTGCTTTCGTCGGACTTATCACGGTCGGAGTGTTGCGCGAAGTCAAACCCTCTCTCGCGGCGATAGCCGGAATAGTGACGGGAATTGTCATTATTTATTCGCTTTTGGACGAATTTACGATGATAATCGATAATTTTCGTGAATTGACTGCATTGGCGGATATAGATAACGCATTGGTAAAAACGATAGTGAAAATTATAGGCATCGGATATCTGACGGAATTCAGCGCAGGTATCGCGGAAGATTACGGCTCCGCTTCCATAGCCAAAAAAGTGGAGTTCGGAGGTAAAGTATGTATTGCGGTTCTGGCACTTCCCGTCATTACGGGTCTGGTAAACACTATCGGAAGTATTTTAAAATAATACTTTTCCTTTCCTGCGCGGCGCTTGTTTTCGTTGCGACGGCGCTGTCGATATCGCCCGACGCGGCTTATGCCGCAGATACGGAGGACAAACTGGACGAGATCGAAAAGGATATCAATGAGGAAATAGACAAGGAGCTGGATATTCTTTTAAACGAAGAGCTTGAAAACTATTTTTCGGAGTCCGTAAAAGAAGTCGGCGGATTCGGTTCGCTGAAACAGTTTGTCAAAAGCGTTATCAACGGGGAGACCACGGTGTCCGTCAACGAGTTCATCGACCTTGCGTGGGACGCTTTCAAACAAGGGATTGTCGGCGCGCTGGCGTCGGTCGCGGTGCTGGTGGTGCTTTCCGTTCTCGGCGGAATGTCGGACGCGCTGACGGCAGGTTTTAAAAGAAAAGAAACGAAGCAGGTAGTCTATTTTGCCATTTATGCTGGAATCGTTGCTTCTCTGGCAGGAATCGTTGTGTCGCTGAGCGGTTCGGTGACCGACGCCGTAAGCGATCTGAGCGCGTTGATAAAATACACGACTCCGGTATTCGCAACACTGCTGACGGCATTGGGAGGAGCAGGCGGCGCCGAAATGCTGGCTCCGTTCACCCTGCTTATAAGCGGGCTCGTAATTAACGTAATTTCATCGCTTATACTGCCGATGTTTTTTGCGTCGGTGGTGTTTACGATAATAGGCAACCTCAGCGAATCGGTCAAACTCTCCAAGCTGACAAAAGCCGTAAAGTCTGCGGGAAGCTGGATCATGGGTATAATGTTCGGACTGATAACGACGTTTGCGGGTATCCAGGGACTTGTGGGCGCGGGTATAGACACGGTAGCGGTCAAAAGCGCCAAATTTGCGCTGTCAAGCTATGTGCCGATACTGGGAGGGTATCTGTCCGAAGGCTTCGATATAGTTCTGGCAAGCGGAGTCCTTATCAAAAACGCTTTGGGGCTGGGAGTCTTTGTCGTGCTTAGCGTGATAATCGTCGTGCCCATTGTCAAACTGGTGCTGTTTTCGTCGGTATTGAAGCTTGCGGCAGGAATAATCGAGCCGGTAGGCGACCCCAGGATTTCGGAACTTATATATAATACGGCGTCAAATTTCAACCTGCTTATAGCGGCGATTGCCGGCGTAGGTTTTCTGATTTTCGTAATGCTGATGATAATCATCGGCGCATACAACGTAGGTGTGGTATGAATCTGACCGGTTGGGTTATGTCGGTTACCGCGGCGATCGCCGTCAGCGCACTAGCAGATATCGTCATTGCCGACGGCAATACGCGCAAATTCGTTAAAAGCGCCACTGCCCTGATAGTTTTCGCGGTGCTGATTGCACCGATTCCCGCGCTTATCAAAAACGCGGATTATACCGATTCCTTCGTAGCCGAGTACGTAGACGAAGAATACCTGTATCAATCGTCTGTTTCCAAAGCGCGTTTCGGTGCCGAAAACCTGAAAAAAAGACTCGAACTTTTGGATATACATGATGCCGAAGTATCCGTTCACCTTACCGGCTACGGTTCCGAATGCGGGATCGCCGCGGCAGTGATAGACATAAGCGCCTCCGGCGACGTGCTTGCGACCGATGCCGAAATTAAAGCGTTCGCCGCGTCATATCTTAACGTCGACTCGAATAAAGTTTTTATAACGGGAAGAAAATATGGATAAATTGAAGGAAATGATAAAAAAGATCCGCGGAATAAAAAATATAGAAATTATCGTCGGACTCGTCATAATTGCCGCAGTCATAATAATATACTCTACCGTAAGTACCTTAAAAGCCGACAAAGCCGCCGAAACGTCGGGCGACGCGTCTACCGAACTGGAACTGAGGCTTGAGTCGATACTGTCCGAAATCGACGGCGCGGGAGAGGTTGACGTAATGATAACGTACGCATCAACCGAAAACAAAATAACCGCGACTTCTACAAACACACATTCGACGACTACGGTTTCGGGCGGGCAGGAAATCACAACGGTCACTTCCACGACCTCTCCGGTCATGCAGGGCTCGGAAGCTGTGGTATTGGGGGAAAAAATGCCCGAGATAGTGGGAGTGCTGGTAGTGGCGGAAGGCGCCAAGGATATCAAGGTACAGCTAAGGCTCAGAGACGCGGTAAAAACCGTTCTGGGTATCAATCCTAACACGATACAAATACTAACAAGGAGAGCAGTATGAAAAATAAACTAGCAAAGCTGAAAGAAAGCATCAAAGCCAACAAGAAGAAAATAATCGTCGTCGTTTCGATGGTGGCGTTACTTGTTGCAACGGGCTGTCTGAACTATTTTCTCAACGTCAAACAGCAAGCCGATCAATCCGCCGGTACCGACGGCGGAACGGTAACCGCCGAAAGTTTCTTTTCGACCTACCGTACCGACAGAGAAGAAACCAGAAGTCAGGAACTGCAGTATCTGGACGAGATAATTGCCTCGGCTTCTTCTTCCGAATCTGCGATCGCATCCGCGGAGGAACAAAAATTGCTTATTACGGGAGCTATGGAAACAGAATTGGTACTTGAAGGACTCATAAAAGCCAAAGGCTTTAAGGATTGTGTGGTAACTATGAGTACCGAAAACGTCAACGTGGTGGTCATGGACGAGGAGCTTACGCTGGAAGAATCCGCTCAGATATTGGATATCATCGTCAGCGAAACCGATTATACTGCTCCCAACGTGGTGATAATCCCTTATGTATAAAGAGCCGAATAACCGTTCACGGCCGCACCGCCGCCCCTCGGGGCGGCATTTTTTTTGCGCACGCGTGCGCTCAATTTATGCGCTAACGATTGCAACGGCTTTTATGTTGTGATATCATATCGCTATGGAAGAAATGAAGCCTCAGGTAATAGAGCAATACACGACGCTTATAGCTTCGGTCGCCAACGAGTCCTTCCGCAAGGTCGAGGGCGTGACCAAACAGGACGGCGTCGCCAAGTACCGCTTCGGGATCAAGAATCTGAAGAATACCAACTGCCACGTTTACATTCTCGGCACCGACGAGGTCATCATAGACATTTTCGTAAACGTCGATTACGGATATTCTATACCCGAGACTGTATGTCAGCTGCAGGAAACCATCAAAAACGACGTCGAGGAAGCTACCAAATTCCGCGTCAGAAAAGTAAACGTCACCGTTGACAACATCAATCTGTAGGCATGCAAAACCGTAAAAAAGCGCGCGACAGCGTATATAAATTAGTTTTCGAATTTCTGTTTCTGGGTCAGGAGAATCCCAAAACCTATGCAATTATGACGGCGGTCGACATGCCGGGGAGCGAGGCCGAATATATCGGCAGGGTATATCACGGCGTCATCGAACATGTCGACGAACTGAAAGAACTCATTTCGCGTTATGCGGTCAATTTTAAGTCGGACAGGATCTTTTTGGCGGACATGGCAGCGATGCTTATCGCCGCATACGAGATGAAGTATATGGACGACATTCCGCTCAGCGTGTCCATCAGCGAAGCCGTCGAATTGGTCAAGACGTATTCGACCGAGAAGTCTTATTCCTATGTTAACGGCATTTTAAGCTCGGTATATAAAGAGCTTACCGCAGGATAATGCAGAACAGAAATTATATAACCGTATCCGAACTGAATTTTTATCTGAACCGGATCATCGACGCAGAAGAGCTGCTTCACGATATATATCTTATGGGCGAAGTAAGCGGCGTCAGTGTTGTGAAAGGTAATCTTTACTGTACGTTAAAAGACGAGGGTGCAGCCATACAGGTATGCTGTTTCGGCGTCGATAAAACCTATCTTCCGGAGACCGGCGAACGCGTAATAATGTTTGGAACGCCCGATTATTACATGAAAACGGGCAAAATGAGTTTTGTCGCCAAACGTATAGAGCCGTTCGGCAGAGGTAAACTTTTTCTGGAGCTGGAAGCTCTAAGAAAGAAACTTGAGGCAGAGGGGCTTTTCGGCGAAGCGCACAAAAAGCCGATGCCGCGCTTCGTGTTCGACCTTGCGGTGGTCACCAGCCGAGGCGGCGCGGTCATAAAGGACATCTGCAGCACGGTACGCAAATACAACAAAGTCGTCAACATAACTCTGATAGACACTTCCGTCCAGGGCAAAAACGCCGAATTCGAAATAAGAGACGCCTTGAAGCTTGCCGATCTGGGCGGTTTCGACGCCGTAATACTTGCAAGAGGGGGCGGCTCCTACGAGGATCTGATGCCTTTTAATTCCGAGACGGTCGTTCGCGCGCTGTACGAAATGAATACGTTCGTGATTTCGGCCGTCGGGCACGAAACCGATTTTACTCTGGCGGATTTTGCGGCGGATATGCGTTCTCTCACGCCCACAGCGGCAGCCGAGGCGGTCACTTTCGACGCGGAGCAGCTAAAACGCGATATCGTTTCGGATATATCTTATGCCGGCAAAAGCGTCAAAAACCGTATAATGCGCCTCGGCGCCGACATATTGGGACTGACGGGGAGGATAACTTTCGCTTCCTCCAAAACTATTTCGCGCCTGAGTGCGGAGGTTGCGGCGCTATTGTCCGAAGCAAGACTTAAAACCGGCAAACTTATCGACTCCAAGAGCCGTCTCACGGAAAACGAGCTTTCAAAGCTGAATGCACTCAATCCCGTCAAACTGCTGAAAGCGGGATATATGCGCGCCGAAGCGGACGGCAGACCCGTTTGCGCGCCCGAAGACATCGCGCCCGGCGGCAAACTCAGGCTGTACGCTTCTTTCGGGCATTTGACGGTGACGGTCGACGATATCGTAATCAACAACAGAGGTGAGAAATGAGTTTCGAAAAAGATTTCGAAAGACTGCAAAAACTGGTGGAAAAACTTGAAAACGAAAACCTCGGGATCGAAGAGGGGCTTAATCTTTACGACGAAGCCATAAAAGCGGGCAAAAAGTGTATAGACCAGTTAAACGAAGGTAAAGGCAAGCTGGAACTGCTGAATAAAGATCTTTCCAGGCTCAGTCTTAACGACGATGAACAGGTCTGACGAATAAAGAGCGCAATCGTTTGCATATTCCGCCCAAAAGTAGTATAATATATATAAACTTAATAATGGTGGTGCAGTATTCTAGTCAGGTGCGGTACAATCGAAGGCGGGGTTAAAATACCGTTAAAGAGCATATCGATGAAGTTTCTTGTGTTTGCTTACGTTGCCCAAACGTGGGTTGATGCTGGGAGTTAAGGTTCTTGGGCGGTCGGTAACGGCATATCGATGACGACCCAACTACCGTGGAGACCTATATCGGTGGAGAAAGCGTTTGACTCGCAAACTTTACTGAATGGGATTAAACCTGCAATGCGGTAATCAAAAGCTGTGTGCAGAGTAGCTTGCCTTGAGTGAAGTCGCGTGAATTAGGGTGCCGGACGTCTGAGATTCGCGAACCGATGACGTCTTTGCCTATGAAACCTTCTTTGCAAAAGAGGATAAATTGTATCAAATCTGTAAAAGAAATTTTCTAGACTGTTTTAAGCCGAGGATTATAGTGTGCACTAAGTGGCGATTCGGTTAAACGCGGAGTAATCCCGTTTTGCTCTCCTCAAAAGGAAACTGCTCGGACGGCGACGACGAGTGGAGCGCAGGGAAACCCTACCGAACCTGATGGCGCAAGGTTTACTGGGCTTATTACCACCATTATTTCGTTATATAATGCTATACGGAGCAATAGATTTATATTATGGACAATCCCGAAAATATCCCAATCGAGCCGTCAGGCGGCAAAAAATCGTCAGATTCGATCTCAACGCCCGACAAGGCGCGGGAGCGCGCTTCCGATCCTTCAGGAACGTCGTCTGAAGACGTTGCCGATAGTGCCAAACAAATCGACAATAACAAAAAAGAAAGGAAATCCGAACAAAAGCCTCAAAACAAGGGCTTGAAAAAAAGTACGATTTGGACGATAAAAATCACAGTGATCACTTTGTTCCTGTCGGCTTTTTTCTCGTTCGTGTCGGAACTTGCTTCCACGAAAGCCAATATAGGCATAATGGTCGTGCTGCTGTTTTTCCTGATCGCTTTGAGCATTGCCGCAGACGCGGTAGGAGTAGCGGCTACTTCGTGCGATCTTGCGCCTTTGCTTAGCATGGCTTCCCGAAAAGAGCCCGGCAGCAAACAGGCGATAATGCTGGTGAAAAACGCCGAAAGGGTGTCAAATATCTGCTGTGACGTCATCGGCGACATATGCAGCATAATTTCGGGCGCCTGCGCACTGGCAATAGTCATAAAGGTGACCGAAAATATGGGCGAAACGCTGAATATGGTTATTTCCGTGCTTATGTCGGGCGTGGTGAGCGCGCTGACGGTAGGCGGTAAATCCATGTTCAAAAACGTGGCTATAACGAATTCCAAGGAATTGATCCTGCTGACCGCGAGAGTGTTAAGCGTTTTTACGCCCAAAGACAAAAAAGAACGTCCCAAAGACAAAGGTAAACAATGAGACTGGACGTATATCTGGCCGAATACGGATTTGCAAAAAGCCGCACTCACGCCAAAAACCTCATAATTTTAGGAAAGGTTTTCGTCAACGGAATGCCGGGTTCCAAACCCGGCGACGAGATTAAGGACGGCGACGAGATATATGTCGACAGAACGGACGATTATTCGTCTTTGGGCGGAATAAAGCTTAAGCACGCGCTGGAATGCTTCGGTATCGACGTAAACGGCAAGGTATGTATCGATATAGGAGCTTCAAACGGCGGATTCACCGACGTTATGCTTAAAGGCGGCGCACAAAAGGTCTTTTGCGTCGATATAGGCGAGTGCGCCCTGAGCGAGGAGATTAAATCGGATTCCAGAACAGTGGTACTGGACAGATTGAACGCCAGATACATACAATTCGAGGATATCGGAATAAAAGCCGACCTTATCACGGCAGACGTTTCTTTTATATCCTTGAAACTTATAATTCCCGCTTTGATCCAGTTTTTGCCGCCCGAGGGTAAACTCGTGGTATTGGTCAAGCCGCAATTCGAGGTCGGTAAAAAATTCCTTACCAAGTCGGGTATAGTCAAAAGTCAGCGGATAGCAGAAAAAGCCGTCGAAGAGGTTTCGGCTTTTGCTGCCGGACTGGGGCTGAAAACCGTAGGCACTGTAAGGGCACCGCATCCGTTCAAGGACAAGAACGTAGAGTATCTGACGCTTTTCGTTTTGAACGATTCCGAGTAGTCCGCTCGGCTGAATTAGAGACATTTTTATTTAATATTATGAATAAATGCTTGTTTATTTATAAATTATAAGCTATTATAAGTATATGAAAATAGGAATTTATGCAAATCTTTTCAAGGACGCGGGCGGCACGTTCACGCTGAGACTTTACGACGAATTCAAAAAGACGGGAGTCGAGGTTCTGCTTTCGGACGAACTCAGGTCTTTGAATCTGGAGGGGGAATATCTCAGCAGGATGTCGTTGGCGTCGGAAGCGGACGTTGTCGTCGTGCTGGGCGGCGACGGTACCGTGCTAAGAATCGCCAAAGAATGCGCCAGACAGGACGCCAAGCTGTTTTCCGTCAATCTGGGGCATAGGGGATTTTTATCCGAAACCGGCAGGAACGATTACTTTTCAGACAGTATTAACAGTATTCTTGCAGGCGAATATATCATCGATACCAGGACTTTTCTGGAAGCCAAAGCAAAGGGCAACAAGTTTTATGCGCTGAACGAGGTCGTGGTCGCCAGAGGCACAAGAACCAGAGTCGTCAAATCGGAGATCCGCGTGGACGGCGCCTTGCTGGATACTTATCTTTCCGACGGTATCATCATCGGCACGCCGACGGGAAGCACGGCGTATAATCTTTCCGCAGGCGGTCCGATCATCGCGCCCGACGTGGAAGCTTTGGTTATAACCCCGATATGTGCGCATTCGCTGCGTTCCAGACCCGTTGTCGTCAACAGCAAAAGCGAGATATGGATGGAAATTCTTAACGCGGAACCGCACGCGCACCTCAATATCGACGGCGAGGACATATTGAACCTTGCCGACGGCGATTCCGTGACCGTGACGCGCTCCGACCTCAAGATCGGATTTATACGGTTAAAAGGATACAATTATTATGAACGTCTGCTCGAGAAGATGAAGTACTGGAGCGCGATAGAAAACGAGTGAAAAACGGAGGGGATCATGGCGTCCGAGAAGCAATCGTCTAAAAACAGCAGAAAGGTCTTTATCGAAACCGTCATCAAGGAAAACGAGATAGGCACTCAGAACGAGATCGTTTCCCTGTTAAGGCGCGCGGGCTACGAAGCAACGCAGGCGACCGTCTCCAGGGATATTCAGGAACTGGGTCTTGTCAAGGAGCAGCTGCCCGGCGGCGGTTTCAGATACGTCAAGCCGCCGGATCCCAAACTCCAGAAATTGCGCACGCTGTTCGCGGAAGCCGTCGTAAAAATTGATTGCAGCGAGAATTTCATCGTTATACATACTCTTTCCGGTTCCGCCAACACCGCGGCGGCGTTGATAGACAGGATCAGCCATTCCGAAGTTATGGGAACCATAGCAGGCGACGATACCGTGCTTATACTCATCAAACACAAAGAAGCGACCGAACGCGTGGCGGAAGAACTTAAAAAACTCGCCGATACCGCATTATGATCGAATCCTTATACGTAAAAAACATCGCGCTTATCAAGGAACTTGAACTGGAGCCCGAACCCGGTCTTAACGTGCTTACGGGCGAAACGGGTGCGGGTAAATCGATAATAATCGATTCTCTGAACTTCGTTCTTGGCGACAGAGCCGACCGCAGTCTTATTTCTCACGGCGAGAGCAGCGCTACGGTCAGGGTCTCGTTTACGGGGCTTAGCGAAACGGTCAGAAAACTTCTGGAAGAATACGGCATCGATCCCGAAGAACCGCTTAACGTACGCAGAACTATGAGCGAGAACGGCAGGGGCGACGTCAGGATCAACAACGTGCCAGTTACCGTTCAGCAGTTAAGACGGATAATGTCGGGTCTTGTCTCGGTGCATTCGCAGCACGAAAGTCAGGCTGTATTGGACGAATCTAACCATTTGGGCTTGTTGGACAAATACCGTTCCCGCGGCATTTACGACGGGCTTTCCGAAAAATACAGGCGTGCGTACTCGGCTTATAAAGCAGCCCTTAAGGAATTGGACGCGTTCGAAAACGAAGCCGCACGCGAAAGGAAGATTGACCTTTTACGTTACGAAATAGACGAAATCAATTCGGTTTCGCCGCAGGAAGGCGAGGAAGAAGAACTTTTGGAAAAGCGTTCAAAAGCCAGGAACGCGGAAAGAATAATATCGGGAATACAGGCGGCTCTGACTTTATTAGAAGGCTCCGACGAAGGATTCGGGGCTTTGAATGCCGTCGTGTACGCAGTCAGAGAGCTGAGAGCGATGGAGCGTTTTGCCGATTTCGGCGAATATACCGAAAGACTGGAAAACGTCATCACAGAACTCAAAGACGTCGCCGGATCTTTAAAAGCCGAGTCGGAAGCCGTTTTCATGGATCCGTCGGAAGCCGACGCAGTAGACAGGCGGCTGGACGATATACGTAAAATCGTCCGCAGATACGGCAAGATCGCGGAACTGGCCGATTATCTTGAAAACGCCGAAAAAGAACTGGATAAGCTTTTGCATGCCGAAGAAAGGATAGAAGAACTGAAAAATGAGGCTGACCTCTCATTGTCGGAAGCGTTAAAATACGCCGCCGAACTCAGAACGGAGCGACAGATGGCGGCAAAAGAATTTTCGGAGGCGATAGAGTCCAATCTGAAAGCGCTGGGTATGAAAAACGCGTCTTTCGAGGTGGCTTTCGGGCGCAGCGGCTCTATATCGGAATCCGATCTTAACGATTGCGGTGCGGATACCGTCAGGTTTTTGATTTCGCCTAACCTGGGCGAACCTTTAAAGCCGCTTGCAAAAATCGCGTCGGGCGGCGAAGCCTCCAGATTCATGTTGGGACTTAAGAGGGTGACCGCCGATCTGGAAGGGACGGACGTTCTGGTATTTGACGAAATAGATACCGGCATCAGTGGAAAGATAGCAATGGTCGTTGCGGAAAAACTCTCCGACATCTCGTTCGGTCACCAGGTCATCGCCGTTACGCATCTGCCGCAGCTTACCGCAATGGCGGATGCGAATTTTTTGATAGAAAAAAGCGAGTCCGATTTCAGGACGCATACCGATATTAAGCGATTAAACGAAGAGGAGTGCCTTTCGGAACTGTCCAGACTGCAAGGTTCGGTCGGTCCGGACGAGTTGTCCTACCGGAATGCCCTCGAATTAAAAAATTGGGCAAATTCCTATAAAAAATCAAGAAAACGATAATCTTATCTCATCGAATATTTTAAATTCTGCCTTATTTTAGAATACTTGGCAGAGTATATAAGGCGTTTTATGCCACAAAATAAACATTCGAGAGGTAATCCTATGGAACATAATTCACGGCGCGTAAGAAGCGCGCCGATAGTTTTTCTGATACTGTTTTTATTGATGGCTGCAACGCCGTTCATATCGTTAGGCAATGATTCGGTTTCGGTAGCCGAAGGAGCCGAAGAGAACGTATATCTGGGCGGCATGCCCATAGGCATAAGGCTGACCGCGAACGGTCTGGTGGCGCTGGAATACGTCAGCGTCGTGACCAAAGAAGGAGCCGTGACGCCGGCAAAAGACGCCGGTATATTAAAGGGCGACATGTTGACCGAACTTAACGGGGTGGCTCTTAAAGAGGTGGGCGACATAGCTTCAGCCTTGTCCGAAGCGGGAAAGCCGGTTCCTTATAAATTGATACGCGACAGCGAAGAACTAAGCGGTACGGTCGTACCCGTTCTCGATATCGTCACCAATTCGCCCAAGATAGGACTTATCGTCAAAAACGATATTTCAGGCGTGGGAACGGTCACTTTTATAAAAGAAAACGGCAGGATATGTACACTGGGGCACATGATTTCGGACGGCGAAAGCAACCCCGAACTGTTCAAAAACGGATATTTTTACCGCTGCAACGTGCTGGGAGTGGTAAAAAGCCGCAAAAACTCGCCGGGATCTCTTAAGGGCGTATTCAACCGTAATTCGTCTTACGTCGGTACCGTCGACTCCAATTCCGATTTCGGCGTTTACGGGCAACTGACCGACGCTTCTTTTTCGGAAAAACGTCCAAGGATAATAATCGGCGAAATTAAAGATATAAAGCCCGGAAAAGCGTCGGTTTATACCACTTTGGAGGGCAGCGAGCCTGAAGAATACGACGTCGAAATAGTCAAATACGAGACCCAGGCAAAACCGGAAATTAAAGGACTGGTCATAAGAGTCACGGACTCGGAGCTTCTGGATAAAGCCGCCGGCATAGTGCAGGGCATGAGCGGTTCGCCTATAGTACAGAACGGTAAGCTGGTAGGGGCGGTGACGCACGTATTCGTCAACGATCCCGTCTACGGCTACGGGATATTCGCCCGGTGGATGGCGGTAAAATGATCATAATCGGTCGGGATTCGACATATTTTTTAATATGTTATCGAAACTCGGCTGCTACATAAAAGATTTTTTCAGGGAAATAAAACGCAAACTTTTTTTCGATAAAGTTCATTTATGTATTATTTCCGGATCGGTCGCGCTGGGTATTCTGGCGGCGCTGGCAAAGGATTATTCCGATTTTGACTCTTCCAACAATTTCGTTTACACGGTGTTGAACGTATCCGCTTCGCCGATACCCGAATTCATGCGGATATTCTTTTGGCTGACGGGAGCATATCTTCTGGCTTTTTTATCGTGCGCTTATTTATATTTATTTTATGCGTGCGTGTATTTAGGGCCGGGGATAGCGGCATATTTTGTCTTCAGGCGCGCGTTTATCGCCGTCGCCACGGACGCGGTCACGGGGTTCGTATATCTTATACTGTTTGTAATACCCGTGTTTGCGGTGTCCGTTGCGGCTTTTATATGCCTTAGCCTCGAATTCAGACCGATAGTGCTTTCTTCCGGGCGCGGCAAATCGGCTTTGCCGCTTAAATGCAACGCTCACGCTCTTTGGGAAAAGCTGAAACCCGTGTATATCGTCAATTTCCTGATAGTGATCGCATATTGGCTGATTTTTTATGTAATATTACTGTTGTTTGCCAAGTAAAGAATATTTTATCCCGCTTTATCGATACTAATGCGGAGGTGAAATATGAAAAAAACAATTTACTTTTTTTCCTTAATTGCGGTTTTACTCGTGCTGACTGTATTTGTCGCGGCGCTGACCGGGGTTTCAGCGCAGGCTTTCGCGAAGGGTGAAAAATCGCTGTCGACGTTTAATTCGCGTTCGGCATTTCTCATCGACTGTCAAACGGGAGAGGTGCTGTACGAAAGAAACGCCGATGCCAGATATCCGATAGCCAGTATGGTAAAAATCATGACGCTTTCCATCGTTTTCGACGAAATAGAGGCAGGAAGACTGTCCGTTGACGACGTGATCACTGTCAGCGAGGAAGCGGCGGGCATGGGAGGCTCGCAGATGTTTTTGGACGCAGGCTCGGAATACAGACTGGGCGATCTCATAAAAGGCGTAACGGTGGCTTCCGCCAATGACGCTTCTGTGGCGATAGCCGAAACTATTTCCGGTTCCAAGGAAGCGTTCATCGAGCTTATGAACGAAAAAGCCGCCCAAATGGGCTTGAACGATACCAAATTCGTCAATGTGACCGGTTTGCCCGGCGAGGGTCAGTATTCCACTGCGCGCGACGTCACGAAAATGCTGTCTAATCTTATAAAACATCCGGCGTATTTCGATTATTCGACGATATATATGGAAAATTTCACGCATCCCGGCGGCAGAGTAAGCGAATTGGTCAATACCAACAAACTCGTTAAGTTCTATAAGGGCTGCGACGGCGGCAAGACCGGATTTACACGCGACGCCATGTACTGCCTGTCGGCAACCGCCAAAAAGGGAGATATGCGCGTTATCGCTACCGTTCTGGGCGCAGAAACATCACAGCTCAGGAACAAGGAAATATCCTCCATGTTCAATTTCGCATTCGCCAATTACAACAGCGTGACTCTGATGGAAAAAGGCGTGCCCGTTGACGCAGAAATAACGGTGAAAGGTGCTAAAACCGGCAAGATCAAGGTCGAAACCGACAAAAACCTTTCAATTTTGGAAAGCAGGGGAGAAAAAGGCGAATATAAACTGGAAACCGAGATCCTGCCCGATCTTAAGGCGCCCGTAAAAAAAGGCGACAGGATAGGCACGGTCAGAGTGGTCTCGCAAAAGACCAAGGATATCAAGTGCGAAGCGGCTCTGCTGGCGGCTGAAGATATCGACAGAAGATCGCTAGGCGATTCGCTGGAAATAATAATGGATAATTGGTTCATGGGTATATGAAACGACGCTCCGCACGGAGCGCCATACATATTATAACGCGTGTGCACACGCAATAAATAGTAAAATTTAACTGCGCGCCTTGACAGGCGCTTTTTATTATATATATAATATTTAAGGAAGTCATGTTTATCTATAGATTGATGTCAATAAGCGACGATATCGTCGTGAATATAGTAATAATACTGGCATTCGTGGTTGCCGCGGGCTCCGCGATAGTTATCCACGAATTCGCCCACGCATACGTGGCAAAACTCAACGGCGATTTTACCGCCGTGAACGCCGGCAGACTGACGCTAAATCCCGTGGCGCATTTCGACCCGATAGGGATACTTATGATGCTGCTTGTCGGCTTCGGCTGGGCAAAACCCGTGCCGATCAACCCGAACAATTTTACAAAATACAGACGCGGTATGATAACCGTGTCTATAGCGGGCGTAGCGGCGAATCTTATCCTGGCAGGGCTTTTTCTGCTTTTGCTGTACTTGCTCATCCCCATGCTCGCCGTAGTCTGGAGCACGTCAAAAGCCATATACCTTCTGCAGGTATTTGTTCTGTATTTTATCGAGCTGACGGTAACCTTCAACTTCATGCTGGCACTGTTCAATCTTTTGCCGATATTCCCTTTGGACGGGTACAATCTGGTGGCATCGCTGTTCCCGAAAGCCGTGGGCTACAGAAACTTTATGCTGCGTTACGGCGTCATACTGCTGCTGGCGATTATACTTATCGGGAATATAGCTTCGTTCCTGGGCTTTCGCTATCTTAATATTTTCGGACTGTTCTCCGACCTGGTTTACGACCTTATCGATACTGTTACTGCGGCGGGGTTAAAAACGTTCGTTGGGTGAATTATGGTAGATACGACGCTTTCCGACATGACCGATAATCAGACTGAACGCCCGGGCGAGGACGGCAGATTTACTTTCTCGTCGTTAAGCTATCATCTTTACGAAGAAGACGTGGCGCTCGACGCGCTGCTTGACTTATGCAAAAAGAACCAGGTGGACATTCGTCAGATTTTTGTTTCGACTATAACCGAACAATATCTGAATTACGTTTCGTCGCTTGCCAAAGAAGACAAAGACTATGACGATCTGTGCGGATTTCTGGTGCTGGCTGCCACGCTCATACAGTTAAAATCAGATTCGCTGCTGCCGCGCGCGCCGTCTTTCGACGACGAATACGAAGACGACGATTATACGGATGAGGAGCTTTTCTTTGCAAGGGCGGAAGAATATGCAGCGCTGCGCGACGCCGCCGAAAAACTGCGCGGCTACGAACGGCTGAACCGCTTCGAACGCGAACCGGTATTTTCAGAGGACGACTACAAACTGGTTATCAAGAATTTTTCTTTGGATAAAATGATCGCCGCCTTTATGCTGATGCTTGAAAAGGCGGAGCTTGAAGAAAAGGTCGCTCCCGAGAAAATGATCCCGAAAGAGCGTTTTTCGGTTGCGGACAGGATGTTGGCGATAGTCGAGACCGTCAGGGCGGGAGGCAAAGCCAATCTTAACGATCTGATCGAAGAGGGGTATTCCAAACTCGAGATCATAAATACTTTTCTGGCGGTGCTCGAATTGGTAAAACAACAGGTCATCGCCGTTGAGCAGGACGCGGAAACCGGTCAGATAACCTTGACCCACCGTCCCGATACAGACAAATTCAATTCCGAGGAGGACGCATTCACGGATGCTGACGGATATAATTGAGGCGATAGTATTCGCTTCGGGAAAAGGAATAACGCGCAAAGCCATAATGAACGGACTAAAGGATTATTCCGGCAAGGATATCGATGCTGCTCTTAACGATCTGGAAAAACGTTATGCGGGTTCGGAGCGCGGCGTCAGGCTGATCAGATATAACGAAACCTATCAGTTCGAAACCAACCCCGCGTACGGAGACGTTCTTGCCGACGTTTTGATGGAAACCAAGGAAAGGGAGCTGAGCAAAACGCTGTTGCAGGTGCTTGCCATTATAGCGTATAAGCAGCCCGTGACCAGGGTGGAAATAGAAGATCTGAGAGGCGTAGGGGCGGATTACGTGCTTGCCATGCTGACGAAACTTGACCTTATCGACGTTGTCGGCAGAAAAGAAACTCTCGGCAGACCGCTGTTGTACGGTACTACCGACGAGTTCTTAAAAAAATTCGGACTGCACAGTCTCGAAGATCTGCCCGATTATGACGAATTGATGCAAAAAATAAGGGACAATTTCGATAAGTATTACAGGTCGGCTTCGCTTTACCGTGAACGAGAAATAGATTCGTCTACCCCCGAAATCGGCGTGATAGACGTTTCCGAGCAGATAGCGTCGGCCGAACTAAACGACGAAGAAGAATATTTCGGCGACGACGATGACGACGATTCCGGCTTTATGTCGGGGGACGATTTCGTCGAAATTGAATGATAAAACCCAATCTTAACAGAGAGGACCGCATATGAAAACGACCCAAACGAACAAGAAATTTTATGCAGTCGCGATAATAATTTTCGCAGTCATGTTTTGTGTGGCCACGGCTGCTTTTTCGTTGATTGAATTCACTGACGCCGATAAATCGGTATTCGATGCCTCGGCACAGACGATAACGGGAAGTTCCGATTTCGTGAATATGCCTAAAAGCGGCAAAATAAGCACGGACTATATCCTGGAACTCGGTAACGACGCTTCGGGCAAGCCGATTACCAGTATCAACGTTAACGTGTCCAGCTCAAAGATACGCGATTCGGTTTTCGGGGGCACATTCGACGGAAACAACAATACTATTGTTTTTGATGAAGGCTCCGAAGATTATAAATTGTTCGGAAACGACTCGAGTGAGTTAAAGAATCAGATAAGATACGTCGGGCTGCTTTTCGGGCAGTTGTCTGCGGGCGCGGTCATAAAAAATCTAAATATAGTTTACTCTATCGACCTGACGCTGAACGGCAAAAACACCGCTACAAGGCCAAACGACAGATCCAATACCGGCGTCGAGGAGAATTCGACGACCCTTTACGGCGGTATCATTTGCGGTCTGGCAAACGACGTTACTTTTGAAAACGTACATATAACTCTGAGTTCGGGCGCGACGTTCGCTGTCATAGGTACAGACGGCGGTTCGACCGATGCCGGCTCCAGAGGTCCCGGACAGGGTTCGGTCGCGGGTGCTTTTGCCGCGGCTATAACCGGCAATATAACGGACTCGTCGACAACAATGATCAATTGTTCGTTAGACAATAACGGTATCATATTTGCAAGAAGCCATAATCAGGACGCGGGCAACACGTACACCTATTACGACTGGGGTAACAAAACTTTCACTTTGTCGCTGCCGCCGACCGAAACGAAATGCGCAGCCATATCGGGCGGAGTATTCGGCAACATAATATCCGGCAGGGTAAACGTAGACTATTTTTCCATGTACGGCAGCGGAGCAGTCGGCTCATATTGCGTAGGAAACAATAATAAGGAAGGCGGTCTGAAGGCTAATTTTTCGGGCGGGTTTGTCGGTAAAGTCAACGACGGCAGCGAGATAAATATAAACGGACTGGTTTTTCAAAGCAAAGAAAAGGTGTTTGTCGCCGTAACGTCGCTGGGTAAATTTGCGGGACTGATAACCGGACATAACTCGGGTACCGCAAATCTGAATTATCTGTGGCGCAGCACTTCTTCCGCCGACGCTTCTTACTATGCACAAGTCGGCGTAAGTACAATCTCCGGCACTACATCTAATTCTATCAATGTTCCCGGCTCTTTATCGTCGCCTTCCTACGCCAAATCGAACAACTTTTCGACCATTTCCTCCGGTTACGGCATATTGAGCATACCGACGCTTTCCAACAGAGAATATTCGGAAACAATGACGTATAACGAATCGGAGATTCCCGGTTACAAAAGAATAATTGCGATCGAAAACGGTATTTTGACGCTTGAAGTATGCCTGAACGATACAGAATATTATCTTTCTTATATACAGTACGGTTCCGGTGACCAATACGACCAATATTTCGACTCGAACTGGAACGGCGCAAACGGCGATAATGTAAAAGAGTTTACGATACCTTATACCGCAGAAAAAAACTGGAACGTCAAATTCGCGAAAATGACGCCGGTTTCTTTGAAAGAATTCGTGCTTTCCGACAATAAGACGGCACCGGGAGCCGTAAAAGCTTATAGCGGACCCACCGGCGCTTTTGCATTCGGGATGACTCCGAAATCCGGGATAAATTCGTTCGTGAGCGGTATAGAGTGGGTCAGCACTCATTATTATATCGATAATGCAGGCAATACAACCAAATATACCTTGACGGACGAAGAAGGCAACGAATACAAAGCGACGGGAAATTCCGATTACGACACGGTCAGCAACTCCGTCAATACCTGTTATTTGGATACGGCTCCGAATGCGGGCGTTTACCGAATAACTCTTTATGACAAAAACAACGACTGCGAAATAAAGGACGGAACGCGAATCGCACTCGACAACAACAATTTGCCGACGGTAATTTATACTTTCAAATCCTCCGATCGGAAGTATTTCGAATACAAGATCACAAAAGCCGCAATACTGATCACTCCTTTGTCAAATTCGACTATTTCAAAAGAATACGACGGAACCACTTCCGTTCCGGCGTCTCAGATAATCCGCGGCGTGCAGTACGACGCCGTATTGTACGAAGATTCTTCCAAACCGAGTTGGCTTACGCCCCAGCTGCTGGTCGAAAACGACAGCGCATACGCGACCAAAAAAGTCGGAACCGACATAAACGTGACTTTGAGCTGTAAAGTGGACGAGATATCCGATTTCATGCAGGTGGATCCTGAAACGGGAGAACCGGTTTCGTCGGACGCGTATTTCAAGATCGAAGGTCTGAAAGGGACTATTCTGCAACGCAGCATTTCGATAGTTTTCGGACGTACATCGCTCACTTACGACGGAACCGAGCTTTGTCCGGAGGTGACTGGCGGCGTTGCCATAACCGACGACCAATCTACTCAGAACATATTGCAAAATGAGATCGACGAGCTTTTAAGCAATCCCGATTCGTACGAAATATATACTTTCTTAAGCGAACGCGACAAGCTGGAATTTGCGTCAGGAGGATATATAGATTACGATAATTACGACGCGCCGATAAACGTGGGCACCGGTTATTACGTAATGATCAAACTGACAGATGACGGCTCCTCGTCCAATTTCAAGCTCGATCCGAACGCTAACGGCTCGGTAACCTTCGAGATAGTACAAAGAATTGTTACTTACGAATGGAACGATGCTTCGTTGAATCCGACCTACAGCGGATATTCGCTGAATGCGACCGCCACTTTCGCTAACATTGTTGCCGGCGAGAGCATAAAATATATCGTCAGTTACGACGGTGAAAGCGTTGCAGGAGTCAAAAACGCGGGAGACTACGACGTGTCGATTTCGCTTGATTACTCAGACTTCGAATCACGCAACTATAAGCTGTCGGAGGACTGTCTGCCTGCGGTCATGACGGTAAAAAAGTACCAGTTAACGCTAGGATATTACGTAGGCACGGCGACGGTTCCGGAGTTGAATACTCAGCCGGACGGCACAAGTTATGCGGATTACAACGGTAAAAACTTCAGAAATACCGCTGACGGACTCCACGTCAGGATCTCCGGCAACAATCTGCCCGATTCCGATATGAAGCTCAATAACGCGACGGGCAACAGCATATATATTATATTGAACTATTACCGCAACGGCGTTCAGCTCGGTGAAGCCGATCAGGTAATAAACGCAGGCACGTACACCGTTTACGCTTCTTTCGGCAACAATTATTTAGACAGCGAACTCGGCGGAATGAACTACGTTCTTTCCAACGTGACCCATACATTTGTGGTCAATCCAAAGTCTGTCGAGCTTACGAAGCCTTCGAATCTCGAGTTTACTTACGACGCCACCAACGTCAATCTGAAACTCGATAAACCCGCCCATAACGCCAGCGAGGATGTCGAACTCGGCTCCAGATACTATAACGAAGCCGGAGACCTGATCACTTCGTTCAGTAACGTGGGTACCTATTATGTCGAGTGGTTCCTGACGACCGCTTCGTCGGTCAACTCCAACTACGTATTAACGGGCGAAACTAAATTCAAATACCGTGTTCTGCCTCTCGACATAAGTACGGCCGTCGCCGGATTCAAACTGCTCATCAAGACGGAAAAGGTGCAGTATACCGGCGCCGAGATAGATCTGACGGTCAACGACATAGAGGTTACCGCGTTAAACGGCAGACTCTCGATGACGTTGGATAAGGATTTCACGATGAAGTGCAGCAACAACTCGGCAAGAGGTTTCGCTACTGTCTCGATCAGCGGGATCAACAACTTCTCGGGCGAATTCGTCAACGACAGGGCGTTCGAAATAACAGCCAGGCATCTCATCGCAACGATATTGTTTGACGACGTCGCGGTGACGAACAATTCACAAGTCGTCGTATACGACGGCAACAACATGTTCTCGAGATTTTCCGTCAAACTTGAAGGAATACTCGATTCCGATATCGGTAACATACTGCCCGTCGTGTATATGTCGACGGGAGTCAACGTAGCGGTGAACGTAGGATCGTATTATATTTACGCGTCGTTCGAAGACGAAAGCGACAGTTCCAACTATGACATGACCGAAACCGTGATGTGCACTCTCAACGTATCGCCCGCTCCGCTTACCGTGAGCGCCGTACCGGACGCAGCTACTTCGGGCAGTTACAGCGGCAATTCGTCGCAGTATTTCGTTACATACGATAAAGCCGAAAAGGGTCTGGTAGGCGAGCTGAACGGTCTGATGAGCGTTGACGCAGGGAAACTGTCCGTTACCGTCAACTATACGCTTGACGGCGGCACGCTTTCAGGAAAGCCTGTAAACGCCGGCAGCTATAACGTCTCGCTGTATCCCAGCGGAGATCAGAGCGTGCTTAATAACTACACATACCAGAGCGAGACCGTCAGCAGACTTACGATAAACAAACGCGACGTCTCGGTACGCTTCGTGGGCGATTTCGTCAATAAGGTTTATACCGTGGAATACTCCGGTTCTCCGGCAACCGTTTTATGGGATGCGGTTACTGCGGATGAAGCCGGAGACGGCACGGGGCTTATTGCGGGCGATTCGCTGAATCTGACCATATATTACGGTTCGGACGCGTCGCCGGTAAACGTTGGCAATTATATGCTGTCTGTCATCAGCGGGACCAATCCCAACTATAACATCACTCCGCCCGAACAGCATACTCTCGTTATCACTCCCAAGGAAATCATCCTGAAAATAACCTATAACACTCTGTCCGCCGAATTTAAACGCAACGGTCAGACTTATATAGGAAAGATCTACGACGGCGTTCCCTTCGACAATATCAGAAATATCAGTTACGCGTTCGGCGACGACGGCGGCGACTATAAGCCAATAGAAGACGACGAAAAGCAAATGACCGTTATATTCTCGTATTACGGCGCTGACGGCGGAGTGCTGAATTCTGCTCCCGTGAATGCAGGATATTATTCGGTATCCGTCATGCTTTATCAATACGATTCCGGCGGTTCGTTCATTTATCCCGCCGCGAATTACAGAGTGCTGACCGAGGAGGAGAGCGGAGAGACTACAGAACTCGATTTCCAGATCGCGCGCAGATACGTCAACGTGGCGTTCAACTATCAGGCGTCGGTGTCTTATTCCGCATCAGATTCCGCAAGAAAACTCGTGCTGGGAAGCAATAACGGCTCCTTTAACGATCCGACAGGCGAAAGCAACTCCGGCAATACGGGCGCCGTTACGAAAGGTTACGACACGGAAAAGCTGAGCTTCAAAACCCTTCTGATAAAGGACGGAACGGCTTTGTCGGACTATTTGTGTATCGACGTGGGTACCTATGTGTTCGCGGGTTATCTCGATCCCGAATCGGCGGTCAACGCTAACTATGAAATAAACCCCGCGCTGTTCCCCGACGCGGCGGACGCGATATACTACGAAGACGAATTCGGTTCGCATAAACTGACCGTGACGAACGATCCGGATATTCTGGACTGCACGCTGAATATAACTCCGTATTCGTCTACAATAATCATGGACGACCTGATCGCGGCGGGCAATTTCTCCAATGACAATCTTTTTAAGGAGTACGGTTCGTCGGACGGCAACAAACTGCATTACCTGCACGTATTCGAACTTACCAACTACTTTACATCAACGGTGACGCAGGAGTCCGTGGAAATGATCTTTAACAGGAGAAGCGAAGGTACTATCGAAGGCGAAGCGGTGGGTATCTACGCTTTGACGGGACTGGAACTCAAAGACGAGGAACAGCAAAAGAATTTCAATCTGTCGCTCAACAGCGGTAATAATTCGTTTACGATCACCAGTCGGCCCATAATATACGAACCCGACCTTATCGAGCGCGATTTCGGCGAGGAAACCTATGACGAAAACTATGCGATCGAGGTCATCTACGGCGTATATCTCGAAGCGTTCGCCGCGTTCGAAGGCGTCAATCCGAACTTCTCGGTTACGCTGTATCTGCACCGTGACGGCGTAAACCCCAACGCCGGCACGTACGATCTTTCGGACAGGGTAGAATGTTCCGACCCCGACAACTTCAGCGTATCGCTTAAACAAAACAGCTGGATAGGCAAATTCAGGATCAATCCCAAGCAGATTACGGTTACCCTGGATCTGCCCGGCGGCAATACTCTGACAGAAACCTACGATCCCATACGGCGCAGCGAGCCCGACTTCTATGCTTACGTGTCCAAGCCCGAAGAATCTCAGCCCGGTTCCGGAATATATTGGGACTATTTGCCTCTGGATACGGCCTATGCCGAATGGCTAGGGAAACAGGAAGACGAGAGGGAGTCTTTCTCGGAATTCATCAAGCAGTTCGTTAGGATAACGCGCAATAACGAAAACAATTATAACGTAGGCACTTACGATATAAACATTGTCATTATAGAAAACGGAGTTGCCAGCTCAAACTTCACGTCTAGCACGGACGCCGCATACAGATACTGGTACAGGATCGAAAGATTCGACCTCAACACCGTCCAGATCGATCTGGAAGGGCTTATCAAAACGACCAAGGAGTATGACGGAACGACCAATATCGTCGTCGACAGACCCACGACGTCCGATTCTTCGGATAAATACAAGTACTATTACGATCAGATCAGTCTCAGAGCGTTGGCGCAGTACGATTCAGCGAACGTTGGCGATAATAAGACGATCACCGTGAGCTTCTCTATCGACAACGACAGGGTCGAAAACAATTTCCCGCTCCCCAGGTCATATCCGATCTCCGGAACGATAACTAAACGCAAGCTGAACGTGTCGATAGAGAATTTCGATAGCCCGATCAATCTGACTTACGGAGAAATACCGTCGGCTCAGATCGTATATACAGGTTTCGCCACCGGTGAAAACGCCTCCAACGTCGAAGGCCTCAGCCTGGTGTTGAGGTATGAGGACGGCGTGGCGGCAGACGCGCTGAGGAACGTCGGTAAATATTACCTTATAATTGCCGCTTCGGACGCTTCGGTCGAACCCGTCAACTATACCGTCGAATACGTCAACAACTCCAGAGAGGTAATAGTAAAATCCAGGCTGGTGACGGTGAGCGCAACCGGCGAAGTTTATAAAAAGCCTGTTGACGGTACTACGGCGGTGCCCGGATTCCGCTCTGACGAAACGCTCAGCGACAGCATATTGAACGATTATTTCGTGGTAAACAATGTGTTGGACATCGACAAGTCGAACCTCAGGATCAGCTACGGAGTTTCGCTTAATACCACTCAGGCGGGCGATGCGGCTGTACTGATGGAGATAAACAACCTCTACGACGCCACGGGCAATCTGAATTATGCGTTTGACCCGGCTATGGCTTATACGCTCCGTCTCAGCGCGGAAATAGTAAGGCTGGGTTCCGTTGCGCTCCCGACGGTTAACACCGTATATAACGGAAAAGAGCAAAAGGTGAATTGGTCGGGTACGTTATTGGAGATGGAAGGCTACCGCGTGACCGCAGAGGTACGATACTCCGGAACCAGCGGAACGGTTTACAATACCAGCGCCGTACCGCCGGTGAATTCAGGCTCTTATATTGCCGAATGCTATCTGATACTGAACGCTGACAGTCCCGACAGGTTCGAAGACATCTATGCCACGTCCTCGCTTATAATCGACAGAGCGCGCCCGACGATCGTCTTCTCCGCGACCGATTCCGTTCAGGAATACGGCAGCTTTACTCCGATACGCGCGTGGGCGATGTACGCCGAAACCGAATTCGAGGTCGAACTGGATACCGTCAAATACTCATTCCTCGGCGAGGACGGCGCAATGCCCGCGTTCGTTCCCGCAGGCACCCATACGGTCACGGCAAGCTACGCCGGCTCCGAAAACTATTATCCAGTGACTTCGCTTAACGCGCAGACCACGTTAAAAGTCACCAAAAAAGTCGTCACTATGACGTTTGCGGGATATAACAATCTTGTTTATAACGGTTTGGATCGCTCTGATGACATAATCGTGACGCTGAGCGGAGTCGTGAAAGGCGACGAATGCTATGCCGTAAAACGTTTCTCGCCCGCAGAGGTCGTAAATGCCGGCAGATATACGCTGGAAGTGTCGCTTTCAAACCCCAACTATATAACCAGCGGAGCCATTTCCGTAGGCTTTACAATTGCCAAAAAGACCCTTACCGTAACCGCTATAGCGGGTGAAACGCCATACGGAACGACGCCCGATTTCGAATACGTTTACGAAGGATTTGTCGAAGGCGATACGGTTGAAGACCTGGATACCGCGCCTACGGTGCACCTGGGCGGAACTATGGTCGGAGCCAATAACGTTGCTCCCTCCGGCGGTGTTGACCAAAACTACGATTTCGCCTATAACGAAACGATTTTGGTTCTAATAAGAGTCAACGACGCAAAGAAAGGTTTATCGAACGAATGGACTGTGGCGATCATTATAATTTCCGTCATAGCGGGCGTTGCGCTGATGATATGCTTGGGATATGCCGTCAAGACTGCCACGTACCGCAGCATGTACAACGTAGACGCCATCAAAAAGAAAGTACGTAACGATATGAAGAAAAAATAAATGCGTACGCCCTTAATAATAATAAAACCCGTATACGCGACCATACTAACGCTGTGGTCGCGTATTTTCATTTAAACGCATCCGACAAGTCGGAAACGATAGCCGCGTATATAAAAACGGGAGCGATAGGCTTTCCCGTAGAATTTTCGCCGCTAAGTAACGGTATACTCGTAGCGTCCGAAAACTTCAAGCACGTGATCCAGGCGCGGAAAAAACGTAAAACAGACCTCGGATCCCTGGTCGGGAACGTCTGCATGGAAAAAATTAATCTGATATTGCATTTTGGTGTAAAACATTCGATTTTAAACAAAAACATTCAAATCGACAAAGCGATTATTATAATTTTAGGATTAATTGAGAATACATTTGGTTTCTCTTTAGGCATAAAGGACGTTTTGATATTGTTTGACGCCGAACCCGGTTTCAGCATCGATATTTCGATAAAAGCCAGAGTCGACGTCCGGGGAATAATTTTATCGAATATAAAGAAAATATCAAGGAGGTGAAATATGCAAGACATTACTTTCAGTATCAATTTCAAATTGGGCAAAAAGCGTCAGGAGGCCGTTGAAGCCGCAGACGCTTCGATACCTTCGGAGGGACTCGAAAAATGGTTGGAAACCGCTCAGCAATTCGTAAAAGCTTTCCGCAAAAAGTCGCAGTAACGGTTTTATCGCTCGTAGCGGTATTAGTGTGGGCGGCGCTTTGGGCGTTGCCCTTTACCGTTCCGTTAACCTCGGCAATACCGCGCGGAACTGACTGCGCTGCCATGGCAGCATCGGGTCAAAGCTCTTATGTCGTCATGGAGCGTACGTCTAGGCGCGTTTTAAAAGAATCGAACATGGATCTGCGATTGCCAATGGCATCCACGACAAAGGTCATGACGGCGCTTGTAGCACTGGAAAACGGAAATCTGTCCGACATAGTAACCGTTCCCGAGTGCGCCGTAGGGGTGGAAGGAAGCTCGATTTATCTAAAAAAAGGCGAAAAATTCACGCTAGAGGAGTTGTTGTACGGTCTGATGCTTCGTTCGGGAAACGATGCCGCGGTTGCCGTTGCGGTGCATATTTCGGGCAGTGTAGATGAATTCGTTAAACTGATGAACCGTAAGGCCGAGGCACTTGGTCTGAACAACACGTCTTTCGTAAATCCGCACGGACTGAGCGCAAAAGATCATTACACTTCGGCATACGATCTGGCAGTAATTGCTTCGGCGGCGCTCGGCAACGAGAATTTCAAAAAAATCGTTTCCACCAAAAACATCACCGTTCAGGGAAACGAGGACAGGGAAACGAGATATTTCGCGAACAAAAACAAGATTCTTTATAATTACGAAGGCGCGACAGGCATTAAAACTGGGTATACCGTGGAGGCGGGCAGATGCCTTGCAGCTTCCAGCGAAAAGGAGGGCATGGAAGTCGTCGCCGTGGCGCTGAATTATTACGATTATTTCCGCCTTTGTTCTGATCTGATGGACTTCGCGCATGAAAATTACAGAATGGAACGAGTAGTTTCGCCCGAATTCGTATACAAAACCGTATCCGTCAGCGGAAACAGAAAGGTGAAGAGCGCTGAACTGAAAACCGACTGCGCGAGGTACTATCCGCTCAAAAAAGACGGCAGCGAATCCGTAGAGAGCGTCGTCGAAGCCCCCGACGGTATTACTGCGCCGCATTCGGCAAAAGACGCGGTCGGCACGTTGAGGGTTTTTATGGATAAGCGCTTGCTTTTCGAGGAAAAATTATATACTATAGATATAGAAAAGAAAGGATTATTTTCCTTTTTCGGGAAATAATTTCGGAGAAACTGTGCGACTCAACAAATATATTGCCGATTCCGGCGTGGCTTCTAGACGCGGCGCCGACAGGATGATCGAAGAAGGCAGAGTTAAAATCAACGGCAGAAAGGTTACCGAACTGGGAACCGACGTGAACGAAAACAACGACACCGTAACGGTTGACGGGGTTAAAATTAAACCCGTCAGCCGCCGCGTATACATAATGCTTAATAAGCCTAAGGGCTGCATCACCGCCGTAAAGGACGACCGGGGCAGAAAAACGGTCATGGATTATGTCGAATGCGGCGATAAACGCGTTTTTCCCGTAGGCAGGCTGGATTATGATTCCGAAGGGCTGGTGCTTTTGACAAACGACGGAGATTTATCGTACAAACTCACGAATTCGGCTTTGAATATTCCCAAAAAGTACATCGTTAAAACGGAAGGGGAAATTACGGAATCGATGTTGAAAGAGCTTGAAAACGGCGTTTTGCTGGACGATAAGCCAACAAAACCCGCCAAAGCCCGCGTATTGGATTTTGAAAACGGCATTTCACGCGCCGAAATAACCATAACCGAAGGCAGGAACCGCCAGGTCCGCAGGATGTTCGAAGCGGTCGGACTGAACGTGATATTTTTAAAGAGAGTGGAGCTGGGGGGACTCAGGCTCGGCGGTCTTGCCCGCGGCAAGTCCAGGTATCTTACCCAAAAGGAAATTACCGCGCTAAAGGAGCTTTGATATGAAGATTCTTCTGGTAAACGACGACGGATACAAGGCGCACGGGATTGTAAAACTTGCGACCGCTCTTTCAAAAGAACACGAAGTCGTCGTGATCGCCCCGGTCAAGTGTATGAGCGGGATGGCACACGCCATGACTTTCGGAAAGCCCGTCTACCTCAAAAAAATAGAAAAGTATCCTTACGAATGCTATTCTCTGTCGGGCACACCGGCGGACTGCGTTAAACTAGGCTCCGAATTTTTAAAGAAAAAACCAGATCTTGTCATCTCCGGGATCAACACCGAACCAAATATCGGCACCACAGTGGTCTATTCCGGCACCGCTGCCGCGGCAATGGAAGCCTCGCTTCTGGGCTACAGAGCCATGGCTGTTTCATCCAATCCCGAATCCGAGGCGGATTACGATTACGCGGTAAGCTTTTTCCTGGAGCATTTCGATTATTATCTTTCCATGGCGTCGACGGAATATGCGCTGAATATCAATATCAACAATGCGTCTGTCGGCAACAAAGCGCATAAGATCGTGCCGATAGGCATCAGAAAATTCACCGATATCTATATAGTGGGCGATATGGACGAAAGCGGACTGGAACATACGCTGGTCGGCAATCCGATCCCCGTTGAAAATTCCGAATTCAGCGACGTGGCGGCGTTCGATTCAGGATACGCCACCATAACGCCGCTTACTTCGGATCATACCTGTTTCGGCGTAATGGAACGCCTTGCCGAAAAGGCCGGATCATGAAGACTGTCGTCGTTATAGGCGCCGGGCCGGGCGGGATCATGGCTTGTCTGGAGGCCGCAAAAAACGGAAATAAAGTAAAACTTATCGAAAAAAACGATAAAATCGGCAGAAAATTATATATTTCCGGTAAAGGCAGATGCAACATTACCAATTCCGCCGATTTTTACGAATTTACCTCGAACGTCGTTTCCAATCCGAAATTTACCTTCAGCGCGCTGAAAGCCTTTTCCAATTTCGATACCGTCGATTTTTTCGAACGGCGCGGCGTAGCTCTAAAAACCGAACGCGGCGGCAGGGTTTTCCCGGAATCCGACAGGGCTTCGGACATAATCGACGCCTTGTATGCGGAACTTAAAAAGGCAGGCGTGGAAATACTGTTCAAAACGAATGCGTTAAGTTTTGAAACTGACGGAAAACGCATAATTTCGCTGATTACCGACCGCGGCGTATATGAAGGCGATTCTTTCGTAGTCGCAACGGGAGGCAAAAGCTATCCGCTCACAGGCTCCGACGGCTCCGGTTACGCGCTTGCCTTAAGCCTGGGGCATACGCTGGTCGATCCCGTTCCGGCGCTTTCAGCCATGGAATTCGACACGGTCACGGCAGGCGGCAGGGAATACGATATTGCAAAAATTTCGCTTCCGCAGGGGCTTTCACTTAAAAATGTATCCGTGACCGCGTATTATGACGGAAAAAAACGCTCGGAATTCGGCGAAGCATTGTTTACCGACAGCGGAATGAGCGGACCCGTGATACTCAGTCTGTCGTCATACGTAAACCGCAGCCGAAACGTCTGTGTCAGCGTCGATTTCAAGCCGGCGCTCGACGAAAAGCAACTCGACGCCAGGCTTTTGCGCGAATTCGACGCCGCGAAAAACAAACTGCTCAGGAATGTGCTTTTCGCTCTGCTGCCGGAGTCTTTAGCAAGATGGTATGCTAAACTGCTGCAGATTTGTTCCAAACCCGTCAACGAAATAACGAGGGAAGACAGAAAGCTCATGATTTCGTCGCTTAAATCGCTCGTTTTCAAAGTGCGTTCTCTTGCCCCGATCGAGAACGCCATAGTTACGGCAGGGGGGATAAAAACTTCCGAAATCGACGCGAAAACGATGAAAAGCAAGCTGATAGAAAATCTTTCCTTCGCTGGAGAGATCATGGATATCGACGCCTTGACCGGCGGATACAATATACAACTCGCACTTTCCACGGGATATGTTGCGGGGAAATACGCATAGGAGGAATAAAATATGCCGCTTAACATAGCCATAGACGGGCCGTCCGGAGCCGGAAAATCGACTTTGAGCAAAAAACTTGCCGCCAAACTGGGGATAGTTTATCTAGATACGGGCGCGATGTACAGAGGGATAGCTTATTACGTACTGGAAAAAAGCGTCGATCCGGCCGAAGCAGGGCTGGTGCTTCCGCTGCTGAACGGTATAGACATGAATATCGGTTACGATTCCTCTGACGGAGTCCAGCAGATCATAATAAACGGCAAAAACGTCACTCCGTTCATACGCGAACACAGAATAAGTTTCGCCGCATCTACAGTGTCGAAAATACCGGAAGTCAGGCTTAAACTCGTAGAACTGCAGCGCATGATCGCTTCCAGATGCGACTGCGTGCTTGACGGAAGGGACATAGGCACCTACGTACTGCCTTTCGCCGCGGTAAAGATCTACCTTGACGCCAGACCGGAGGTGCGTGCAAAAAGAAGATACGACGAACTGAAAGCCGCCGACAGACTGGACGGAATGAGTTATTCGGATATTCTTAACGACGTGAACAAGCGCGATTATCAGGACATGCACCGCGATTTTGCGCCGCTTAAAGTTGCCGACGACGCCGTTTACGTAGACACTTCGGATATGAACGTGGACGAGGTGCTGAGCAAACTTTCGGAAATAGCCTCGAAATGCAGATAGCCGTCACCCGATTCACGCGTCTTTGCCCAAACGTCGAAAGAGCCGTAGATATCGCGATCGCAGCCGTAAAAGAAACTGATGGCGAACATATAACGGCGACTTTGGGCAGAGTGGCGCATAACGACGAAGTGACTCGCCGTCTTGCCGAAAACGGCGTAACCTGCGTAAACTCACCCGACGATCTGGATGCGGGCGACATACTGGTCATATCTGCGCACGGAGCATGTCCGGAAATATACCGTCGGTGCAGCGTCAAAGGCATAAAAACCGTCGACGCCACCTGTCCCAATATCGTAAGGATACACGAAGCCGTAAAAAAGTATTCGGACGAAGGCTATTTCGTTATCGTGGCAGGCGACGAAACGCACCGCGAAGTCATGGGCACTTTAGGCTATGCCCGACACGCAGTAGCGGCAGGGAGCGCCGAGGATGTAGCCGCCGTCCTGGCAAACGCCGCGGCGGATAAAATATTCTTGTGCGCGCAGACTACTTTCGACGTCGAAAAATTCGATTTAATAGCTAAATCTTTACAAAATTTCGTAAAGAATGAGAATAAAACGCTTGTCATCTTAAATTCTATTTGTTATACTACAATACGGAAACAAGCGGAAGCAAAGTTATTGACCGCCGATGCGGACTTAACGCTGGTCGTAGGCGACTCAAAAAGCTCGAACACAATGAAACTTTTTGATATAGCCAAAGCGCGCTGCGCCGACGTCCGTCTTATCGAGAAATTATCCGACCTTAAGTCGGTTAACTATAACAAACCAAATATGTCGAAGCTCGCGGTACTTGCGGGCGCGTCAACTCCGGAAGAGTTGACAATGGAGGTCATCTACACAATGGAACAAAACAAAAACGCCGACACCGTTACCGATGTCAACACCGAAGCGAAGGTTGACGAGACCGTCGCCGAAACCGTTACCGAAGAAGTAAAAGCCGACGAAATCAAAGTCGAAGATGTCAAGCCCAAAGCCAAGAGGAAAGACGGCGAAATCACGTCTATGGAAGAAGCGATGAAAGCCGGATTCGCTCCCAGGTCGTACCGCGAAAACCAGCGCGTTAAAGTCACCGTGGAATCGGTAGACCCAACCGGAGTAAACGTATCGCTCAATCTCGGCGGCAAAAACGACGCAGGATTTATCGCGGCAAGCGAAATGGAGCTTGACGGCAGCTTCGATCCCGCCAATTACACCGCGGGCGAAGTTCTGGAAGCCATTATCATTCCCAAGAGCGATTCCAAATCCAAGATCATAAATCTTTCCAAGAGAAAATATGACGAAATACTGGTTGCCGACGCTGCCGTGCAGCACATCATCAACGGCGAGCAGTTCAAGCTGACCATTTCCGGCGTTACCAAGGGCGGACTGCTCGGAAAACTCGGCTCATATACCATTTTCGTTCCCGCCAGCCAGATCCGCATGGGCTTCGTGCGCAATCTCGAGGATTACGTTGGCAAAGAGCTGCGCCTCAGAATGCTCCCCCCCAAGGAAGAAGCCGCGGCGGAAGGCGAAGAAGCTCCCGCCAGAAAGCCCAATCCCAAACGTATCGTCGCCAGCCAGCGCGTGATTCTGGAAGAGGAAAAGGCTCAGCGTGAAGACGCATTCTGGGAATGCATGCAGGTCAATAACGTGGTAAAAGGCAAGGTCAAGCGTTTCGCCGCCAAGGACGGCAAATACTTCGGCATCTTCGTATCCGTTATGAACAAGGACTGCCTGTTGCACATTTCCGATCTCAGCTGGACAAAAGTAGACGACCCCTCAACCGTTTTGAAACTTAACGAAACCTATGAATTCGTCGTGCTGAAGGCCGACAGAGAAAGCGACAAGGTTTCTTTGGGTTATAAACAGCTCCAGAAAAAGCCTTACGAGATCGCGGCAGAAAAATACCATATCGGCGACGTTGTAAAAGGCAAGGTCGAGCGCATCAAGGATTTCGGCGCGTTCATATCCATCGAACCCGGCATAGACGGTCTTGTGCATGTCAGCGAAATTTCGCATAACTACATCAAGAATGCTGCCGACGTTTTGAAGGTTGGCGACGAAGTCGAAGCCAAGATCATCAACTTCGAAAACAGCAAGATCACGCTTTCCATCAAAGCCGTTCAGGAGCCCGAGATTCAGGAGACCGAAGAAAAAACCGAAACTGCAACAGCAGGCGGTTCCAGCCGTATCGACAGCTTCAACAAGCGCGCCCAGGCTGCCGACGACAACGGCGCAAAGGAACGCCGTCGCCGCCGTGACGACCGCGCGGACGATGAACCGCACGAGTACGTTTCCTCCAGTTCCGTGGGAGCCACGATGGCGGATCTGTTCAAGGGCATCGACCTGACCAACTTCCCCGACTCCAACGACAAGGAAGACAAATAATTAACCTTAACGCGGGGCTACCGAAAGTAGCCCCGGTTTTTTGAACCCGATCTTTATAAGGAAACCGATATGACTGACTACGGTATATACAACAATCCCCTGGTAACGCGTTATGCAACCCGAGAGATGAGCCGCACGTTCTCGGAAGAACACAGAATAGGCTTATTCCGCAGGCTGTGGCTGGCTCTGGCAAAGGGCGAAAGGGAATGCGGGCTGAATATAACCGACGAACAGATAGCCGAAATGGCTGCGCATCTGGACGACATAGATTTTGAACTGGCACACGAACGTGAAAAAATCGTTCGACACGACGTTATGGCGCACGTTTACGCATACGGAGTTGCCTGTCCCGAAGCCGCGCCGATAATTCATCTCGGCGCTACCAGCTGCTACGTCACCGACAACGCCGACATCATCATCTACCGCGAAGCGTTGGAACTGGTGCGCGACAAACTTGTTGCCGTCATGGCAAGATTAAAGGCTTTCGCACTGAAATACAAAAATACTCCCACGCTGGGATTTACGCATCTTCAGGCGGCGCAGCTGGTGACGGTAGGCAAGCGCGCGGCGCTTTGGCTGGAGGATCTGCTACTCGACTACGAAAACATTTCACACACCATATCAAATATGGTCATGCGCGGCGTCAAAGGGACCACGGGCACCCAGGCTAGTTTCCTTTCTTTGTTTGACGGCGATCACAATAAGGTCAAGGCGCTCGACGAATATGTGGTCAAGGCGTTCGGGTTCAGGTCGTCTATACCCGTTTCCGGACAGACCTATACACGCAAAATAGATTATTTTATTCTGTCGGCGCTGTCGGGACTTGCTCAGAGCGCCTATAAATTCGCCCAGGACATACGCATATTGCAGAGCAAAAAGGAAATGGAGGAACCGTTCAACGAAAAGCAAATAGGTTCTTCCGCTATGGCTTATAAGCGTAATCCCATGCGTTCAGAGAGGATCTGTTCGCTGGCACGTTACCTCGTTTCGCTGCCGCAAAACACCGCCGACACCGCCTGCGTGCAGGGATTCGAACGCACTTTGGACGACAGCGCGAACAGGCGCATCGTAATGGGCGAAGCCTTCCTCACGGCCGACGGTATTCTAGAGCTTATGATGAACGTCACCAACGGTCTGGTCGTTTACGAAAAAGTCATAGATGTGCATATAAAAGAGGAAATTCCGTTCATGGCAACGGAAACCATACTTATGGAATGCGTAAAAGCGGGCGGAAACCGTCAGGAACTGCACGAAAAGATCCGCGTCCATTCCATGGCGGCAGAAAAGACCTCGCGCATGACGGGCAAACCGAACGATCTTATTTCACGTCTTAAATCCGATCCCGCTTTCGGCGCGGTCAAGGATTTCAAAAAGCTGATGAATCCCAGAATGTTTGTCGGCAGGGCGCCCGAACAAGTTTCGGAATTCATATCCAAACACATAAACCCGATTCTCAAAAAACATTCTTCCGCCGTGGAAAAATACCTCAAAGGCGGAGATATAAAATGTTAACGAACGAATCTGATCAAAGACCATTTAACGTCGGCGCGGAATAACCCGCGCCTTTCTTATAAAATAATTATTACTTTATAACAATAAAATGCGTACTTTCAAATATTGTGATAATCGTCGAACAGATCGTTCGGCGTACACTCCAGAATATCGCAAAGCGCTTTCAGATTTTCGAATTTTATCGAACTCGTTTCGTTATTTATAAGACGATTGAAATTCTGGTAGCTTAATCCCAGTCTGATATACAGCCAGTATTTCGTTTTGTTTTTCTCGTTCAATATTTCGCATATTCTTAACTTCATTTCACACCGCAACAAAGCCCGATATTATTCGCACATTATATAATGTATACATTTTATTCAAAAAAAATTATTGACATATAGACTTATGCATTATATAATGTCTACATAAGATATAGTTTTTGATTAAATTGTAATCAAAAATTATAAATACTAAATAATTTTCGCTTTATGGAGGTTAATATGGAGAGAGAAAAAGCAATCGAGATCCTGACGGCGTTTTCGTCCAAGATCCCGTCTGAAAAAGTTCCCGCACTGAGAGCGGCGTTAAAACGCGCGCCCGATTCGGCATGGAGCGACGTATTTTCGGTCAAAACGTACAGCGTAACGACGACCGTTTTGCTCTCCGTATTCCTCGGCGGACTCGGAATAGACCGTTTTTACATAGGCGACGTGGGATTGGGCATTGCCAAACTTCTCCTCGGATGGCTGACATTAGGGATCTGGCCGCTGATAGATATCTTCGTATCGTACCGTAAAGCCAGAATAAAAACTTTTAACAACATAATGAGCGTACTGTAAACATAAATTCGGCGGTAACCAGTCCGCCGAATTTATTTCACGGAGCAATTTTTTAAACGGAAAAATGCGATATTACAACAATAACGACCTTAATAATTTATCGGATAACGATACAGAACTGAAAGCGATCTACGATAAATTAAAAAAATTTTACGAAGAGGATCGGGCTAAGGAGAACGCCGGAAGAATAGATTTGGAGCGTGACCGCCTCTTTAACGGTTTGCAGTGGTTCTTTCCCAAAAAAGAATGGCACGAGATCGACGACTTAAGAAAGAAAGCGCGTCAATATACCGGCTATAAAGAAATATTGTCGGTAAAATTGAAAGATCCTTGTTCTTTCAGTATTTCCTTGATCCTGAGCCGCATATTCACGTCACCCGCACATTATATAATGTAAACATTTTAATCAAATAAAGGCATTGACATATAGATTTTATGCATTATATAATTTAGACATAATATAATTATAGCGAATCAACCAAAGACATCGTTTTATTGCCGATACGGAGGGAGTATGGATTACGGCAAGTATTTCGACAGGTCAAAGCACAGCGAGAGCGAACTTCGCCACATGTACGATTCTTTCAAGCGCTTCGAAAAGGAAGATAAACAGGCGTATTTGCGGTCCGAGGAGTGCAGGCAGGTAAATTTAACAATGTATAAGTCTTTCAAAAATTATGAATTACTGCATTTTCCAAACGGAAAAAAATATAAAAAAGCCTGGGAAGACGCTTTGGAGGAAGCATATACGGTGGAAAATGAGCCGCGGCTGCGGCTAAATTCGGTAAAGTATTTTGACGAGTTGAACTTATTGCATTTACAAATTTATTTGGGAATATTCGGCGCGTCGTGGTTCTATATTAAAAGCATTATACTGGGCATATTAACCTTAGTACTTACGGCTGTGACAATCGGTTTACTTTTTGTCGATCCCGTACCGCTCGCGTTCCTTTTTTGCCTGATCGCCGTGTTTGTTTGGTGGATAGCCGGGTTTTTTATCACAGCTGCCATTGCTAAGCGCAAAAATTTTAAAAAGTTCTTGGATTTATGCGATGAATTGGCGCGGGAGAGAATAGCCGCCGCGCCTAAATCTCGGGTGAAAAGATAATAAATACTATGTTGATCGTAATAAAGCCGCTTAAAACGCGGCTCCATCGTTTTCCGGATGACAATTATATTCGGTTATCGAATAAATTAAAGTATTGACATATTATCGGTTTCATAGTTTAATTAAATAGGATGGTCGCATAAAAATTAAAGCGGCGAAAGAATATGAGGGACGAAAACATTTCATCGATAGTTATAAATTATTCCGACAAACTGCTCTGCGACGACATACCGCGGCTGGAAAACGCGCTCAGAAATTCGGACGGCAGCAGGACGTCGGCGCTTCTGAGCTGCAAGATATATAACCCGATCGTGGCGCTGGTACTGTCTATATTTTTAGGCACGCTCGGTATCGACAGGTTCTATATAGGCGACGTCGGAAAGGGTATTTTGAAGCTTTTGTTGACCGTTGTCATCATCCCGGCGCTGTATATACTTTTTGTAGCGCTTGCGATGGTATCGCTCGCCGACGGCGTCGCCCAAAGCGCGGGCGGCACCTTGGAAGGCGGGGAAAACATTCTAATCTACAGCATACTTATCATCGCTATAGCACTCCTGGAAACGATAATATATTTTACGGAGCTGTATTTTTGCCAAAAGAAAGCGAAACGCAAAAACATCGAAAATCTTTTGGACGCTCTGCGTTGAACCTGAATGAGCATAAAACGAAAACGACATAAAAATACCGGCGAAAAGATATTTTCGCCGGTATTTTCGTGTGCTCCTAGGAAAGCATGGCTTTGCCGCCCGTCAACAATATCATCTTCACGGCGTCGGCGGAGAAATCGTCCGCTATAACGGTGAGCGGTTTGTTCAGCACGCCGCGCGTATGGACGAATTGGAAGCAGCCCTCGGTTCCGATATGACGGACGTGGACGAAGTTATAGAGGCTCTGCGGCTTGATTGCAACACGGCGGACGCGTTGCTTCGCGCAGATTTCGGCGCGGCGGACAAAACGCTTGCGAACAGAATTTCGGCTCTTGAAGCGGCGTCCGAAGCCGCGGATATCGCGCTGAATGCGGCGATAGAGGAAGTACGTCAACGTCTTGAGAATGTAAAGACCGAACTCGAAGAGGAAAATGCGGCGCTTTCCGATCGCCTCGAAGCGGAGATAAACGAAAACGGCACGTTCCGCGACTCCGTTTTGAAGCTCGTTCCCGTATTTATAGCTATATCGTGCGCGGTGCTGGTATTAGTGCTGATAATAGTTGCGTGCGCGGTGCGCTCAGTCAAAAAGGCGGCGCGTTCGAAAAGTATCATAAAACGCCGCGACTAAATTAATTCGCTCAACAACTTTCTCAACATAGCAAATGCCGTCCCGTTTTTCGGGCGGCATTTGCGTTTATAGGGAGTCGTTTTTATTGCCTTTTCGCGCAGGAGCGGGTATAATATCATTACAAAAAAAACGGCGCGCAGCGTGCTGCAAGCCGTTTTGGCAGGGGAGACGCGACTCGAACACGCAACCGGCGGTTTTGGAGACCGCTGCTCTACCAATTGAGCCACTCCCCTAAGCGATATAAATTATACTAAACGCAGTCGATTAAGTCAATCGTTTTAGTAAACAGAGGTGTAAATATGTCTTATAAATTGGGTTTTATAGGTTTAGGCGTAATGGGCGGCACAATATTGTCGCGCTTTATGGATACAAAAGAAATTTTGCCCGGCGATATCGTTGTATACGACGCTATTCCCGACAAAGCGGCGCCTTATACCGCACGCGGCGCGCATTTAGCGGGCAGCGCCGAAGAAGTACTTAGCGCAGAAATAGCTGTTTTAGCTGTAAAACCTCAAAATTATAAAGAAATTTTACTGAACAGCCGCATCGGGTGCAGGACTTTGGTCAGTATCATGGCAGGCGTAAAGACAGCTACGCTGTCTAAACTGCTGCCGGAAGGGACCGCAATATGCCGCATTATGCCGAATACGCCCGCGTTTGTTGGCGAAGGCGCTTCCGGCGTGACATTCGTAAACGTCTGCGACACGGATAAGGCTTTGATTTGTAATATCCTCAAATCAATGGGCAAATACGTTGAAATATCCGAAGACAAGTTCGATGCGGTAACTTCGGTCAGCGGCTCCGGTCCCGCATACGTATATATGTTTGCGGCGGCGCTGACAAAAGCGGGGATTGAAGGCGGACTGTCTCCCGAGGAAAGCAAACTTCTGGCTTTGCAGACGATAGAAGGGAGCGCGGCGTATGCAAAAACCGCTCCTTTCGATCTGGAAACTCTTACAGAGCGCGTCTGCAGCAAGGGCGGCACTACAATAGAGGCGGTCAACGTATTCAAGAAAGAGAATCTGGACGGCATCGTTTCCGACGCCGTGCGTGCATGCCGAAACAGATCCGCAGAGCTTTCCGAAAAATCATGAAAGAAGTGCTGCTATATACCGACGGAGCATGCAGCGGCAATCCCGGACCGGGAGGCTGGGGCGCTATCCTCATATATAAAGGAACAGAGAAACTTGTTTCGGGCGGAGAATACGAGACTACAAACAACCGCATGGAGATAACGGCTGTGATAGAGGGTTTAAACAGCCTTAAAATTGTACCTTGTCTGGTCACTGTTTACAGCGACTCCGCATACGTAGTAAACGCTTTCGAGCAAAAATGGATATACGGTTGGATAAAAAACGGCTGGAAAAAGAGCGTAAACAGCAGCGAAGACATCAAAAACCGCGATCTTTGGGAAAAACTTTATGCCTTGACAAAAAAGCATTCCGTTTCGTTTATCAAAGTCAAAGGGCATTCCGACAACGAATACAATAACCGCTGCGACGAAATGGCACGAAACGAAATCAAAAAGCTTAATGCCCAACCGATCGAACTTCCCGATTAATTGCTAATAATTAAGTATTAAATAAAACCACCCGCTTGGCGGGTGGATATTTATTAAAAATATTAATTTTAAAAGCTTTGACAAATTTAATGGTATTTTGTATAATATATTAACAAAGCGGCGAATAAAGTAAATTCCGCATGGACGGAGTGGACCTGGACCAACAGCTCAGTGCAGGCTTGATAGAAACGGTGCCGCGAGATGGACAATGCGCTTAATGTAGCTACTTTTTATCTTTTACACGTGGCGCTCACCGCCGGACTGTTTTGTGTGTTCGGAATGGTTATCGCCGCGTGTAACAAGATGTTTTACTCGGGTTTGGGCAGCAGATCGACCTTGGTGTGTTATATCACGGGTTTTATCGGGACGCCCATCCACGAATTGGCGCATACGATGATGTGCCTTATCTTCGGACATAAGATCAAAGAGATCAAACTGTTTCAGATAAATTCGGCGGACGGGGTGCTGGGTTATGTCAATCATACATATAATCCCCGGAACGTCTATCAGCGCGCCGGCAATTTCTTTATCGGGATCGCCCCGGTGCTTGTCGGTTTTTTGATACTGACAGGGCTGTTCTACCTGCTGATGCCGGACATATTCGCGGCATGTGTTCACGAAGTAGAGACCGTCAATTGGTCTGGCGGCATCAGCGGCTTTTTCGATATATTGAGCGATTTGTTCGGACTGCTTTTCGAATGCTTTACAATGTGGCAGTGGTGGGTATTTGTGCTGATCGGAAGTTTTATCGCCCTGCACATGACCCTAAGCAAAGCCGATTGGGACGGCGCATTGAGCGGCATAGTCTTGTATCTTGTCCTGTTCGCCGCGATCGATATAATTGTAGCGTTGATAAGTATGGATGCAATGAACGAGATGACGGCGGGCATACTTACGTTTGCGGTATTTGTAATGTATTTCGGCGTTATCTTTATCGTATTGATATTGTGTCTGACGCTTATCAGGTTTATATTGCGAAAAGTTTTCCGATCGCGTTAGGCGTGATAAATTCCCGAAAGCCTTTGCAAGTCGCGTCTTGCAAGGGCTTTTTATTGTTCAACGAAAACCCCGCGATAGTCGCGGGGTTCAAAAAAGGCTAAGCCGATGAAGCAGACAAAAAACTCCGATTGTGTACAATAGAAGATGACCTGCCAGTCGCCAAATACACAATCGGAGGATATCATAATGCAAGAGCAAGATAACATCTTAAACAGTTTAGCACATACAAAATGGAATTGCAAATATCACATAGTGTTCGCCCCTAAATACAGACGAAAAGTATTTTTTGAAGAGAAAAGATTAGAGATACGAGAAATACTAAGGAAATTGTGCCAATGGAAAGGGGCAGAGATAATAGAGGGAGAAGTATGTCCGGATCATATACACATGTATGTAAGCATCCCGCCCAATAGGGTTATACCCGAAAATGAAAAACCACCCGCTTGGCGGGTGGATATTTATTTACGCATTAAATCATTATGATAATCATTTCAAATGATAGTTTCCGCTTCTGTACAGTACCCAGTATACCAGCGCCGTCAAAGGTATGACAGCCGCGAGCATAATAGGGATATAGGGTACGCCTGAGGCAAAATCGACGTCCGCAAGCAAACAAACGACCAGCGAAACGATCGAGATTCCCATAAACGCGATAAACGAATATGTTATAGACGCCCCGGCGTTATATGTGGCTTTTACCCGTTTTGTGGGATTGGATGCCCATATCAAAGTAGTGACAACGGGAACTATAAGACCGAATACGGCTATCAGGAGAGGTACTCCGTAGCCCACGACCATACTTCCCGTTTTTATCAAAATCGTCAGCAGCGCCGCCACTATGGCTATCATCAGATAGGAAAGCAGTCCCGTGTTCCTCAGAAGTTTGTTGCAATACACAAACTTCATATAATAATAATTGGAGCTGTTGGCTTTGTTATACGCCTTCAGTTTATAGCCTTCGTCCATCAGACGCTGTCTCAGATCGCCGAAAAGCATGGCGTGTCCCATCGAAGAGTCGGGATTGTTGTCGTATACTTCAGCGGTAGCCTGATTGTGTTCGGCGTTTTCGTAAACTGCACTCAACGCTTCACGGTAATTAATTTCGGGAGCCTTTACCTTGGCGCTTTGCGCGTTTTGAACGGCGGAAGCGCGAAGGGGGATCTCCTTTTTTTCCGTATCCGTGCTAAACATTCTTTTAGCTTCTTCGGCGTTTTCGGCTTTAGGCGCCGCATACAGCATTTCGTGCGCGTACGCGTTTTCTTCGGTAGGAATCCTTCTTAATTCAGCTTCGCGCCGCAGCTCCTCTTCCGATTTGTAAGGAACGGCTTTTATTTTGTCTTCCTCAGGAATCAGGATCGTTCTTTCCGCGTAATCGCCGATCTTCAGGAATTTGCTTGCGGCGTTCTGCTTCATCAGTGTTTCGTAATCCGTTGCCTTAGCTTCGGCAGTATACGGGCTGACAGGGGATACCTCGGTAGTTTCTGCGGCTTTTTCTTCCTTAACGACGGCTTGTTCAGTTTGTTCCGAAACCGCGGGTGCGGGTGCAACTGCCGCGGTCAATACCGCTTCGGCAGCATCTTTTTCCTCGGGATACTGCAGCGCCGCGCGCTCCTCGGGCAGCATGACTTCACCCGGAGCGTCGTAAGCCTTGACTCTGCGGGTCAGCGGACGAAGTTCGCTGGGATCGAAAGGAGCTTCGACGGTCTTCAGATCGATTTCCTTGTCGCTTAACAGCCTGTTGATTATAGTTCTGGAAAATTCCCATTCGCGCTGATCCTGTTCAAGCGTGGCTCTGCCTTTTTCGGTGAGACGGTAATAACGGCGTCTTCCGCCCTGGGTCTCGTCGCCGAAATAGGAGGAAATAAAGCCTTGTTTTTCCAGACGTTTAAGGCAAGAATACAGCGTAGGCTGTTTGATTTCGTACCTGCCCTCGCTAAGATCAGAGATAATATCCAGAATTTCGTAACCGTAACGATCGCGTTCTTCCAGCGAATTCAAAATTATCGTATCGACGTGTCCGCGTATAAGTTCGGTATTGACGGTATCCATTCTCCAAACAAGTCCCTTAATTTATTTGAGTGCGAATCAGACCCACGACTATGCCCAGAATTGTTAGCTCGGCAGGGTAAATATCGCTCATAAACCGATTTTCGGGATGCAGCCACACTTTGTCGCCTTTTTTGAAAAAGCGTTTTACCGTGGCACAGCCGTCCTCTACCAAAGCGACTACTACCTGTCCGCTCTCGGCATGATTTTGCTTCCTGACCAAAATTTTGTCGCCGTCGTTGATCCCGATATCGATCATACTGCTGCCCTCGACCGTAAGCATGAATGTAACTCCGTCAAGATCGAACAGATCGGAGGGCAAACGGTAGCTTTCTTCGTAATCCTCGAACGCCAGCCTGGGTAGTCCCGCCGTAACGCTGCCGATTAAGGGCACGTTTTCTGACGAGTTCAGGACCGAACGTCTGCCTTTGAGTTCGATACCGCGGCTTAGCTTGCTGTTTACGACGAGTTCGCCCGCGTCAGCGAGTTTTTTAAGATAATACGAAGCGCTTGACGTGCTTTTTATATCGAATTCGGCGCAAATCTCACGTATGGTGGGGGGATAGCCGCGCTCGTCCACCGTCGAATAAATAAAAGCTTTGATCGAATTCAGCTTGTCGTTCAGTTCGCTGGTTTTGGTCATGATTCGCTCCCAACTAAAATTATATTATATCTGCGTGTTAATGGCAACCCCGCCGGCAATTTAATATCCGGCTTGTACAAATTATATCATAGTTCGGCAAAATACGCAAACAAAAGTTCGCAAATTTACGAACATTTTTTCTTGTTTGTTATAATTTAAAAATAAATTTATAATATTCGGAAGCGTATTATATGTAAAAATGCGCTTTTTAGGGCAGACAACTTATTTCTTCCTCAATACGACCTTAGAAGATGCTTCGCGCTTGATGTCTTCGTCCAGCGCCGCATAATGTTTTTTTGTGGTATTGACGTCTCGGTGCCCCAGCACTTCCGCAACCATATAAATGTCCTTGGTCTCGCGATAAAGCGCGGTGCCGTAAGTGGAGCGGAGTTTATGCGGAGAAACTGATTTCAGTGGATTGGCAAGTCCGGTAAATTTCTTGACTATGTTTTCTACGGCTCTGACGGTTATGCGTTTGTTCTGAAGCGAAATAAACAACGCTTCCACGTCCGTATAAAGACCGGCTTGCATCAGACGCTTTTTCCGCCAATCCATATACGCGTCCAAAGCGTCGCGGACTTCCTCGGAAAAGTACAATACAGCCATGTTGCCGCCTTTACGCGTAACCTTGAACGCAAGATTTTTCATGTCCACGTCGTCCACGTTGATACCAACGCATTCGCTGACACGAATCCCGGTTCCCAGCAAAAGAGTAAGGATGGCTATATCGCGGTCTCGCGAGTTAAGATTGTATTTATCGCGGAACGAGGTGTCGAATTTGTTTTCGGACTCGGCGAGTTCCAGCATGTCGTCGACCTCGTCGGCATTAAGACGAACTATGGTTTTTTCGTGCAACTTGGGCATCGAAACTTTGCTTGCAACGTTTTCTTTCAGCTTATCCTTATTATAAAAGTATTTGAACATCGACCTTATCGCGCTCAGTTTTCTGGCTTTGGCTTTTTCGCCGTTGCGGTAGGGCTTGCCGTTAAAGGAATAGAAAGAAAGATACCTCAAAAAGTATTCGATAACGGAAGAATCGACATATTCGTTCAGATCGTCCAAAGTAATATCCGTTACGTCTTTTCCTACGAAACCTTTGATCTTATGCACCAGAAAATCGAAAAAAACCGCAAAATCGGTGGCATAATTGAGTTTTGTAAGCACCGATGTGCGCATATCGACGCCGGTGAAGTATTCGCCGCAGAAATAGGGCAATCTGTCCAGTAAATCGTTAAATTTAGTATATAGTTCTTCGTTGTGCTGCTCGTAATAGGTCTGTTTTGCCATATATAAATATTAACATATCTATTCGTAAAATACAATCATATTACTAAATTCCGATATAAAATATATATAAAAGGAGAATTTAGGGTTCTAAGGCGGTAAACTGTATTAAATAAATGTTCTTATGGTTTACCTTTAAAACATCGGACGTCGAATCGGCAGTATTATTATACACAGAATCTCGCTTGCGGGAAATAAAGTCTGTTCAATAAAGTCCTATGACAGTAATTCAGATCGTTTAGAACAGTACAGGAATGAATATAAAAAATGTATGAACTAAAACATTTAATAATTATGTTATTTATAATATGTATAAATAATTATAATGTTTTTTTAAAGAAACCCTAGAATCTGATAATTCGAATTGACCATTTATAAATAAACGAAAGCCGAAAAAAGGATAAATGAATTCGGGCTTAAAATCTCTTTAAATCTTATGACGTTGCCGCAAGCCGACTTTAATGCTGGGCGCTAAAAATCGTTGATCGGTTTCTCTTCAGTCAAATCAAACCGACTAAATTAATGACGGCATCGAATTTTAATTAGAAAACCCGCGACGCCTTGGCTTGGACGCACATGGAACTGCGGAAAAAGCGTCTGATTCAAGCCGGTCCGATATAGACGCGCAAAAGCTGAATAATTTTGCTTTAAAACAAACAACCGGCAAAGCCGTATAGATACTTGAACCTTGCATAATGCAAAACCGCGCATAATGCAAAACCGCACCGAAGCTTAGTCAAGCGCAGCACGTCTCGCGCCTGAATTAATTCTAAATAAATTATATTAAAATTAATTATTGCAATCAAACGATCCTTAATAAACCGGCGCGGTAATTTAACGTATTTTAACCTGACCGCCAAAAACGCTGCAAAATATTTCTGCAAATTTGACGAACAGAATTTTTATAAAAAGCTGATAAAATAATTTCAGGCTCGCAGGGAAATCATTTTACAGACGCTCGAGAAAAATATTATGCGAATAGATATAAGAAAAAATCGCAAAATCGGCAAAATCAAGGTTTTACCGAAATTCAAGACAATTTTTCGATTTTCTTTACTCCCCTATATGCTGTCTATTCGCAAAACTGTTGTTTTGCGAATAAATGTTTTGACAATCCGGTGTGTTTTTCATCGCCGCTCCTATTCGTTTTTTACCGTTTTCGTCTTTGCCGTAATTTGAAAATCGCCACCCCGTTCAAGCTTTGAATCGCTCTCGGCAGCCATATTTTCACGAAACGTTTTTTCTGTTTCTCCCTCAAATTCGAAGCCGCCCTCGCCGCTCAGATGTCCGTATCTCGTCGCCCTCGCCGCGGTCATTCTCTTTAAACGCCTTTCCCTTTATCGTTATATAATTTGTTCGATGATCATTCAAAATCAGTTTTTATTTTTTCTCATGCTTGACTTTTTCTTATAACATGAATAAAGTATTCTAGGTAGCGCGGCATTATATTGCCATAATGCGAGAAGGTAAAGGCTTCTTGTGGGCGCTACTTTTTATTTTTCCAAATGCAACGGCTTCGCCGAAATATACTCTTTCTCATCATGACGGATACGTTTTCCTTTTCTCTTTAGGCTATAGTTTACATTTGACATATTATTTACCTCATGATATTATTTATTTGACCACCAGACCTCAAAAAGGGAAGCCACTGAGGCAATCTCGAGTGGACCGAGAAGAACGTTTGGTCTTCGTGCGTAGACTTCTCACCTGACCGCCCGAATATCGGGCGGTCACTTTTTTAGAATACGGGTATACTCATTTATTAACTCCGGATGATATAAAAAATAATTAGATTTAATAAATCCAAGAATGAATTAAAAGCGCCCTGTCTTTATTGACTTTCATTTTTAAAAATGTTAATTTAATTATAGGTAAACGCTATGAGCGATTACGCCTGCCGATACTTGATTGCGGCATTGCCCCGGGTGGCGAATCCCGGGGATTATTTTTTCTGTTCCCCTTACTTGCTTTTCTATGATTAGAGCTTTATCCGTAATATACTTAACATCTTTTTCGGCGCCCGGATAAATCGGTTTTTATTTTTAAGGCAACACCGAAAAGCGTTGCCTTAAAGGATAATTTACCTATTTAATTGTCGGATCTGTCACGAACTTTAACTTTATACTTTAAAGCATGTCGCGGAGCGCTTCCGTTAGTGCAAGTTTTACGTGCTCGTAAGTCAATCCGCCCTGAAAATACGCTATATACGGCGGCTTGACCGGTCCGTCGGCGGAAAGTTCTATCGAAGCCCCTGCCACGAAGGTGCCTGCAGCCATTATCACTTGTTCGTCGTAACCCGGCATATCCCACGGTTCGGGCGTCGCTGTCGAATCCACCGGGGAAACGTATTGCACGCTCTGAATGAATTTTATCATAGGTTCGGGCTTTAAAAATTTTACCGAACAAACTATGTCAGAAGGAATTTCTCCGGCTGCCGGCAGGACCTCAAATCCCAATTCTTCAAATACGTACGACGCCAAAACCACGCCTTTTAACGCGTTTCTGACGACGCTGGGAGCAAGGAATAGTCCTTGGAAGAAAGGCAGATATCCGTATGCGTAACTGCCCACCTCGGTACCTATCGAGGGAGACGTCAGTCTGAAGCCTATTTTTTCGACCAATTCGCGCTTACCTGCCACGTATCCGCCCGTCGGCGCGATACCGCCTCCGATGTTTTTGATAAGCGAACCTACGGCTACGTCCGCGCCGAATTGAGTAGGCTCCTCAGTAAAAACAAATTCACCGTAACAATTATCCACCATCACCAAGGTTTCAGGGGATACTTTTTTGACCAAATCGCATGCGGCGGCAATCTCCCCTAAGGACAACGCGCTTCTCCAGTCGTATCCTCGGGATCTGGTAAGCATTACGAGTTTATATCGTTTTTCGCGGAGCTTTTTTTCGAGTAAATCCAAATCCACGGTATCGTTTTTTAAAGGAATGCTTTCGTACATAACTCCGTATTCGGCTAAAGATCCGTTATTTTTACCCGAAATAACCTCTTTCAGCGTGTCGTAAGGATCACCGGTCGCGCTTATAAACGAATCGCCTGTTTTTAAAAGTCCGAACAAAGCTATTGTCAAAGCGTGCGTGCCCGAAACGATGTTGGGAGAGACAATCGCGGCATCCGCGCCGAAGACGTCGGCAAAGACCTCGCCCAGCTTCTCCCTGCCCGCGTCGCCGTAGCCGTAGCCCGTGGTCGGATTGAAATGGTGGTAGCTGACTCCCGCTTTACGGAAAGCGTCAAGTACCTTTTTTTGATTATATAACGCGCGGCGATCGAGTTCTTTAAACAAATCTTCCGCCCTGTTTTCGGCTATTTCTATGATTTCGTTTACTTTCATTTTCTGTACTCCGTAACTTCGACGGTTTTAAATGCGGTTTCGATATCGTTTTTTATCAAAGCGCAAGGTATTTTCAACGCAAAATTTTTGTATCTGTTGTTAAACCAGGTTTCCTGACGTTTGGCGTAAGCGTTGGTGTTTTTGATTATCGACTCCCGAACGGAGTCCGCGCTTTCGCCGCTTTCGAAAAAGCCGCGCCATTCCTTGTAACCTATTCCCTGCATCGACTGCATATCGAAGCCGACGCCGCTTTCCAGCAGTCCACCGACCTCCTTTTCCAGCCCGTCCTTCAGCATTCTGTCAACACGCAAGGCTGTCTTTTTGCGTAATACCGCCCTTTCTTCGCTAAGCACGAACATTTTTACCGCTTCCACGGGTCTGAACTCCGCATGTTGTTCAGAGATCCTGCGGCCTGTGGATAAAAATACGTACAACGCGCGTAAAACCCTGACGGTATTGTTGAAATGCACTTTTTCGGCAGTGACAGGATCTACTTCTTTAAGACGCGAATGCATGTATTCGGCGCCATTTGATTCCAGTCGGCTTTTCAACTCCGACATCAGTTTGTCGTCTTTTTCGCCCGAGCCGCCGTAATCCATTTCATATAACAGCGAGTCGATATAGAATCCAGTTCCCCCGACGATCACGGCTTCCTTGCCGCGCGAGGCAATGTCGCGAACCGCCTCGGCAGCCATATTTTTGTAATCCACCACGCTGAACGGCTCTTTGGGCGAAACTACGTCCACCATGTGCAGCCTGACTTGAGGGTCAAGATCTTTTGCCGTTCCTATATCCATGCCGCGATAAACCTGCATGGAGTCTGCGGAAACCAGTTCCCCGCCCATTTTTTGAGCAATATATTCCGCAAACGCACTTTTGCCCGTAGCGGTGGCGCCTCCGATTATTATCATACTTTTCTCCTGAAAAGTTTTTCGAAGTCGGACCTGGAATATACTACCGCCGTGGGTCTGCCGTGCGGACATTGAAGCGGCATGCCTCCGGCAACGTAATAATCGAGAATGTGCTCGATCTGCCTGTCCGTAAACGCTTCGCCGCCCTTCATCGCCGCCTTGCATGCCGCAAGCGCCAGATGATCGCGGTTCAGTTTACCGGCAACGTCCTTTTTGCCCGATCTCAACCCGGAAACTATTTCCTCAAACATGGATTTTACGTCGATCTTGCCCAAAACCGCAGGTACAGACGATATTTTTACGGCGTCGCTGCCGAAGCGTTCCGTTTCGAAGCCGCACTCGGCAAGCGCCGCGGAAGCATTAACTATTAAGTCGATGTTTTCCGGCTCGTCCTCGTATACGAACGGGATCATCAAAGGCTGGACGGCAAGCACTCCGGCTTTAAGTTCGTTGACGTAATCGTCGAAAATAATACGCTCATGCATGGCGTGTTGGTCGATGAATATTACCTTCTGACCGCTTTCGACTATCATATATGTATCGAATACCTGACCGATAACGCGGTAATTTTTTATTTTGGGCGCAAGTATGGTCAAATCCGCTCCGTCTGCGTTCTCCGTCTTGCCAAAGGACGGTTTGACACCCGATTTTTGAGGCGAAACGGTGAAATATTCGGTTTTTGATTTTGCGCCGCCGTGCAGAACTCCGCTCTCCGCAGAGAAACCCTGAAAAGATGTCGGAGCGGATATCGGTTCGCGCACCGAAGCGCTTTTTTCTCCGAACGGCATATCGCCGCCGCGCACCAGCGCCAAAGCCTCCTGCAAACTTATCTTGGAGACCTTTTTTCCGCCGCTGACGCTCCCCTCTCCGGCATCGGACTCCCCTCTCGGCGGATTTTCGGTTTTCTTTTCAGCATTTTCGCTTAAATTTAGCGTAAAGCTTTCTGTCAGCTGTCCGCGGCGTTCAGTATCGAATTTTTCCAGCGTATCCGCTACGGCACGGTATACGGCGCCGTACACGGCGCGCGGTTTGGCGAATCTGACCTCTTTTTTGTTGGGATGTACGTTGACGTCGACGTCCGCAAACGGCATAACTATTTCCAGAACGTAGATCGGGAAACATCTGTTCATGAGTCTTTCGCCGTAAGCGTTCTGAACCGTCGCCGTTAAAACCGAATCTGTCACGATCCTGCCGTTCAGCACGACGATTTGCTGCGTTTTGTTGTTCTTGAATATTTCGTAAGAGCCGGTATATCCGCTGACCCTGATGTTTTCGGCACCCGTATAAGGTTCGATTTTTAACATCTTATCGGCGATCTTAGGCAAAAACACCGAATCTATAGCGCTTTTAAGCCCTTCGCCCGGAGATGAATAGACAACGTCGTTATCCGTGTAATAATTGAACGCAACGTCGGGATTGGCAAGAATGAACATGAACATCAGGCGCGTTATCTTGCTTTCTTCCGAAGATTTGGAAGAAAGGAATTTGAAACGTGCGGGCGTGTTGTAGAACAGATTGCTCACCCTTACCGTAGTACCGCCCACGACGGCAGCGTCTTCCAAAACGCTTTTTCCGTTTTTTACGGCAAAACGCGAACCGCACTCCTCGGACAAGGCCCTGGTCGTGATCTCGACCTCCGAAACGGAAGCTATCGATGCCAAAGCCTCGCCCCTGAACCCCAGCGTGGAAATCGTATCCAGATCGGATACGTTCTCTATTTTGCTGGTGGCATGCGGTAAAACCGTTTTGGGCAGTTCACCGCGCTCTATGCCGTACCCGTTGTCGGAAACCTCTATGCTTTTGATCCCCCCGTCCTCTATCCTGACGTTTATCGAGGTGGCGCCTGCGTCGACGGCGTTTTCTACCAACTCCTTGACGACGGACGCAGGATTCTCGACGACCTCGCCTGCGGAGATCCTGTTATACACTTCGCTTGACAGCAAATTGATCTTCATTGTTTTTTCTTCCTCTTTTTACCCGTGGAAAGCGAATTTTTTAGATCCGAAAGTATCGTTATAGCCTGTATCGGCGTGACCGAGTTAGGGTCGAGATCGTTTAAGACGGATTTGATTTTGACGTATTCGGCGTCCTCGTTGAAAAAACCCAGTTGCTCCTCGCTGGGAACGGCGTCCGAACCCGGGCGCTCGGAAACGCTCTTTTTCAAATTGAATTCGTTGCTTTCCTCGATCGCGGTAAGTACCTGAGCCGCCCTGTCCAGCACGTCGGCTTTCAGCCCGGCAAGTCTGGCGACTTCGAGTCCGAAGCTTTTACTGGCGGCGCCCCTGGCTATTTTGTAAAGGAAAGTTACTCCGCCGTCGGATTCTTTGACAAGTACGTGATAGTTCTTAAGTCCGGGAAGAGTGTTTTCGAGTTCGGCAAGCTCGTGATAATGCGTTGCGAACAGCGTTTTGGCTTTTAACTTCAGCGATATATATTCGACTATTGCCCAGGCAATACTCAATCCGTCCAAAGTGGAAGTTCCTCTGCCCACTTCGTCCAGCACGATAAGACTGTCGACGGTAGCGTTATTGAGAATATTTGCCATTTCCGTCATTTCCACCATGAAAGTTGACTGACCCGACACCAGATTGTCGCCGGCGCCCACCCTGGTGAATACGCGGTCGACGACCGAGATCTCGGCTTCGGAAGCGGGAACGAAGGAACCCATGTGCGCCATCAAAACTATCAGCGCGGCTTCGCGCATATAGGTGGATTTACCCGCCATGTTCGGACCGGTTATGACCAGCAGACGGGAATCGGAGTCCATAACCACGTCGTTTGGCACAAACTCGTTTTGTCTTTTGAAAACTTCGACTACCGGATGTCTGCCGTTTTTTATGACGATCTTGCCGTCGGAATTCATGCGCGGGCGCACGTACCCGTTTTCCGTCGCCAATGTCGCCAGCGAACACAGCAGGTCCATTTCGCTGACGGCATAAGCGTTAAGCTGCAGCGAAGGCAGCGCTTTGGACAGATATCCTTTCAGCTCGCGGAAAATCGACTCCTCCAATACAAGCGCCTTTTCTTCCGCACCGAGGATGACTTCCTCCATTTTCTTCAGCTCGTCCGTAATGAATCTTTCGCCGGTAGTCAGCGTCTGCTTGCGCTCGTAGCGGTACGGCACGTTTGCCAGGTTCCCGTTGGAAACTTCGATATAATATCCGAAAACGCGGTTATAGCCTATTTTCAGCTGTTTTATCCCCGTTGCCGCGCGTTCCTTGGCTTCGTATTCGGCTATCCAGCTTTTTGCCGAAGATTTGGCGGAACGCAGTTTATCCAACTCCTCGGAATAGCCTTCGCGTATAACGCCGCCGTCTTTGAGCGTCGCGGGCGGATTGTCGCAAACGGTATCGAACACTGCGTTCTTCAGTTCTTCCAGCGGATCGATGAGCGCGTTTAACGCGGTCATCCGCTCCGATTTAAGAACCGACGCGGCCTCTTTAAGACGCGCTATGGCGTCCAGCGAAACGGCAATTCCCATACATTCTCTGGGGTTGATCGTATTATAAGCAATTTTGTTCCTTAGGCGCTCGACGTCGCGTATATCTTTCAGAGCGTCGCGAGTCTGAATCAATATCTTGGGCTTTTTTACCAGTTCTTCCACGGCGTCAAGGCGCTGTTCAATATCCTTAAGGCGTCTGAACGGCGCAAGCACCGTCTTTCTCAGCGCCCTTGCGCCCATATTCGTCACTGTTTTGTCCATTACCCATAATAGACTTCCGTGCTTTGCGCGGTCGAAAAGCGTTTCGGTAAGTTCCAGATTGCGCCTGGTATTGAAGTCAACGAACATTTCGTCGGAGTTCAAAACCGTTTTGGGCGTGGAAATATGATCCAGATGCTGCTTCTGCGTGGCGGTTATGTAGTCCAGCAATCCCCCCAAAGCCATACGGGAAGCTTTAAGCGCGCCCATACCCAATGCGTCGATTGAAAATACTCCGTAAAAATCTTTAACTGTTTTTTCGGCGTTATCCTCAGAAAACGCATATTCGTAGTGCTTTTCGGGTTTTGGCAGTCTGCCGCCCTGAACGGCATCCGTATTGATCAAATAATCGAATCCGTCGGCGTTTGCGATTATCTCTTTGGGGGAAATCTGCAAAAGCCGCTCCTCTACGCCTATGCCTTCGGCGTCCCATACCATGGTCTCGCCGGTAGTTACGTCCAACCATGCCACGCCCTCCGAAGCGCCTTTTTTGTAATATGCGGCGATATAGCTCATATCCGTCGCGTCAAGCATGCTGTCGCCGGTAACGGTACCGGGCGTAATGACCCTTACCACGTCGCGCTTGACAAGACCTTTCTGGTCGCCGGGTGCCGTCAGCTGTTCGCAAATAGCCACCTTTTTCCCGCACTTGATAAGTTTTGACACGTATGCGTCAACGGCATGATACGGCACTCCGCACATGGGTGCGCGTTCCTTAAGACCGCAGTCCCTTCCCGTCAGCGTCAGATCCAGTATCCTGCTGGCTTCCAGAGCGTCGTCGAAAAACATCTCGTAAAAGTCGCCCAGTCTGTACATCAAAACGGCGTCGGGATAGTTTTTCTTGATTTCCCGATAATGTATCATCATCGGCGACATTTTTTCTGAACCGTTCTTTGCCATTTTCACACCCTCTCTCCGAACAACGCCGAAGCTTTGTTTTCGTTGATCTTAACATTAAAAAATTTGCCTATTTCCGACTTTTCTCCGCCGAAACTGACCAGTCTGCCCGAATCCGTCCTGCCGACGAGCACGCCCGGACGCGGCGAGTCCTCCGCCAATATTTCTTCGGTCTTTCCCAGATATTCCAGACTTATTTCGTCGCTGATTCTGTTCTGCAGCGCAACCAGACGCGTTATGCGGTCCTTTTTCACCGCCTGCGGAAGCTGCTCCATGTCGGCTGCGGGCGTCCCGGCTCTGGGCGAATATACAAAAGTAAAAGCGTTCTGGAATCTGACGCGTTCGACCAGATCCGTAGTATCGGCAAAATCTCTTTCGGTTTCACCCGGGAATCCTACCATTATATCCGACGTTATGCCGCATTCGGGCATATATCTGCGGATAAGATCTATAAGGTAAAAATATCTGTCCCTGGTATATTTCCTGTTCATTGCCTTTAACACCGCGTCGGAGCCGGACTGAACGGGAAGATGTATGTTTTTGCAGAAATTCGGGGTATCTGCGATGATTTTTATGACGTCCTCGGAAAGATCCTTGGGATGCGACGTCATAAAACGCAAACGGAATTTCCCTTTAATCGTCGACAGTTCTTTCAGCAATCCGTAAAAATTAGTACCGTCGCTGAAATCCGATCCGTAAGAATCCACGTTTTGACCCAAAAGCGTGATCTCGGAATAACCGGCGTCCAGAAGCGAAACGATTTCGGCTTTTATATCGGACAAATTTCTGCTGCGCTCCCTTCCGCGCACATAGGGAACGATACAGTACGTACAGAAATTATTGCAGCCATACATGATGTTTACCCAGGCATTGGGATAAGAAGTCCTTAATATCGGAACGTCCTCTCGTATGCAGGGTTTTTCATCGGAAAGGACTTCTATGCAGGTTTTTCTTTTATTTAAAGCTAAAATTCGGTCGATTTTTTCGGCAATGGAATACTGATTCGCCGTTCCCAAAATGACGTCGATAAACGGAAAACGCGTTTTTAATGCTTCGGCACGACCGATTTGCTGCGTCATACAGCCCGTTACGGCAATAATTTTTGAAGGATCGGCACGCTTCAACGCCTTAAGTTCTCCGATAAACCCCTCGATCTTCTTCTCGGCTGTATCGCGTATGCAGCACGTATTGAAAACTATGACGTCCGCATCGGCTGCCGAATCCGCGGCATATAGTCCGCGCCCGGAGAGTATACCGGCGATCTTCTCGGATTCGTGTACGTTCATCTGGCAGCCGAACGTCTCTATATAAAATTTATTCATACTAAATAAGTATATAATTTTACAAAAAAATTAGCAAGCATATTTTTATTCGTCGGTAGCATACTACGCTCGATGAAAACGGCGAAATTGCTGAAAATTACGGCTTTAGTATTATTAATTACATTGATTTTTATAATACTCGGCAGCATTTTTGCCGTATTTTTAATTACAAAAGACGTAAATTTGCAAAAATACGATCTGGAGGCTACGGCACAGGACATAAAAATGTACGACGATTCGGGACTGGAAATCGCCTACCCCGAAAAATATAAAATCGAATGTGCCTACGAGGATATCTCGCCTTATATCGTCAACGCGTTCGTGGCGCTGGAAGACAAAAGATTCTTTTCGCACCGCGGTTTGGATTACCGTCGCATCGTTAAAGCCGTGATAAACAACATAAAGGCCGGCTATTTCAAGGAAGGCGGCTCCACCATCACACAGCAGCTTGCAAAGAACGCCATATTGACAAACGAAAAATCTTTGATCAGGAAGCTTAAGGAAGCCAAACTTGCCGTACAGATAGAGAAGCGCTATTCGAAAGAACAAATTTTGGAAATGTATCTCAATACGATATATTTCGGGCATTCCCTATATGGAGTCAACGCCGCCTGCAAACGGCTTTTTCTGAAATCTCCCGACTCGGTCACGCTCTCCGAAGCAGCGATCCTGGCAGGAATAGTTAAAAACCCCAAGAGAAATTCACCGCTCAACAATGTCGAAAACGCATTGGAGCGCAGAAATCTTGTGCTGCGTCTGATGTCGGAACAAGGATATATAAATGAGTCCGAAATGGAAAACGCCTTAAACGAAGGATATACCGCTCCCGAGGAGCCGAACGCGGAAACAGATCTTTCGTATTCCGCCGCGGCGATAAAGGAAGCCGCCGAAAAACTGGGCATTTCCGAAAAACAGCTGATAACGGGAGGATACTCCGTATACACATACATGGACCGGTCTTTGCAGCGCGCCGCCTCGGAACTCATAAGCAATCCGGCTTACGACGCGGAAAACGCCGACAGACTGATCCTGGCAGCGGACAATATCAGCGGCGGTATCAAGGCGTATTCATCCACCATGTCGCTGGATCCCAACGAATTCAGAAGGCAGCCCGCATCGGCGATAAAACCCGTTATCGCCTACGCTCCGGCTTTCGAATCGGGCAAATTCTCTCCTGCCACCCCCCTTTTGGACGAGCCGACAGTTTTTGACGGCTACGCTCCCGATAATTATAAAAATTCCTATCTGGGCTGGATAAACGTCGAAAAAGCCGCCATGTCCTCCAGTAACGTGTGCGCTCTGAAACTCGTTTCGGAAACAGGGCTTGATTACTGCATGGATATAGCTTCCAAGACCGGGTTAACTTTTGACAGCCGCGATTCTCTGGCTGCGGCATTGGGCGGAATGACCTACGGAGTCACTCCTGCCGAAATTAGTGAAGCGTATATGTGTCTGGCGTCCGGAGGCGTGCATAAAAACGCCGTATTCGTCAAACGTATCGAAAAAAACGGTGTAACGGTATATCGTAACATTACCTCCGAAACGCGCGTGCTTAGCCGCGAAAGCGCCTATCTGGTCACTGACATCCTGAAATCGACCGCAAAAAGCGGAACTGCGAAAAAGCTTGCCGCCGTCAAGGGGGAAATAGCCGCCAAAACAGGTACAAACGGCGATAAAAACGGCAATTCAGACGCGTGGTGCATGTCCTATAACGTCGCCGTGACGGTTTGCGCGTGGTACGGAGCGCGCGGCGGCAAGTCAATGCCTCTGTCGGTCACGGGAGGCGGACTCCCTGCCTTGATATCGGCAAAAATATATTCGGCTGAGCCTTTATCGGAGGGCTCGGTTTTCGAGGTGCCCGGCGGCATTATTTATGCGGATATAGACGAATACTCGTATTCGGCGAATCATTCGCTGCTGCTTGCAGGCGTAAATACGCCCTACGAATACAGAAAATCAGCGATATTTTCCGAAAAACATCTACCCGGAGTATCCGATTATTTCGACAAACCGCTTCCCGACGATTTCGAGGTCTTTTACGGCGACGGCGAGGTCGTGATCTCGTTTACCGCAAGCGACAGATTCGTCTATCGCCTGACGGATCTGACCGGCGCGGAAATAATGCGGATACCGCCCGACTCAGGTAAAAAAGAAATTTCTTTGTACGAATCCGGATTCGGGATTTACGGTTACAGAATAGAAGCCGTCACCGAGGACGGCGTCAGCGTAGCGACAAGCCCGCCCAAACTGGCATTTATTTACTCGTTATAAATTCTTCGGTCGTCCTTTGAACTGCGTCCTCTATAAGCGCGTCGACGTCCAGACGGTTTTCGTACTCGACGGCTTCGCCTATTTTGGGACGGATAACGGGATTTTTAGGCAGGAAAACCGTACAGCAGTCCTCATACGGACGGATCGAAATATCGAAAGTATCGATTTTTTGGGAAATATCTATTATTTCTTCCTTATCGAAGCCGATCAGCGGTCTGAAAACGGGCAGCGTTACGACCGAGTTGGTCACGTTCATGCTCTGCATGGTCTGACTGGCGACCTGTCCCAGACTTTCACCCGTTATTATGGCGCCGCATTCCTCACGCCTTGCGATCCGCTCCGCGATTCGCATCATGAAACGGCGCATGATGGTTATCATAAACGATTCGGGGCACTTTTCGTGTATGGCGTATTGAATTTCTGTAAAAGGTACGACAAAAAGTTTTACGCCGCCGGTATATCCCGACAGCCGCGCCGCAAGATCTTTGACTTTCTGCAAGGCAAGCTCGGATGTATACGGGAAGGAGTGAAAATGTATAGCGTTGAGCCTTACGCCGCGCTTTGCCATAAGCCAGCCGGCAACCGGAGAATCTATACCGCCCGACAGCAAAAGCATGCCGCTGCCGCTGCAGCCTACGGGCAGACCGCCGGCACCGGGGATCTTGTCGTAAAACAAATACGAATATCCGTTGTCGCGGATATCCACGTTAAGCTCGAAATCGTAATCGAACAGATCGACTTTTAGCTTTCCGCCCGAAGCCTTAAGCAAAGCGCCGCCTATTTTACCCGCCATTTCCGCAGAAGTGAACGGCAGCCGTTTATCCGCGCGTTTTACTGTAACGCGGAATTTTCCGGTCATGGGCGACATGGCGATCGCCGTTTTGAAAAGCTCTTCCTCGTCGGTTCTGACCTTTACGGCGGGAGATACCGAATGAATGCCGAAAACGCGCGTAAGGCGCGACACGATTTCGGACGTTTCCTCTTTGGCGTCTTCGACGTAATATCTGCCCTGCGACCTTAAAAACGTATATTTTAACGGTTTCAAAGCGCTTTTTATGTTGCATATCAGCAGATCCTCGAAGAACTTTCTGTTGTGACCCTTAAGGAAAATTTCTCCGAACCTTATTAAAATGCAGTTGTATTCAACCGACATGGCTTTTTAACTCCTCGTATACCTTCTTGAATTTTACGACAAACGCCTCGGCTTCCCCTGGCGTGCTGAAGCGCGAAAAGCTCAATCTGACTATTCCTTCGGCATATCCGCCCTTAAGTTTCAGTGCCTCAGGGATCCTGCGCGTGGCTTTATTGGACGAACATGCGCTACCCGTCCCCACAAGCACTCCCTCTCGTTCCATTGCGTGTTCGATGACTTCGCCTCTGACAGACCCGGAACAGAACGAAAGTATGTACGGGCTGCCCGATTCGGGGGAAAGGATCTTTATGTCGTCCGCAAACGCCAGCGCGGAACGGATATAGTCATGGATAAAGGATACGTTTGAAAAGGATTCGTTCAGCTTTTCCGTACATGCGGCAAACGCGGCGTCAAAAGCCATTATCCCCGCGGTGTTTTCGGTCGAGGAACGTACCCCTCCTTCCTGACCTCCGCCGACGATAACGGGATTGAGATGCACGTTTTTTGCGGCGTACAATGCTCCCGTACCCTTGGGGGCGCCTATCTTGTGCGCGGACAGAGAATACAGATCTATCGGAGCACCGTTAAGGTTTATGCGTATTTTACCGCCTGCCTGAACGCCGTCGGAATGAAACAGCGCGCCGGGAGCCGCTCTTTTGGTGATTTCGGCAAGTTTTACGATGTCGTTTACCGCGCCCGTTTCGTTGGAAACGTGTATGACCGATACAAACGACGTATTTTCGTTCAGCAGTTCTTTAAAAGCGTCGGTATCCACCGCTCCGTGAGCGTCCACGGGTGCCATACAAACGTCAAAGCCGTTCTGCTTAAGCACCATTGCAGACTGATACACGGCGGCATGCTCCGCTTCGGAAATAATAATCCGGCTGTTTTTCTTCTTTTTCGTACCGAAAAACGCCAGATTATCGCTTTCGGTACCGCCCGAAGTAAAATATAGCTTTCCCTGCGCGCCGCCTATACGCGAAAGTATCCCTGCGCGCGCCCTTTCGATATCGTTTTTGACCGACAGTCCTTCGTGATACATCGCGGACGGATTGAAATATTTTTCCGTCATGTACCTGACGACGGTTTCGGCCGCTTCCGGGATAACCGCGGTGGTCGCGGCGTTGTCGAAATAAATCATTTTAACCTCGCTACGGTCACTCCGCGTTCGCCCTCGCCGTAAATTCCGTCGCGGTAGGATTCGATCAGGGAGCAGCCCTTCAGATAATTTCTGACCGTTTCTCTCAATTTCCCCGTCCCGTAGCCGTGTATGATCCTGACTTCGTTGACGCCTGCGGTAACGGCACGGTCGATATAAGTTTTAAGCTCCGTCAGCGCTTCGACGCCGGTCAGCCCGATAAGGTTGAGTTCAGGAGAGAACGCCTCGTTTCTGAGTACTCGTTTGACTGGAGTTTTGTTGATTTCGTGTTTTTTGACGGCTTTTTTAAGTTTCTGCAGCTGGTCGAGTTTAAAATTCGACTTCATCGTGCCCAGCATGACCGTCGCGGAATTCTTTTTGAAATCCACGCTTTTCACTATCCCCTCGGCTTTAAGCGGTTTGACCAGCACGGCGTCGCCCTCTGTTATCTCTCCCTCAGCCTCCTCACCGAATCCTTCGAATTCGTTATCCTCGGAAACGATATATTTTTCCAGGGATTTCCTGAGCTTTCTGGCTTTGAAAAGATTGGCTTCGGTGGGTTCGTCCAATACCGAACGAAGCGTTTCTATAATGTCGTTTGCTTCGCTCATGGCTTCGTCCACCAGGCGTTTGGTTTCTTTTCTGACGTTTTCGTTGAGCTTTTCACGTTGCAGATAGAGCCTGTCGCGTTCTTTTTCGGCAGCCTTTTTGATTTCCTCGGCTTCTTTAAGCATTGCCGAAGCGCGCTCCTCGTACTCCATGGCTTTGTGACGTGATTCCTCCATGCTGCTGACGACGTTTTCGAAATCCAGCTTGCCGGAAGAAATACCGCTTTTTGCGCGTTCGATTATACCCTCGTTCAGTCCCAGTTTCGCCGCTATCAGCAAGGCGTTGGATACGCCGGGAGTACCGACGATCAGTTTATACGTGGGAGAGTAAGTCAGAGGATTGAAGTCCATCGAAGCGTTTTCGGCGCGCTCGGTCACAACGGCATATTCCTTAAGCTCGTTGTAATGAGTGGTAATGACGGCTTTTGCGCCTTTTTCCTTAATATACTGCGAAATGCTTATAGCCAAAGCCGCGCCTTCGGTCGGGTCGGTACCCGCGCCCAGCTCGTCAAGCAATACCAGACTGTCCGAATTAAGGTTGTCGGTGATCTGTACGATATTGGCGATATGCGAGGAAAAAGTCGACAGATTCTGTTCTATGCTCTGTTCGTCGCCTATATCGGTATACACGTCGCGGAAAACTGCAAGTTCGGCTTCGGCGGCGGGAACAAACATTCCGCTCATTGCCATGACCGTCAAAAGCCCGACGAGTTTCAGCGCGACCGTTTTGCCGCCCGTATTCGGACCGGTTATAAACAGCAGATCGAAATCCTTTCCCAGGCGTATGTCGGTGGGCACGACTTTCTCGGCAGGGATAAGCGGATGTCTGCCCTTACGTATTTCTATGACGCCGTCGGTATTAATAAGCGGTTTGACGGCTTTGACCGAGTTTGCGTAATACGCCTTGGCAAAAACCGTATCGAGTTTTATTATCTTTCTGAAACTTTCGCGTATGGCTTCCGCTCTGACGCTGACTTTCAGCGTAAACGCCCTAAGAATACGCTCTATTTCCTGCTGTTCGGCGATAAGATGCGTTTTTAAGGTGTTGTTGAGCTCCACTACGCTCATCGGCTCTATATATAGCGTCTGACCGCTGGCGGACTGATCGTGTATCAGCCCCGGAACGGCGCCTTTCCATTCTGCCTTGACGGGAATTACGTATCTGTCGCCGCGCACGGTCACGATGTTGTCCTGAAGATACTTGGCGTATGCAGGAGACGTTATATAGGAATAAAGCTTGGTTTTGATCTGCTCTCCCGTCTTCTTTATACGGATACGGATACTCCTAAGCTCCTCCGACGCCCTGTCGTGCATCTCGGTTTCGGAAACGATTGCGGAATCTATGCTTTCTTCCAGCTCCTTGTCCGTATATACCGAAGCCGCAATTTTTTTCAAACGCACCAGCGTGTCGTCGGGTACTTTGGCTATCGCATTCTTCACCGAATACGCCACTCTCAGCATTCTTGCCACGCGTAAAAGTTCGCCCATGCTCAGAACGGACATCACTTCGGCTTTGTCCAGCACGGCGCTGACGTCGTCGAACGCAAAAGACAGGTTGGTGGCGTATTCGAAAGCTATCTTGTCCGCCTCGGCGACCTCCTCCAAAAGTTCCGAAATATATTCCGGATTGTCGAAAGGTCTGGTTTCGAGTATTTCTTCGCGCGCGGGCACAGAAGAGGCATGGAAAGCCACGGCTTCCAGAATTTTATCGAATTCGAGAGCTTTCAGCGTCTTTTCCAGCATTATCTGAGTTTTATTCCCAAAGTTTCGGCAAGCTTTTTAAGGATCTTGTCTATCAGCTCGTTGACCTCGGCGTCGACAAGCGTGCGCTCATTGCTGCGGAAGGTCAGTCTGACGGCAACGCTCTTTTTGCCGGCGATCTTCAGCTGCGGTCCGACAAACACGTCGAATATCCTGGCATCGGTCAGCAGTGCGCTGTCGGCGGCAAGACGCACGGCCTTGAGTATATCCGTAGCCGCAACGCTCTCGTCGGTGATCAGCGCAAGGTCGCGCTCCACGGGCGGATACTTTGAAACGGGCTTGAACCCGGTATAACGCGAGGCGTGCTCCGTCAGATAATCGCAGTCGACTTCGGCAAGGTAGACTCTCTTGTCCGTGCCGTAAGCTTTGACTACCTTGTCGGCTACCTCGCCCAGGTACCCTATCTCTTTTCCGCCGGCAAATATCTTGGCGGTCCTGGTCGGATGCATGTACGATATCTCGGCAGGCAGGAATTCCGCCTCTATCCTGAGATAAGCGAACAACTCCTCGAACACGGCTTTCAGCGTGTAAAAGTCCTCGTCGCCGTATGCGGCGTAGACAAGGATCTGTTTTTCTTCGGGCAATTTGTCCGTCAGCGGCAGTTTTTCGGGTCTGAACACCTTGGCTATTTCGAACAGACGCGCCTCTTTATTCAGCCTAATGGCGTTCGTGGCGACGGCTTTAAGCATGCTGTGGGCCATACTCGTGCGCATGACCGAGTAATCTTCTCCCAGGGGATTGGTAAGCACCACCGCTTTACGCAGCGGATCGTCGGCAGGCATTTCAAGCATGTCGAACGCCTTGGGGGTAATAAATGAATAAGTCAGTGTTTCGTACGCGCCGGCGCCGACCATGAAATTCTTGACGGAGGCGGTGAATTCCTGGGCTTTCGTTACTTCGCCGGCTATCAGCGCGCCCTGCATGACCGATGACGAGTCGAAACTGTCATATCCGTACATTCTGATGACCTCTTCGGCTATGTCGTTGACGCCGACGATGTCTTCGCGGAACGCGGGAACGGACGAGGTAATGCGTTTGCCTTTCCTGACTGTGGGTATCATCAGCGAATTGAGTACGTCGACGATGAATTTTTCGGGAACGGATATACCGAGGATGTTTTCTATGTCTTCCGCAGTATACGAAACTCTCCGTTGCGGCGCGGGCACGGGATAAGAATCTATCACGCCTTTGACGGGCTTGCCCCAGCCGTGCCTGACGACCATGCCGACGGCTTTCCTGAGTCCCGCTTCCTGCGAATAATAATCGATGCCCTTTGAAAAACGCTGCGAGGAATCGGAAGAAAGACCCAGCGAACGCGAAGTGCGTCTGACGGAATCGCGTTTAAAACGCGCCGATTCGAAAACCACCTCGGCGGTGTCGTCGAATATTGAATATCCCGCACCGCCCATCACACCGGCGATCGCCATCGGTTCTTCGGCGTTGCATATAGCCAGATTTTCGGGATTCAACGTGTACGTTTTGCCGTCCAGAGCAACTATTTTCTCGTCTTCACGCGCTCTTCTTACGACGATCCGCCCGCCTTTAATGGTTTTAAGGTCGAACGCGTGCATCGGCTGCCCCACTTCCAGAAGTACGTAGTTGGTGATGTCCACGATATTGTTTATGGGTCTTAACCCCGCCGCTCTCAAACGGCGTTTGATATACGTGGGGGATTCTTCTATGACAACGTCCGTTAGCATCGCCGCCATGTATCTGGGGCAGAGATCGGGAGCTTCGTTGACTATCTCAAGTTTTCCGTTTATAGCGTTACCCGTCGGAATGTCGATATAATCTTCGGGCATTTTAAGCGGTTTCCCGGTGATGGCAGCGACTTCCCTGGCAATACCCAGAATACCGTTTGCGTCCGTACGGTTTGCAGTGATGCCTATATCCAGGACGACGTCGTCCAGTTCCATGGCTTTTACGAAATCGATGCCCACGGGAGTGTCGTCCGGCAGAACCAGCACTTTGTCCTCGCCCGCTCCGCGGATATCGCTTTCGGTGACGTTTAGGTCTTTGCCGCCCGTAAACATACCGTCCGACCTGACCCCGCGCACTTCGCCTGCATAGATCTTCTTGCCGCCGTGCAAAACGGCTCCGTCTGCCGCAAAAGGCACGATGTCGCCGGGTTTAAGCCACACGTTGTTGGTGACGACGGTATATTCTTTATCCGCCGCTATCTTGCAAACTATCAGTCTGTCGGCGGCGGGATGCTTCTCCACGGAAAGGATTTTTGCGGTATAAACGCCTTGGATATCGCCTGCGGCGTTTATGATGTCTTCCACCTCGAAACCGCAGGACACGAGTTTGTCCGCCAATTCTTCGGGCGCAAGATCCACGTCAACAAAATCTTTCAACCATTTTATCGGAACCAGCATATAGCCTCCTATCTGAACTGACTCAAAATTCTGACGTCGTTGTCAAACAACAAACGCATATCGGGGATCCCGTACTTGACCATGGCGGCGCGCTCCAGGCCTATGCCGAAAGCGAATCCGCTGTATTTTGCGGAATCTATACCGCACATGTCCAACACGGCGGGATTTACGACGCCCGCGCCCAAAAGCTCCAGCCAACCCGTGCCCTTGCACAGTCTGCAGCCTGCGCCGTGGCACATGGCGCAGCTGAGGTCGACCTCGACGCTGGGTTCCGTGAACGGGAAAAACGACGGACGGAACCTGACCGAGGTATCCGCCGAGAAAAAGCGTTTTGCAAACTGTTCCAATACCGCTTTAAGGTCTTTCAGCGTGACGTGCTCGTCCACTACCAATCCCTCTATCTGATGGAACATGGGACTGTGGGTGGCGTCTTCGTCGGGACGGTAAACTTTACCAGGGCATACGACCCTTATCGGCGGCGCGGTGGTTTCCATCGTGCGCGCCTGGACGCAGGAGGTCTGCGTGCGCAGCATTATTTCGGGATTGATGTAAAAGCTGTCGCCGGGATCCCTGGCGGGATGGTCTGCCGGAATATTCAAAAGCTCGAAATTGTACTTGGTATATTCTATTTCGGGACCGTCCACAACGCTGAACCCCATTCCCGCGAAAATAGAAACGATGTCGTTTTTGACTATCGTTATCGGATTGAGTCCGCCAGTACCTTCGCGGCGAACATTCTTGGATAAGGTGACGTCGACCTTCTCCGCCTGAATGCGTTTGGCGTATTCGCGCGAAGCAACGTCGTTCTCCATAAGCGTAAACGCGTTTTCGAACGCGGAACGGATATCGTTGATAAGCGCGCCCAGCGTACGTTTCAGCTCCGGCGGCGCCGTGCCTATAAGTCTGGTAAACGCGGTTATATCTCCGCTTTTTCCGAAATGTCTGACGCGGAAATCTTCCAGGTCGCGTCTTTCGGCATTCCCCAACTCCGACATCTGCTTTACGACGTCCACGGTTCTGGTTATGAGCAGATTCTTGACGTCCTGCGAAAGATCGGAGTTTTCGACGGCGCGGATGCGTTCTTCGAAAAAGTTTTTCAAATTGTCGGTTGACATATCGTACTCCATCATAAAATTTACGCATATTATAATACAGTGCGATAATATTTGCAATTTATTTGACATCTATTCATATATTAAAATATGAGCAGCGGTCCAGCCGGAGAAAAAAAGAAATTCAAACGCCGTATCGTATGCCTTATTTTGCTGGCAGTTGCAATCGCTTCGGTAGCGGGATACTTCAATAACATCGCGTTTCCGCTGGTAAAAGAGCTCGCCGAAGCCGACATTTATGCCAAAACCGTGTCTGCATATATCGCCGCAAATTCAAAAATCAAAACGTTTTCCGCGTTTTACGGCGAATTTTTTGAATACGAAAAAAATTCCGACGGCGAAATAACGCTTATAAAAGCCAATTCGACCAACATTAACAGCCTTACGGTATACGCCCAGCAGTCAATGCAGGAAGCCGTAGACAAACTTGACGACTACAAAGTCGAACTTCCCAGCGGCGCGTTCACGGGACTGTCGCTTCTGGCGGATAAGGGAACTCCGGTAAAAATCAACGTCGCGCCGGTGGGCGCGGTCAACGTGACGCTGGGTTCCAGCTTTTACACCGAAGGCATCAATCAGACGATGCACCGACTGATAATGCGCGTTCAGACTACGATAAGGATTTTGGTGCCGCTCAGCGCCGAAAACGTCACCGTCAGCATGGATTTCGTCATCGCCGAACAGATAATTGTCGGAAGGATCCCCGACAGCTATATAACCGGCATATCGGAAGACAACATATTCGACCTGCTGCCATGACGAGACCGAACTCTCCGATAAATTCGGTCAAAGCGAGTAATAATAGCTTTTCATTTCGGCGGCGTCCTCTGCCTGTGTGCCGTCCGACTCGGAAATAATGACCGGCGACATGCCTTTATCCTTGAATAATCGCATCAGCGGACGGTAGTCGGGGCCGTAGATTTCGTCTTTAAAGGTCAGATGACGGATCTCTCCCTTGGCACCGTACTGGATTTTACTGAAATGGACGTGCATGTTAAAAACCTTTTCTTTTGGTAGAAAATCGCACATTTTTTGCAGCAGAGTATTATAGTTTTCTGGATTATTTAGAATACCCTGTTCCCTTGCGTTAACATGTCCGAAGTCGATGCAAGGGTAAAAAAAGTCGGCAAGAGAAACTATTTGTATTATTTCGTCAGGCGTGCCTATCTGGGCGGTCTTGCCCATGGTTTCAAAACAGATTTTCAAACCGGAGTACCCTTTTTGCTCCAGCGCGTCCTTTAATTTGCGGACGTTGACAAGCGTCAGACCGAGCGCTTCATCGCGCGTCAGTTTGCCCTGCGTTGCCGGATGCACCACGACGCGGCTGCCGCCGAAGTCCACGGCCTTTTTGCACGACGAAGTCACGTAACCTATCGATTTTTCGATCATGTCTGGATCGGGATTGGCAAAATTTATAAAGTACGGCGCGTGTACGGACAGCTCCACGCCCTCACGTGAAAAAGCCGCGCCTATTTTTTTTGCGGTGGCTTCGTTCATGGTAACGCCGCGGCCGAACGAATATTCGAAAACGTCCAGTCCGCGATCGCGGCACCATTTTGCCGCTTCTTCGGTTTTTTCGTGACCCTCCGCGTAAAAACTCAGCGAATTTCCCGCAACTCCGAATTTAATCATCCGTGGTACTCCTTACTCTTTCTATATCCTGCAAGATCTGAGCCTTAAGCTCCTCTTTTGAATCGAATTTGAATATACTGCGCAGTCGGTCCGTAAACTCCACGGTCAGCGTTTTGCCGTACAGATCGCCGTCAAAATCCAGAATGTGCGTTTCTACGGCTTTATGCGATTCGCCGAAGGTCGGTCTGGAACCGATATTGGTAACGCCTTTAAACCTCGATCCGTCGGGCATTATTACCGAAGTCGCGTAAACGCCGTCGCCGGGCAGAGCCTTGCGGCGATCGGTTGAAATATTTACCGTGGGCAGTCCGAAACTCTTTCCCACGCCGCGGTCGTGTTCGACAACGCCTCTTATAAAAAATCGTCTTCCCAGAAAATGATTTGCTATCACGACTTCGCCCAGTTCCAGATATTCACGGATATCACGCGAGGATATTTTCCTGTTCCATTCGGTCAGAAGCGGAACCACGAATACCGGCACATCGTTCAGCGCGCCCCAGTCTTTCAGCTGTTCCGTACCAAGTGCGCCGCCCGCACCGAATCGGAAATCGCTGCCGCATACAACGGCTTTTACGTTGATTTCCTTCAGAAAATTCAAAAAATCTTCGCCCGTAGTCTTCACTACGTCTTTTGCGGGAGAGCCGACGACGATGTTTTCCTTGGCAAAGCCGAGTTCCTCTAAAACCGTAATCCTTTCGCTGAGAGTAAAAACAAGCTTTTCGTTTACGCCCAACGCCTCGAAGAAATCGTTGTCAAATGTATAAACCGAGGGTACATATCCCGATCCGGCTGCCAACGAGCGCGTAAAACCCAGCAGTTTGCGATGTCCCAGATGTACGGAGTCGAAAAAGCCGAGTGCCAGCACACGCTGAGGCGCGGCCTTTCCGACAAACGATAACTTTATTTCCGTACTGGTATAAAAATCCGTCATTTAAGCCTCACCGCCCATTTGAACCGTCCTAAATCGTCCTTTTTCCCCAGACCTGCGAGTTCGCCCTCAACGTAAAAACGGAATATGCCTTCGGGCATTCCGGAAAGAGCAAGGTTGACGCCGTTGAAAATCAACCGCGCCGTTTCGGCGTCGCCCGCCATTTCGTATGCCGGATATTCTTCAAGCGCCCTTTCCGGCGGAAAAAAATACTTTTCCGGCTCGGAGCAGTTTCTCAGTTCTTCTTCCGACACCGCATGCTCCAGTCCGAAACAACCGCTTCGCTCGCGCCTGATCAGCCGCATATACCCTAAGGATCCGCACATATACGCCATGTCCCTGGCGATACTGCGTATATATGTTCCGCCACCGCAGGTTATGCGGAAAGCAAACGTGTTCTTTTCGGGATTGCCTAGCATATCGATTTTTGAAATATTGACTTTTTGGGGTTTCAATTCAAAAATTTCGCCTGCCCTAGCCAGATCGTAGGCGCGCCTGCCTGACACTGACTTTGCCGAATACGCGGGCGGGATCTGCATGATTTCTCCCGTCAGCGCTTTTACCGCAGCTTCGATTTTGGCGGCATCGGGCACGTATGTTGTTGTCGCGACAGTCTTTCCGGCAGCGTCAAGCGTGTCCGTTTCGCGGCCGAAAACGAATTCTGTATAATATACTTTGGTTTTAAGCGCGAGATACCCGAAAAGCCTGGTGGCTTTGTTTATTGCCAAAGGCAAAACTCCTTCGCCGTCGGGATCGAGAGTGCCGAAATGCCCTATTTTATCAATTTTAACGCCTTTTTCGCACAAAATGCGTTTGACGCGATTGACGGCGCAGGCACTGGTGATGCCGCCTGACTTATTTAACACGATAAATGCCGAGGTCACTTTGCCTGACCTGCCAAAAAGCGTTCCGCGGCGTTTTTAAGCTCGGCGATCGCTTCGTCGCCGGTTTTGAATATTCTGCAGCCCGCCGCGCATACGTGTCCGCCTCCGCCGAAAATTTCGGTAAACGCGGCTGCGTTTACTCCGTCCTTGGCACGGACGCTGACCTGGAAACAGCTGTCTTTTTCGGAAGCGGCGATCGCAAGCGTCACTCCCTCTATATTTATTAGGTTGTTGATTATGCCTTCCGTATCCAACTCTGTGGTCGACGTGGCGGCGAAATCGCTTTTTCTGAACACGATAACGGCGCACTTTCCGCCCGACAGGAATTCCGCGCGCGACAATACGCGCAGTTTAAGACGAAAAACCTCCAAACGCTCCTCTTTGACCAGCTTTCTGACCAAAAGATCCCTGTCGATCCCGTATCCGGCAAGTTCGGCGGCAACTCTCAGCGTTTCTTCGGACGTATTTGAAAAAGTGAGCGCGCCCGAGTCGGTTATCAGACCGGCATACAGACATGCGGCGACGTCTTTATCGATAGCCGAAGAATCGAGTTCCCTGAAAACTTTATAAAGGATCTGCGTGGTGGACGCTGCGGACGGCTCTCTGACGACTATGTCCGCATACGATTCCGAAACGAAATGATGGTCTATCAGCACGCGTTCCGCGCATGCCGAAAAATAGACGCCGGCACACCTGACGCCCAGCCGTCCCGCGGTGGCACAATCCAGCGCTATCCCCAGATCGTACTTTTTTAAAGTAGTTTTGCCTATCGAACCGAATCCCGGCAAGACAGACAGATTTTGTCTTAATTCCTCGGTATTTTCAATAAAAATCTCGACCTTCTTGGACAGGTTGGTTAGATACTTCAGCGTCGCCAGCGCGCTGCCGACGGAATCTCCGTCGGGTCTGACGTGCATGAATACGGCAACGCTTTCCGCTGCGTAAACGGCGCTTGAAACACGCTCGTACATTTCAGTGTTTCTCCTCATCGTTAAGGCGCTTCAGGATATTGTCTATCTTGAAACCGTAATCCACGCTTTTATCTAGTCTGAACGTCAGTTCGGGTACCGCTCTGACTTTAAGACGCGCAAACAGCTCGTTTCTCAAGTATCCCTTCGCGGCGTTCAGCCCCTCGATGACTTCTTCGGGTTTTCCGCCCATAACGGAAACGTATACGGTGCAATATTTCAGATCTCCCGTGGTATCCACGTCCATTATGCTGAGCATATCGCACTCCGAAACACGGGGATCTTTTATGTCCTCGCGTATTATCTCCATTAAAATTTTACGGATTTCCGAATTTACGCGGTCGATCTTCATAGGCAGTTTAAGCTTTATCCTCCACTACTTCGAAGGATTCGATGATGTCGCCTTCCTTTATGTCGTTGCAATTAAGCAGACCTATACCGCATTCGAAGCCCTGAAGCACCTCTTTGACGTTGTCCTTCATACGTTTCAGAGAATCTATCGCGGTATCGGCAACGACTATGTTGTCGCGGATAAGACGCACTTTTGCGTTCTTGACTATCTTTCCGTCGGTCACCATACAGCCGGCTATGGTGCCGACGCCGCTTATCTTGTATATGACCCTGACTTCCGCCTTGCCGAGGTACTGTTCTCTGTACTTGGGCGCGGTCAGACCCTTTATGGCGTTGGTAACGTCGTCGATTGCGTCGTATATTACGCGGTAAAGCCTGATCTCCACGTGCTTGGCTTCCGCAAGAGCCTTAGCTCCGGCATGCGGACGCACGTTGAACCCTATGATAATGGCGTTTATCGAATCTGCCAGAACGATATCGGAATCGTTTATTGCGCCCACCATTGCGTGCGGCACTCTGACGCGCACCTCGTCGGTCGTCAGTTCGAGCAGACTTTGCTTGAGCGCTTCCACCGAGCCCTGAACGTCGGCTTTTATAATAATGTTGAGGTCTTTCAGTTTACCTTCCTCTATGCCGCGGAACACGTCGTCAAGAGTGACCCTTCCGGACGCCAGTTTCTTTTCCTTTTCCTTGGCAATACGGTCGGCAACAACGCTTTTAAGCAGCTTTTCGTCGTCAACCGCAAGCAGCTGATCGCCCGACTCCGGCACGTCGTCGAGTCCCAGCAGCGCCACTGCGGTGGAGGGCCCGGCTTTTTTGACCATTCTG
>CALVZV010000004.1 GCA_944372665.1 uncultured Clostridia bacterium
AAGAAGTCGCCGTAAAACAGATCGCGATCGACGCGGCTTCCTTCAGCGACGTATACGGCAATTCTTATACCGAGGATGTTTCGCTCGGCGAATACTTCGGCGGATACTTTGCCTTTAACGGCGAGTCCGTCAACGCGCTTGAGGACGGCGTCAATACCGTCGAATATACGATCTCGTCCGATTCCGCGCTTCTTCCGAACGCGGGCAGCTATATCGTTACTGTCAGCGTTTCGGGCAACTATTCGGGAGAAGCTGAACTGACTTACGTCATCGAAAAAGCCGTGATCGCTTTGAATTCGGGTTACGAGTTCGCGTTCGGTTATCTGAATGCCGACAACATAGCCGACAAAGGCGTGTACGGTTCGCTGATACTCGGACTTATCGGAGGCGAGAGCGTGGATTACGCTTTGATGGCAGCTACGGACGCCGACGATCTGTACGCGGATTACCTCAAAGTCAACAGCTATACCGTTACCGTCACGCTTCCCGACGACGTAAACTATATTTTCGCTGACGGAATTTACGCTTCGTTCGTGGTCAATGTAGTAAAGGGCGAAAACGAATGGGTTTCCGAATTCGTACGCGACGACTGGACATACCTGTCCGATCCTTCGGAGGCGGTAATGCCCGTGGCGAGATTCGACGCCGAATACGTTTCGGTAAAATACTATTCCGATCCCGAATATACGAACGAACTCGGCGAGGACGGCTTTGCTCCGGGTATCCCTGCCGGAGTGTACTACGCGGTAGCCACGGTCGGCGGTACCGAAAACTACGGAGCGCTGAGAGGCGAATATACTTTCGAGGTATTGAAACTCAACGCGATCGTGTCGGTCTCTACACCGGACGCTGAATTTGACGGCGAACCTTATGACGGTATCGGTTATTCCGTGTCCGGAGCCGACGCGTCTGTTATGGGAGAGGTCAGCTGGAAATACTCTGCGGACGGCGGCGCCACCTTCACAAACGGTCTGCCCACGGACGCAGGTCACTATATCATACGCGTTGACGGCATCGCCAACGAAAGCGTTACCGTATATAACGGATACGAGAATTTCTACCTCACCGTCAACCCCAAGCAGATCGCATTCAAGGTAAGACTCAATGACTTTACGGTATATTACGGCGACGAGATCGATCCCACCGAGCTTATAGCCGAGCCCGTTCCCGCTTCGGACGAATGCGGCAGCTTCAGCTATTCCGTCAAGGCGGTCAACGGCATAGGCGTAGAGTATTACGCCGGTATGCTCGCAAAATCCAAGATCACCCTCAACGTTTCCATCGACATCGACGACTCCAACTACGTCGCGTTCATTTCCTCCGGCGAAGTGTCCTTCGAGATTCAGCCCAAGGAGATCAAACCCGAGATCGTCGTGGAAGAAGCCGTTGTCGCGGACGGCGAAGAAATCAGTATTGCCAACGGCTACGAATATACCGTAATCGACGCTATCAAGAACTATATGGCGGAATCGGGTGTCAAGCACTACGATTACGACATATTCGTCAACGGCGCGCGCTATTCCGCTTCCGAAACGACATGGGAGCCCGGCGAGTATACCGTCAGCGTCAGTCTGTCCGGCAACCACTCCGGAAGTATGGAAATCAAGATGACCGTCGAAGAAAACGCCGATTACGCCACCGTCAGCGTCAGAGAACCGCTGACCCCGGTAGGCGAGTTCCTGAATACCATCAACCTGAACATGGCGGGCGCGCTTGCGATACTGTTCGCGTTCATCGTGTCCGTGGTGGTGATACTGTTCTTCGGACTCAGAAGAAAGAATAAGTAACCGAACGCGCAGTGCGAAAAAAGCAGGGCGGCAGCGCCTTGCTTTTTTTTGCCGACGGCAGCGGCAGTCGGCAGGGAAATACGTGATACCTAAAACCGCCCATCCGGGCGGTTGAAGTCAGTTATCAAGCAGTATTTCGTGTACGGATCGGTAAAACTCGGGCGCCGTTTCGCCCCAGGAATTGCGTATGCTCACCGCCAGCGCTCTGGAATCGACGATCAGCTTTAATTCCAGCACCACTTTTTTCAGATCCTGGATTTTCAGCACCACCGTGAACGTGCCGTCGGAATTGCGGTAAAAATCGGAAACGAATTCCTGTTTTTTGCGGTATTCCAGACGGTTGTTTTTGATAAAAGCGGTTATTTCTTCGCGCAGCGACAGCGGCAGCTCGTTGTAAAAATAGGCTATGCAGCTCCTGCCGTCGGCGGTGATCTTCAACAGCGATACGTTGTTGCCGGGAAGCGTGGTCCTGACTATAAAACCGCTCTTTATCAGCTCGTTCAGGACCTGTTTGCAATACAAATAACGGACCCAGCTGTTTTCCGTACAGCAAATGGAGAGGAGTGCGTCCTCCGTCAGAGGCATTTCGAATTTCTCCATTACGAAAAGCACCAGCAGCTTATTGTTCGTCGTTTGGTCGTCCGTCATTTTTTCCTCTTTTGATAGCGGATTTTATTATATCATACATTACCGTCTATTTGTCGGCCGCGGAAAAAATTGTTCCCCGAATCAACTTATATCCGGGGAAATTTATACCATATATTGTGGTTTGAGATCGGAAGCTTCACTATCGGAAAAGCATGCCGATTTTTATAAACAAGTGTTCTCGTACAGTCTTAGGAAGAAGCGCGTGCCCTCAGCCAGCATATCTATATCCTGCCTTTCGTTAAGCCCGTGAATGCGGTTTGCGTCCTCCACGCTTTTTTCAAAAGGCGTAAAACGGTAAACGTTATCGGTCAGATTGTAATAGTGCTTGGCGTCCGAAGCGGCTATAAACGGATAGGGTGCGACTATGTATCCGGAAAATACTTCGCCGATAGTCTTTTTCAGCATCGCATAAGCCTCGGAAGAAGTGTCCGAAACGGGAGAGGGGTCTATGCTGCCCTCCAGAGTCGATATCTCGACGTGTTTTCCGACGGTCTTTTGAATGTGCGCCTGAACGCTTTGTACGCTTTCTCCGGTATTTATGCGCGCGTTTACAGTGCCCTCGGCCACCCCAGGCAGCGTGTTGGGCGTGGACGCGCCTTCCGCCTGCGTGGGCGCAAGCGTCGTGCGCATCAGACAGTTAGTGAACGGACTTACAAGGCAGAGCAGGGGCTTTAACAGCGGCGAAAGTATGTCGCGGTTTGCAAGAGCAAGCTTGAAAGGGAAGTTCATATGCGGCGCCAGCGCTGCGAACATCTCTTTTGTCGGCTTTGTCCAATGGGGGCGCATTTTATGCTTTTCAACCTTGTATATCGCTTCGGCAAGCATGCCCACGGCGGTGCGCCTGGTGGGAGCGGAAGCGTGTCCGCCGTCCTTTTTGACCTTGAGGATATAATCGGCATACCCTTTTTCGCAGGTGCCGACCAGCGCGATTTTTTTGTCGATACCCAGTATCTTTCCGTCCAGTACGGTGCCGCCTTCGTCGATAACGTATTCCAGCCGAACGCCGCTGTTTTCGAGATATTTGCTGATCTCGTACGCTCCGTAGGTGCCGCGCAGCTCCTCGTCGTGACCGAAACAGAACAAAATAGTGCGGCGCGGGCGCTTGCCTTCCGTCAACAGTATTTCCAGCCCCTCCAAAGCCGCTATCATCTGCGACTTCATGTCCTGGGAGCCTCTGCCGTAAACGTAGCCGTCGCGTATTTCGCCGCCGAACGGATCGGCTTCCCAGCCCTCTGGATCCGCGGGCACGACGTCCTGATGCGCCAATACCGCCGCGGGTAGCAGCGTTTCGTCGCTGCCTTTTATTTTATATATGACGGCGTACTTGTTGACGAGTATTTTTTCGGCGTTTTCCGTCACTTTCGGGAAGACGCTTTCGATATATCTCTGATATTCGTAAAATACGCTGCCGTCCGCGTCGTTGTCGGGCAGGGTGACGGTTTTGATCCTGACGGCTCCGGAAAGTTTTTCGGCAACGGCGTGCTTGTCGATCTCGTGAGGCACGTATTCCGAATCCTCGATTTTGGGCTTTTTGACTGCCAACGCGCGTGCGACTGTTACCGATATAAACAATACCGCCAAAGCCAGGAGCGTGTATCCGATTATCTGTCCTGCCATAACAATACCTCCGTAACGAACTATATATTAAATTTTATAACATTCGGTATATAAAATCAATACGCTTCCCGATCATACCGCCAAGGCGCATATTTTTCGGCGGTCAAACGGGCGGCGACGTTGCAATATGCCGAAAACATTCCGCAGCGAAACACCTAAAACCGTTAAAACCTGCGTTTACGGTATACCTAAAGTATCCCTGAAAAGGGGTTTCAAACTGTCCGAAAAAATCGGAAATTCGTACTTTGCGTTCCGCCGCGTGCGAAATTTGTCGATTTTATTAAGAACTTATACACATTTTAACGGGGTTATCAACATAAAATTGTTGATAACTCAGTTGAAAAGTCGTTCAAAGCGAAATTGGCGGGTAAAACGCCGTGCGCATTCGACGTTTCGGCTCCCGAAACGGCGTTAAATTTTTTGGGTGCCTGTATGCGGCAAAATTGACCGGTCGAAGTCTGACGCCGCCGTTATAAGTCGCTTTGTCCTGAGCCGATCTTGACCGCATAAAGCGCCGCGTAAGTGCGAAATCGTTAATTTTGTACCTTTAAAAAGTTGTTTTTTCCAAGGTATAAGGGGTAGAATATTTGCGTACGGAAAGGAGAGGTATTTATATGACCAACGTCGAAATCACCATACTCGGTTTTTCCATCATTTTTGCGGCGACAACATTGGGCGCGGCAATGGTTTTCTTGTTCAAAAAAGAAATTACCCCCAAGCTGAATACCGTTATTCTCGGTTTTGCCGCCGGCGTCATGGTGGCTGCAAGTATCTGGTCCTTGCTTTTGCCGTCGCTGGAAGGAGCTTCTGACTGGGAAAACCTGGCGTTCGTGCCCGCGCTTATAGGATTTCTGGCAGGCGGTTTGTTCATGGTGGTCATAGACAAAATCGTGCCGCACCTTCATAAAAGCGGTACGGACGAGGGTCTCAGAAACAATTTCAAGAAAACGACAAAGCTGTTCATGGCCGTTACCATACACAATATTCCCGAAGGTCTTGCGGTCGGCTTTGCTTTCGGCGGCGCTTTTGCGGACGGTTCCACCGCGGCGTTCATGGGCGCTCTGGGGCTGGCTATAGGCATGTCCATACAGAATTTCCCCGAAGGCGCTGCTGTCGCGCTGCCTATGCGCGCCGTTACGGGCAGCAAGTGGAAATCCTTTATATACGGTACCGCTACGGGCATCGTAGAACCCATATTCGCGGTGGTGGGTTATTTCCTGGCGGCGTCGTTAAGCGTGGCGCAGCCCTGGTTTTTGGCGTTTGCGGCGGGTCTTATGATATTCGTCGTTGCCGAGGATCTTATCCCCGACGCGCACATGGAAGAAAATTCGCATCTCGGCACATGGGGCGTAATGGTGGGCTTCGCGCTGATGATGGTGCTGGAAGTCGCGCTCGGTTAAAGACGGAACGCCCCGGAAGGGGCGTTTGTTATTGCATGGCTAAGTAACGCCAATATGGTTTATGCGCGATAAAACCTATTTATTGTTTGTCTTTTCGGGTCGGATAGGATTTTCGGGTTTTTGACGGGAATACATTTGAATATGCGGTGAAGCACACGCTCCCCGAAGGGTGTTTGAATTTTGTGCTGCGCTGAACGTCGGTAAGATTATACGTTCCTGACGATATGCGTAAAACCGCGTTATTACATATAAACCGGTAAAACGGCTGTAATTAAAATGAATTTTATTTATAACAGTCATTGAAAACAAACCGTAGATGTACATAAACAGGTACATCCGTATTTTTTGTCGCACTCAAACTTGACTTTCGGTTATACGGATGCTATATTGAAAAAGCGAACAAATGTTCGTAAATTAGAAACGATAAGGAGGAAGACAGATGCTTTCCGCCGGTTTGGCAGAAATCGTATTGACGGTATATCCTGAACTGGATAAGCTGGGGAAAATTTACCGCGCCAGGGCGGATAAATGTCTCAGTTTCGAATACAACACCGAGGGGCGCGACGCGGCGCATATATTCGACGAATATTTTTCCGCTTCGGATATGTGCGAGAGTATTAAGCAATTCAAGCTGTGCATGGATACGGCGCTTAAAATCCTTTCCGAATCGGAACGCGAAGTGATATGCAGCGTTTATTTCAGAAAGGAAACTCTCGGTGCCGGCTGCAAACGGTTGGGTCTGGATGTTTCGCGATTCAGGTATCTGAGAGGCAAATGCCTTAAAAAGGTGCGCGCTTATATAGAGATCCTGGGCTTCGGCGAAGAAAGGATTTTAAACTGCTTCGACTCCGAGCCCGATTTTATATCGGCGGCGCGTGAAGTGGAAAAGCGCAAAAGCGCGGGAGCGCGTTTTAATACGGCGAAAAAAGCCATCAAGTCCGTATAAAGGCGGCGGAGGAGAAGCATGAAAAAAAACAAGCCGACCGACAAGGAAAGGGTGCTGAACGGACTGCAGCGCCGCGCCGAAGGGCTGGAAGCCGAAGAGCGCATAGTTGAGTACGTGCTGGACGAGGACGGAACCAGGCGCGCCGTAAAGGAAAAGACGCAATATAAATATTATCCGCCCGACGTTGCTGCGGCCAAAGCGTGTCTGGAGCTTACCAAGACGGAGGACGCTTTTTCGGCACTGAGCGACGAAGATATCGAAAGGGAAAAGCTCAGGCTGTTGCGCGAGCTTGAAAATCTGTCCATAAACGCTCAGTCCTCGTAGCGTTCGCGGCTGCGTTTACCGCCTTTGGAACGGAACAGCAGTATCACCACCGCCAGCGCGGGCACGGCAAGACCGACTATGATTATTATTTTCAGTTCTTTGTCGTCCAGCGCGTCCAGAACGGTTTTGCCGTCGTCCCCGTCGTCTTCAGGTGCGGAGGTCGGGGCGTCGGCCGGCGCCTGTTCGGGGACGAAGGGTTTGATCTCGGGCGTCGGCATGGAAGTGCGGTCGGCGCGCAGATAACCGTAGAACTGTTCGTATTTGACATAGTACCATACTGCGGTATCGGTGGGATACACGCCCAGGAAGGTTATAGCGGCGCTGACGGGAACTTGAGCGGTGTTTTCGGCGCTGAGATCGGGCGAGGATTTCAGATTTATAGCGGTGAACTCCGCGTATTCCGCGGAGATGTTGATATCGCGCATGGTGCCCGCGGCGACAGTATGATATCCGACCGTGGAAACGGTGTTTTTGTCGACCTTTCCCGAAACGCCGTTGAAAGTCACGTAATAAAAGCTGTCGTCCAGATTGTTTATTCTGGCGTAGTAAGTGTCGGGCAGCATGAACAGCCTGCTACCTTCGCTGCTCAGCAGCCATACTTCGCCGGATACCGCTATATGCGGAGTGTCCGCAGCAAACGCCGACAGACTCCCCGCAGCCGAAAGAGGAGCCGTCACGGCTAAGAATACGGATATAAGCGTTATTATAGGTAACGCTTTTGATACTTTCATACAAACTAGTATATCCGCCGCAAACCGCGCTAAAACAAGTAATTTGTTTAAAAGGAGAATATTATGTTGATTTCGAACGACGTCCACGACGTCGCTTTACGTCTTAAGGAAATAGATCCCGGTTACGAACTGCACTACGAAAGCTCCGATCGGAAATTCCGTCTCAAGAACGCTGAGGGCGATACGCTGATAGTTTTCCCATTCCGCAGTATCGACTGCAGAATGGTAGAGCATGCCAGGAAAACGCGCGTGGAAAGGCTGGAGGAGATAATAAAGGAGATAGATAAAGCCAATGCCGCCGCCGAGGAGAGCGCGATACGCCGTAAAGAATCGCTGGCTTCGGATTCGTTAAAGGAAGCCGCTTCAAGATACTATGCCGACAAAAACAGAAAGGGAACTCGTTGAAAGGATACTGCTGCTGGAAGCGGAACAGCTCAAAAGACGCGCCGAGAATAAATTGAGCTATTATAACACGGGCGAAAAAGTGCATCTGAAACAGTTGGCGTTCCACCGCGCGCCCAAGCGAAACCGCTGGGTATTCGGCGGCAACCGCAGCGGCAAGACGGAGTGCGGAGCCGTGGAAGCGGTCTGGATGCTGCGCGGCAATCACCCTTACCGCAAAAACAAGCCCGGCGTAAAAGGCTGGGCGGTCAGCGTGACCAAGGAGGTGCAGCGTGACGTCGCCCAGGCGAAGATCTTGTCGTATCTCAATCCGCAATGGATAGAGCGCATCACGATGAGCGAAGGCAGCAGGGACTTCCCCGAAGGCGGCATAATAGACTCGATCTACGTCAAAAACGTGTTCGGTTCTGTCAGCGCGCTGTCGTTCAAGTCCTGTCAGCAGGGACGCGAGTGCTTTCAGGGCGCGTCGCTGGACTTCGTATGGTTCGACGAAGAACCGCCCGAGGACATTTACGAGGAATGCCGTATGCGCGTGCTGGACACATCGGGCGACGTTTTCGCTACGATGACTCCGTTAAAAGGGCTGACCTGGGTGTACGACAAAATATACCTAAACCCGGCGTCCGACCCTGAAATATGGACTTCCAGCATGGAATGGGCGGACAACCCGTATCTGAGCGCGGAAGAAACAAAGCGCCTGTCTGCGGTCATGACCGCAGAGGAGCTGGAGGCGCGCCGTTACGGACGGTTTCGCGCCGAATCCGGGCTTGTGTATCCCGAATTTGACGTTTCGGTACACGTGATCGAGCCTTTCGAGGTACCAAAGGAATGGCAGAGCGCCGTTTCGATAGACCCGGGACTCAAGAATCCTCTGTCGTGTCATTTTTACGCTCAGGATTATGACGGAGTCATATATGTGGTCGGGGAGCATTACCGCGCCGGCCTGGACGTGGGCACGCACGCCGCGGCGATAAAAAGTCTTGCCGACGAACTGGACTGGGTCAGACGCAGCGACGGCAGGCTGGAAGCGCTTATCGATTCGGCGGCGACTCAGCACACGCTGGCTTCGGTCAAATCGGTGGCGGAACTGTTTTTTGAAAACGGCATCGCCGTTAACGTAAACGTCAACAAGGATCTGTTTACGGGGATAAGCCGTGTGCGCAGGCTTTTTGCCGAACGGCCGCCCGCGATATACATATTCAATACCTGCGTCAACCTGATACGCGAGCTTAAAGGGTACTGGTGGGGCAAAGGCGACGTGCCCGTCAAGCGCGACGACCACGCGCTGGACGAACTCAGATATTACGTCATGACGCGTCCGGAAAAAAGCGTTCCCGCGCCGCGGCCGGGAAGGACTGCCGAATACAAAAACAAATTACTGCGTATGCACCGCATAGGCAGAAAATAAAGGAGGAAACATGTCAAAAGAAGATCTTGCAACCGAAATCCGAAACGACTTCGAGGCGCGCCGTGAGGCGCGCAGGCAGACGGAAGCCAAATGGAATCTTAACATGCGGTTCATGCTGGGATACCAGAATACGCTGATCGACGCGCGCGGCGAACTGACCGAAGAAACTCCGCGTTTCGGTTGGGAGGGGCGCGAAGTGTATAACCATATCGCGCCGCTTATCGAAACCAGACTGGCGAAGTTTACGCGTATAAACTGCGCCGTCAACGTCAGACCCGCCGGAGCCGAGGAAAAGGACGTCAACGCCGCGCGCCTTTCGGGCAAAATCATTGACGCGACCATGCGCGACAATTCCTTTACCGCTCTTTCGTCGGAAGCCAATTACTGGGCGGAACTTACCGGCACGTCGTTTTTCAAAGTCGTGTGGGACTCCGACGCGGGAGAAGGCGGCTCCGTACGGATAGCGGTATGTCCGCCTCAGGAGATTTTCCCCGACGATCCCGGCGCAAGCGACGTTTCGGCGTGCAGAAGCGTCATTCACGCCAAAGTGTATCCCGTTGAAACCGTGTACGAGCTCTGGGGCGAGGAAGTCGAAAGCGAGGATGTAGACATATACGATTTCGAATATGCGGTCAGACGTCTGTCGCGTACCGCCGACCGCGCAGGAGCCTCTCCGACAGGCTACGTATTGGTGCTGGAACGCTACGATGCGCCCTCCAAGGAACATCCCGACGGCGCGCTTAACATAGTCGCCGGCGGCAAGGTGCTGTATTCGGGAACGCTGCCTTACGTAAACGGAGCCAACGGCGCGCGTACGTTCCCGTTTATACGCCAGACCGCGCTGAAAGTGCCCGCGTCGTTTTACGGAATGAGTCTGATAGAGCGGCTGATCCCCGTTCAGCGCGCATACAACGCCGTCAAGAACCGCAAGCACGAATTCATGTCCAGGCTTGCGTCAGGCGTGTACGCCGTCGAAGACGGCAGCATAGACGTCGAAGCTCTGGAGGACGACGGACTCTATCCGGGGCGCGTGGTGGTCTACCGCCAGGGCGGCAGTCCGCCCGTAGCGATGAGCGCGGGAAGCGTTCCCGGGGAATTCCGCGACGAGGAAGACAGACTTTTGAACGAATTCAGGAACATTTCGGGAATATCCAACGTCATAAACCTGTCGGGTACGGAGCTTAACACGGTCAGCGGTTACGCGCTGTCGCTGCTGATGGAACAGGAATATTCCAGGATGAGCGTGACAACGGAATCCATACGCGGCGCGGTTAAAGAGGTCGCAAGGCATATCCTGAGGCTGTACAGGCAGTTTGCGGACAAAAAGCGGCTGATCACCATAGGCGGCGCTTCGGGAGAAGTCGAGGCGGTCTGCTTTATGGGCAGCGACCTCGGAGGCGACGACGTAGTCACCGAAACCGATTCCGAGATGGTCGAGTCGCCCGCCACCAGAAAGAACATGGTGCTCGAACTGATGAGGTACGGGCTTTTGAACGACGAAAACGGCAAAATAACCAACCGAAACCGCGCCAAGATCATCGAGATGCTCGGCTTCGGCAACTGGGAGGCCGCAAAAAGCGCCGACGAAGCGCACATCAAAAAAGCCGAACGCGAAAATCTGGGATTCGTAAAAGGAGAAACTGCCGATGTGTCCGAACTCGACGACCACGGACTGCACATAGAGGAACACAGTCTTTTCGCTGCTTCGGGCGACATTGGCGACAACAAACGCAGGCTTGCCGAAGAGCACGTCAGAAAACACAAGTTAATGCTCCGCCTCGAAAAAGAGGCGGCGGGCGTTACGCCTTTGGGGCAGAACGTCTATAACGAAATAAAGGAGGCTTAGATGGAAAAAGAACAGAACGCGGAACAAGCCGTGACCCGTCCCGCGCCCGAGGGCGGCGACAAGACGGAAACGGTCTCTTACGGGAAATTCAGAACTTCGGACGAGCTCTTGAACGCCTACAATTCGCTGGAAGCGGAGTTTACCAGACGCTCACAGCGCATAAAGGAGTTGGAAGGAAAGCTCGAATCCGGACTCATCGAGGAGGAGTGGAGCAAAAGGCTGGAGGAACTGCACAAAAAGTATCCCGTTTCCAGGAAACTCAACAAGGAACTGGGCGAATATCTTAAAGCCAACGAATCCCTCATAGGGGAAAAGGATTGCCTGGAAAAGGCGCTGCTCAACGTGCTGGCGGTAAAATCCGAATTCAGCTCCGACCCCGAGAAAACCGTCAAGTCTCCAAATCCGATCCCCGCGCCCGAAACGGATCCGGAACGGGAGCGGGAACGCTTTGCGCCGCCCGAAGCGCCGCCCAGGATTATGACCGTGTCGGGCAATACGCCCGCAGGTACGTTCCGTAAACCCGCGTCGGTCGCGGAAGCGGGCAGACTCGCGGCGGAGCATTTCAAAAAAATGAAAGGAGTTTGATTATGCTATCGGTCAACACTATCGACGCGGTACTGAAATCGTATTATCTGGACGCGATCTGCGCGTCTTTGAATACGGGAGTCAGTCCGCTTTACAGCGCAATCGAAAAATCTGCAGCCGAAATCTCGGGTAAAGACGCCATAGTGCCCACTCTTTACGGAGTGTGCGGCGGTCTGGGTTCCACCGACGAAACGGGCGACCTGCCGGATTCCGGCGAATGCCTGCGCTCCAGCTTCAACGTGCCGCTTAAAAATATCTACGGAGTCATCGATATTTCGGATAAGGCGCTTCGCGCTTCGCGCGACAACGCTTCGGGCATAGTGGGGCTGTTGAACACCGAAATCCAGGCTATGGTGCGTTCGGCACAGTTCAACCTCAACCGTATGCTGTGGATGGACGGCTCGGGACTTCTCGCAACGGTAAAATCGTTTTCCAATTCCATTCTTCCCAGTATCGTGGTGGATGACACCAGACACATAGCGGAAGGCATGAGGATCGACGTTTACCGCTCCACTTCCGCAGTCATTACGGGACTCAGGGTTGCTGACGTCAACCACGAAACCAAGACGGTTTTTTTCCCTTACGGAGTCATGGGCAACGTTACTTTACAGACAGGCGACGTTTGCTACGTCCAGAAATCCAAAGGCAACGAGGTTAACGGTCTGCCGTATCTATTCGGTGCGGGAACGACGTATTTCGGCGTAAACAAAGCCACTTCTCCGGGCATAAACCCCGTCGAGAAGAATCTGCAGGATGAGCTGACCGTGGACGCAATGCAGGAATTTTTCGATTCCGCTTCGCTCAGAGCCGGCATTCAGCCCGACATGATCGTATGCAGTATGAAAACGCGCCGCCAGTACCTCAAGCAGCTGGAGCTGAACCGCAGGAACATCGACTACCTCAACCTCGACGGCGGTTTCAAGACGCTGTCGTTCAACGGCATTCCCGTAGTGGGTGAACGCTTCGCGCCGGACGGCGAGATGTATTTTCTGAATACTTCCACGCTTAAACTCGTTCAGCTCAACGACTGGGAATGGCTGGAGGGCGAAAACGGTTCCATACTCAACCAGCTGGACAGAAAAGCAGTGTATACCGCGACTTTGGTCAAGTATGCCAACTTCGTGGCGGCGTATCCGCGTGGTCAGGGAAGGCTGAAAGGCATTCTCGACGAAACTTCTCAGTCCGCTACCGGCGGCAGCGGTACCGACGGCACCTGATAATTTATGACGGCGCGCCTTCGGGCGCGCCGAAAGGAGGGAAAATGACATTAGCCGACGTTATTGAAAGAACGGCGTCGATAATAGGGGCGGAAGGAGACGTGACTACATATCCGACGCAGCTGCTGAATAAGCTCAAAGACTGCGTTTGCACGGTGTATGCGGAGCTGATAACCGAACATATACCGCTCAAAACCAAGGAAAAAGCCACCCTTTCGGGCAACAGGATATATTTCGAGGACCTTAACTTTTCCGTAAGAGAGATCCTCAAGATATCCTCGCCTGCAGGAAGACACCGTTTCGACGTGTTCGATAAGCACGTCGAGGTCGAGAACTGCCCCGGAGAAGCCGAGGTCGAATACCTGTATTATTTCGTTCCCGAAGAACTGACCGACGAGCTGGTGCTGCCTCCGCAGTACTCGGTTTATATAATGGCGGTCGGCGCGGCAGCGGAATACTTTTACCGTTCCTCGCTCCTGGACGAAGCCATGTTTTTCAGAAACCGTTTCGAGTCCGGTATAAACAATCTGTCCAGATCCGGCAGGATATTCGCGCTGCCTAAAAGGAGACTTCTATGAGGTATATGAGTAGCTTCAGAAACGAAAGACTTCCGCAAGCCACTATGCTGAAATACCGTATACCCGGTTTTTCAGCGATAGACGCGCGCGATACTACTGTGCCGAAATCGTTAGGAATATGTAGCTATGGCTACAATATCCGTTTTACGAACGGTTATTTGACGCATTCGTACGGGCTGAATACCGCGGAGTGGACCACCGCCAAAAGCAACGTTTACGTAAAGGTGCCCGACCTGGTGGCGGAGGGCGAATCCATCTGCCGTATGCACGTGTTCAACGCAAAAGACGAAAACGGTGCGGAGCGGCCAGAGCTCATTGTGTTTTCCGACGTCGGCAGACTGTATTTCTGTCCGCTGACAGAGTCGTCCGAGTCGTATTTGTATTTTGCAGGTCTTACGGACGAACCGGGTGAGGTCTCTTTTCTGAATTACTATACCGGCGGAAAGGACACCGCGCTGATATATACCGAAAACCACGCTTATTCTTACGACGGCGAGCAGCTGGTCCGGCACAGCGGCGTTTCGGGGCTCATCGGAGCGTGCATGCACTATGACAGGGTATTCGGGATTAAACCCGGCAACCGTGACACCATAGTTTTTTCGGCTTTGCTGGATCCGTTCGATTTTTCTGTCGAAGGGGGAGGAGGCGAGATCTCGCTGATGGACGAAGGCGGCAAAATTTTAAAACTCGTTTCTGTCAGAAACGCCGTTTATATTTTCCGCGAAAACGCAGTGTACCGTCTTACAGCGTACGCCGATCCCACCAATTATACGGTGACAAGGCTTATCCGTCTGGACAAGCCCGTCCGTTCAAGGTCCGTGGCTTTCGATCTCGACAGAGTCTTTTTTGTTGCGGGCGAGAGTGTGTATTCGCTCTCGTCCGCGGGTATAGAGAAGATATACGAGGAGGTCACGCCGTTAATAGCTTCCGCCGAAAACGCGGTAGGGGCGGTTTACGACGATACGTATTATCTGTCGTGCCGCATGTTTACCGAGGGCAGCGAGCAAATAGGCGACGAGGGCACCGAGGGCGCCGTCACTTTGAACAACGCCCTGTTCGGATTCGGTTTCGGCAAGGGCACCGTCGACATCATGCGAGGCGCGGATATTGCCGACTTCGCCGCCGTAGCGACCGACGAAGTGACGGCGCTTATAGTGTGTTACAACGGGGTGCGCGCGGCATTTCCCGGAATGGTCACCTCTGACGGGAAGTTTTACGGGCTGCCCTTCGTCAAGCTGTGGCGTTCGCACGAGATGAAACCGGGCGACGCCGAGGCGCTTAAAGCCGTCAGGCGCATTTACGTCAACACACTGTATCCGGTTGACGTTACCGTCGAGTCCGAGTCGGGAAGCGCGGTAAAACATCTTACCGGAGGCGAAAAGATGTCTTTGGCGGTGGGCTTCAACACGGTCGGGGACGGGATAAGGCTGAGTTTGAGATCGGGTTCGCAGGGACTCAGAGTAGGCGAAGCCGTGCTTTATATAGCGCAATACGGGAGGTATATGACGGATGACTGAGTTGATGGAAAAACTCGAGGAAGCTATTTTGAGGCTGAACATGATAGAAAAAAAGCTGGACAAACTTACCGAAACGACCTCAGGAGGCGGCGATGGCTGATAATTTTAACGCTTCCGAGCACATGGATGAGGTAGAAAAGAAAAAGGACGAACTGCTTGAAAAGATCAAGGATGCCTATAAAAAGCTGGGAATTTACGGATCGGAGAGCGGTTCCGCGGACGAAAACGCCTCCGACGGCTACGAAGCGGGCGCCAGCAGGGAGCTTATCGAGGAACTGAAAACGCTGGAGGAGCTGTACCGCTACGAACAGGCAGGGATAGAGCCCGCAGGCGGCGTAGCGCTGCCCGAAACCCTGGGGGAAAAGCCGCTTGAATACACGCCGATGACCGACGCCGAGATTAGCGACGTCGCAAGAAAGGAGCTGAACGCCAAGTATGAGGAGCTGGAAAACGCAGCCGCCGAGAAATACGGCGAAGCAAAGTCCGAAATAAAGGACGAAATAGCTAAAAACCAGCTTAAAGAGCAGACCGAACTCGGTTCTTTGGCAGAAAAAGCCGAAAGCGAACAAAAAAGTCTGACGGAAAACATGGTCGTTCAGGGGCTTGTAAACAGCACTATATTCGATATCGGCAGCGAAAGCATACGCAAAAAGTATTCGACGGAGCACGAAAAGATCAGCGCGGAATACGATCTGAAATACAACTCGCTGCATAACGAACTTGCCGCCAGGCAGATCGAATACGAAAACGCGTTGGCGGAGTACAACCTTTCTTATGCAGCGGAGCTTTATTCCGAGGTCAAGCGTCTGCACGCCGAGGAAGAAAAAAGGCTGAAAGAGATCAACGAGTATAACCTCAACCTTGCAAAGCGCGAAGAGGAATACCGCGTAAAGCGGCAGCAGCTTCTGGAGGATATGTACCTGAGCCGCAGCGAAGCGATCCTTTCCGCAGCCAAAGCCGAGCAGGAATACGAAAGGCAGTACGGCGTTTCTTACGACAAACAGACCGAATACGTGCGCCGCTACGAAACCGCCAAGAACTTTTATTCGCGCTACGACGCCGATCAGGCGGGCGCGATGATGGAGGAATCGGAAGGTTATCTCAGGCTGCTGCTGGGCGACGAGCAGTTTACCGCGCTTATGCGCTGGAATTATACGGAGAGGGGTCAATGAAGCTCAGAAAACTCAAAATAAGGCTAAAGTGCGACAACGGGATCTGTTTAAACGACGCCGAATACGCCGTGGAACGGAAGGGAACGCCCGCATGCAGGGAGTTAAGGCTGTGCAAAGAATGCCTTAAGGAACTGGCGGGTCTGTACGAAAGAGCCGAAAAGGAACGAAACGGGATCAAAAGGGGGTAAACGGAACATGTGGGAACAAATCTGGGAAGCCGCAATCAACTCGGGACTGTGGGCGATGCTGTTCGTGGCGCTGTTTTTTATACAGATACGCGACGGCAAAGCGCGCGAAACGAAATACCAGACGCTGATAAATTCTTTGGCGGAAAAACTGGAGATCGTCGAGCTGATAAAGGACGACATAGAGGAGATCAAACAGATCGTCAAAAATAACGATAAAAGCAACGAATAAAAAAAGCGGGCGTTTGCCCGCTTTTTTTATTCGTTTCAGCGTGTTCCGTTTACCTTTTCGCGTACCAGCGTGCCCAGCGCCAGCGTCAGCGGCAGCAGTATCATCCACAGGTACCCCCGCGTAATAAGCGCTCCCGGCAGAAAGCAAAACGAAATCAGAAGGTAGTATTTGATTTTTTGCGGATCGAGTACGTAATCGAGTATTTCTTCCGCCTTCATGCCCGAAAAACGCCGTTTCTTTTTTATCTCGGGGCGCGTCGGCAGGGCGCATCTGGTTTTCAGGTAATTATAAACGCGGCGTCTGTCGGGAAAAACGAACTCGGCAGGGATCAGCGCGGTAAGCTGCAGAACGCTGCGTGAGCGTCTTCGGGTCAGTATCACGCAGGATGAAACGCCTTTTTCGGTAACGAAACGGTAAGCCGAGGCGATATCCTCTTTGGTCAGGTCCAAGAACCTGTATAGACACGCTACCGCTGTTCTGCGGCCTTTTATCTCGGTAATTATATACGGAGGGATACATTCCTCTCTTTTTTCCGGGGGCAGGGTGGAAAAGAACAGCTCCGTCTGTTTTTTCATTCCCATTAGCGCCAGCAGTTCGCACATTTCGGGCACGGAAACGGATCTTTGCCGCCTGAGCCCGGCTATTTTGAAAAAAACCGCCAGCGCGACCGCCGACACTCCCGCGACTGCCAGCGCGAGATCCCACGGCATGAATCTTACCGCTATCAGAAACGCCGCCGTTCCGAAAACGGCAAAGCACAGTATTTTGTCCGTAACCGACGCCATACGCGGAGTATTCCCCGTAAAAAAATCTTTAACCGTTTACATCGCGGTGCGTCGGGTGTATAATCGGGGTATGAAATCAGGCGTATTGGGCGGCACGTTCGATCCCGTCCACGTGGATCATCTGTATGTGGCAGAAAAAGCGCGGCTGGAGCTGGGACTGGACCGCGTTCTGCTTTTGCCCGCGGCGCTGCCGCCGCATAAATCCGGATCCGTCAGCGACTATCCTACCAGGCTGGCGATGCTGCGGGAATTTGTCCGCGACGCCGCCGACAGAGGCGTTTGTCTGGAGATAGACGAAACGGAATCCGAGTTCCGTCCATGTCCTTCTTACGCTTACCGCACGCTTGAAAGGCTGAAAGAAAAATACGCTTCCGATTCGCTTACGTACATTATAGGTTCCGATTCGCTGTTCAAGTTCGGTGAATGGAAATATCCCGAAAGAGTAGCCGCGTCGATGCCGGTATGCGTGTATCCGCGCGGCGGCGCCGACGGCGGTGAAGACGGCGTCGCAAAGGAGTGCGCCGATATGAACGCGCGGTATCCGGGAGCGCGGTTTTTCGCCATGGGCGCGGTTTCGCGCGGCGTTTCTTCGTCGCTTATACGCTTTTTTGCGGAAACGGACCGGCTTGAGCTGGCCTCGGACATGCTGACGCCGTCGGTTTACGCGTATATTAAGAAAAACGGACTTTACCGCGGCTATGCCGCCATGGTGGAAAAGCTTAAAAACGACCTGCCCGAAGGTCTGTTCAGGCATTCGCTGAATACCGCGGAATGGGCGGTGGAGCACGCTTGGCTGGGGGGAGTGCCGTTCGACAGGGCGTTTACGGCGGCGCTTTTGCACGATTCGGCAAAGCCTTTTTCGCCGGTGTCGGCAAAAGACGCCTATCCCGAGGGCACGGCGGACGCGGTCAAGCACCAGTACGACGCCGTGACCGTCCTGAAAACGGAATACGGCATTACTGATCCCGAGGTGCTGGACGCCGTAAAATACCATACCACCGCCAGACCGGACATGTCCCGTACGGGCAAACTCGTTTTTTTGGCGGACAAGCTGGAAAAGGGCAGAAACTACGACGGCATAGACAGGTTAAGGCGGATCGCGTCGAAAAGTCTGGACGATGGCGTGGCGGCGGTCCTGGAACACACGCTCGGATATTTACATTCGCGTAAAGAAACGCCGGACGAATTGACTTTGAGTTCTTACGAATGGTATAATAATATACGGAGGCAAAATGGAAGCTAAAGCGTTGGCCGCAGCCGTAACGGCGGTTATTGAGGACAAAAACGGCAAAGATACCGTGACTATCGCGCTCAAACAGCCTGCGATAGCCGATTGTTTTATAGTGACTACTGGCAAAAACCACAATCACGTCCGCGCCATTGCCGAGGCGGTAGAGGAAAAGCTGTACGAACTCGGCGTTTCTCCCACCAGAAGCGAAGGCGTCAGAGAGGGCAGATGGGCGGTGCTGGATTACGATTCCGTCATAGTCCACATATTCGGCGCCGACGCCAGGGATTTTTATTGTCTGGAAAAACTTTGGTCGCATAAGGAAGACTGATTCAGAGGAAAGAAAATGATTGACACACACAAATCTGCTCCCGATAACGTCGGGAGCGAAAACGAAGCCCAAACGCAGTCCGTCGGCAGTGCCGCCGATAACGGCGGTATCACCGGAACCAAGATCACTTTAAAGCCCGCCGGTCCGCTGGATCCTCCCGGCGTCCACGGCAGAAAAACCTCTCCCAAACGTCCGCTTTCCAGACGCAACGTCGTTGCCTATATGGCAAAAATAGGCGTTTTGGCGGCGCTTTCCACGGTGCTGTATCTGTTCGCGCGGTTCCCGATATTCGCGGTGTTTCCGTTCAACGTGCTGGATATGGACTTTTCGGACGTGCCCGCGCTTATCGGCGGTTTTGCTCTGGGACCCGTCGGCGGCGTGATCATAGAATTTATAAAGTGCGTGATCAAGCTTTCCACCTCGGACACGATGTTCGTGGGCGAGCTTTCCAACTTTATCGTGGGCGCGGCTTTGGTGCTGCCCGCTTCTCTGTATTATAAATACCACAAGACGATGAAAGGCGCGCTGATAAGCCTTTTGATAGGCATCGCCGTCAACGCCGCGGTTTCGGTGTTCAACAACTATTTCATCACCGTACCGCTGTATTCGACTTTCGCTCCTGTGGTAATGGAAGTCAGAGTGGAGTTCGCGTGCTATTACGGACTGGGATTCAATATCCTTAAATCCACGGTCGCTTCCGTGATCACGCTGCTTATATACAAGCGGCTGTCGCCGATACTGCATATTTAACGATGGTATTCGAATCCCGCAGCGTCGAAGATACATACGCTTTCGCCGCCGAGACCGCGGCGCGGCTAGGCGGAGGCGAGATCATACTGCTTGGAGGCGGCCTCGGGGCGGGCAAAACGACGTTTACAAAGGGTTTGGCGCTTGCGTTGGGCGTAAAACGCGAAGTCGTGTCGCCTACGTTCACTCTGGTCAGGGAATACGAGGGCGAAAGGTTAAAACTGTACCATTTCGACCTGTACCGCATAACCTGCGAGGAAGAGCTGGAAGAACTGGGACTGGACGAATATTTCGCGCCCGACGCCGTCACGGTCATAGAATGGAACAAGCCCGGAGTGAAACTGCCGGGAAAGATTTTCAGAATAGACATAGAGCGCAAAGAAGGGGACAAACGCGTTTTCACGCTGGAGGAAGAATGAATTTTCTGATAATAGACGCCACCCAATCCGAGCTTATGATAGTGGTCGGCTGCGGCGGAAAGCGGTATGAATATTCCGGCAATACTAATATGCGCCGTCACGAATCCATGATACTCTGCCAAACGGACGAGCTGCTGAAAAAAGCGGGAATCGGAATAACCGATATCGACGTTTTAGGCGCCGTCACGGGTCCGGGTTCGTTTACGGGGATACGCATAGGGGTCACCGCGGTGAACGCGCTTGCCCGCGCGACGGGGGCAAAACTCGTGGCGTTTTCGGGGCTGGAATGCGCGCTTTACGGCATGGACGACGCTATCGCGCTAATGGACTGCAAACACGGCAATTATTACGCCCTGGCAAGGGTACACGGCGCCGACGAGTATCTTGCGCTGAACGCCGGCGATCTTTCCGATCCGCGGCTGGCTCCGTTAAAAAAAGTTTATTATACGTCTCCCGATCCCGATTTTGCCGTAAAAGTGCTGCGGCAAAAGGTCTCGGAGGGCGATTTCAAGACGCTTGCGGCGCCGTTCTATATCAAAAAATCTTCGGCGGAGAATGAGAAATGAGCTTTATCGTGCGCCCTTACGAGCTGAAAGACCTGTTCAGGATAGCCGAAATAGAAAAAAGCTGTTTCGAGCATCCGTGGTCGTACGACAGCTTCTGCATGGAGTACGCCGATAAAAGCAAGCACTATTTCGTCGCCGAAAACGAGGACGGCGCGATTATAGGATACGGCGGTTTCATGCACGTCGAGGACGAAGCGCACATTATGAACGTGGCTGTCGCAGAGCCGTTCCGCAGAGAGGGCGCGGGGGCGGCGATAATGAGTAAAATGCTTGAAAAGGCGCGTTCTTTGGGGATAAAGGCGGTAACGCTGGAGGTAGACAACGCCAACGTCGCGGCGATAGCGCTTTACGAAAAATCTGGCTTCGAATGCGCGGGACTCAGACCGCATTATTACGGCTGGGATCGTCCTGCAAGGATATATTGGTATTATTTCGATAAAAACCGCGCTTAAACAGCTATATTTTCTCGGATTTATTTTTTGTGCCCGCGAACGGTCGGGAATAAAGTTTTGCGGATAAACAGCAACAGTCGCGTAATATGATATAACCTTTTTTTGCCATGCGGCATATAGTTGGATATGCTCAGTTATGTCGCAGGCGGAAATTCGAAAGGCGTGGCGGTGCTTTTTCTGCACGGCTGGGGAGGGGATACATCATCGGTGGAGCCGCTTCGCGGCGCGCTGGAGAGCGAATACATGACCGTATCCGCCGATCTATACGGCTTCGGCAAAACGCCGCATCCGGACAAAGCGCTTACGCTGAACGATTACGCGGCGGGCGTAAAGGAACTGCTGGACGCGCTAAATATTCCCAGAGCCGTATTCGTCGGGCATTCTTTCGGCGGCAGAGTGGCGATCAGAACGGCGGTTCTTTATCCGGATACAGTCTCAAAACTCGTGCTTATAGATGCGGCCGGGTTAAAGCCGAGAGGGGCAGCTTTTAAAAAGATACGCGCTAAAATACATAAAATATTAAAGTTTTTTAACGATAGGGGACTTCGCGGCTCATCTGATTACGAGGCTGCGGAGGGCAAATTGAGACAGACTTTCGTTTCGGTCGTCAACGAATATCAGGACGCCGAAGCCGCAGCGCTGAAATGCGGCGCGCTCATCGTCTGGGGAGCACGGGACAAGGCTACGCCGCCGTATATGGCAAAGCGTTTCAGGCGCCTTATAGCCGATTCCGAACTCCATATTCTGCCCGACGCGGGACATTTCGCGTATCTGGACAAGCTTCCCGAAACACTTATGCTGATAAAAGCATATATTGCCGGGGAATGAATATGGACGTATACGCCGTCACGGCATTGTTTTTCGGCGGAATAGCGGTTTGCGTACCGCAGGGACTGATCCGCGCAGTCAGGATACAAAGGGATAACTACTATCCCGTATTTTCCGACCCGCGGGATATAGCTGAATATTTGGCGCTTTTCTTGTCGGGTACAGTCTTTGCCGTCGCGGAATACTGTTTTTGCGGCTTAGGGATAAGCGCGTTCGCCGCGACGGCGGCGGTTTTGCTGATATATTATTCGGTAAAAACCGCGCGTATGCGAAAAAAATTCGTTTTCACGGCAAGGGCGGTCAGAATGTACTTTCTGTACGCCGCCATGCAGTTCGCGCTTGCCGTAACGGTATTCGCGCTGCGTTCTACCCCTGCGGCAATAGCGTTCACGGCGCTTGTCATAGCTTTAAACAAGAGCGTGATGTCGTTGGCGGCGGCCGTGATCCTTCCCTTTGAAAAAGTCAATAACCGCCGATATTTAAAATTTTACGCCGAAAAATATATTAACCTCAACTGCATACGCATAGCCGTTACGGGCAGCTACGGTAAAACGGGCGTAAAGAACATGCTTAAAACGGCGCTGGAAGGGCATTACACGGTAGCGATGTCCGAAGGCAACTACAACACGCCTTTCGGCATAGTAAAAAGTTTGGAAACGTACGGAAACGAGCAGGTTTTCATCGCCGAATTCGGCGCCAGACGCAAGGGCGACATCGACGAACTGACAACACTTCTGAAGCCCGATTACGCAGTCATAACGGGCGTTGCCCGTCAGCATATAAAAACTTTCAAAAGCGTGGAGAACGTAGCCGCGGAAAAAGCGCGCCTCGGCGCGGCGCTGGAGGACAAGAGCCGTCTGGTTTTAAACGGCGGGAACGAATATACACGTCAAATGCGCGAAAAGTATTTTCCCGAGGCAACGCTGGCAGGCGAATACGGAGAAGTCAGGGCCGAAAAAATAACCGAGACCCCTGACGGATTGCGCTTTCTTTTGAGCTGTAACGGCGAAAAACGCGCCGTATCCTTTCCGCTCCACGGCAGTTTCAATGCCGCCAACGCCGCTATGGCGGCGGCTGTGGCGCTTAAGCTGGGCGTGCCGCTGAAGGATATCGCCGCGCGTCTTAAAAACGTCAAGCCCGTAGAACACCGTTTCGAGGTGAAAAAAGAGGGCGGCGTAACGATAATCGACGACGGCTACAACTCCAACATCGACGGCGCAAAGGAGTCCGTAAAATCGCTCAAAGTGTTCCCGGGCAGAAAGATCGTCGTCGCGCAGGGAATTACCGAGCTGGGCAAGGAGCAAAAAAACGTAAACGCCGAATTTGCCCGCGCGCTGTCGGAGGTCGCTACGGTCGTCATTCTGACGGGAGAAAACGCCGCATGCTTATATAAAACGCTTAAAAGCTGCGGTTTCGGCGGCAGAATAATCAGGGTCGACAGGTTCAAAGCCGTCGAAAACGCGCTTGCCGGGCTGGTGGAGCCCGGAGACGTGATATGGTTTCAGAACGATATACCCGAATAAGGAGGTTTTATGATCAACTGCGCTCTTGTTTACGGAACCGATTCCCCCGAGCACGACGTTTCGGTCGTGACGGCGGCGGAAATAATGAAAAACGCGCCTTCGCGCGGCATAAGGCTTTATCCGCTGTATGTGCGCGGAGGACGCTGGTTTACGGGGAACGGACTGGCGGACGTAAAAAGCTATTCGCCCTTCGACCCCGAAAAATTCACCGAGGTTCGCCTTGCCGGAAAGACTTTGTACGTGTATAAGCGGAAAAAACTCGTTCCTTATGTCGTAATGGACTGCGCGTTGATCGCCGCGCACGGCGGCATGGGCGAAAACGGCGCTTTACAGGGCTTTCTGGACGTAAACGGCATTCCTTATTGTTCGTCGGGCGTATTCGCTTCCGCCGTGGGTATGAACAAGACGGCTGCCAAGATACTCGTTTCCGCTGCGGGAGTACCCGTTGCGGAATGGTTCGTTCCCGACGAAAAAGACCCCGAAGACACCTTAAAAAAAGCCGAAAACATAGGATATCCGCTGATATTCAAGCCCAATTCCGGCGGCAGCAGTCTGGGTATTGCCGTTTCCGAGTCCGCCGCCGACGTCAAAGCGGCTGTGGAGACGGCGTCGGGCTTCGGATGCGGAGTGATATGCGAAAAATACATCGAAAACGCCTGCGACGTCAACGTGGCGGTGTTGAGCGTTGACGGTAAAAAGATAGTGTCGCGCCCTGAAAGGATGATAAAAAGCGGAAAGATCCTGTCGTTCGGCGACAAATACGCGCCTAAAAGCGATAAAGTTTCCGTTTTCCCTGCCGACATACCGCCCGAAACCGAGCTTGAACTCGTCCGTCTGGCGCTGATATGCGCGGACGCGCTTGGCACGGAGGGAGTGGTAAGATTCGATTTTCTGCTGTGCGGTAAAAAAATCCTTTTCAACGAGGTAAATACCGTGCCCGGTTCGCTGGCGACGTATCTGTTCCCCGAATTCGGCACGACGGACTTCCTCAGAAACCTTATCGAAGCCGCATCTCACAAACAGTTATGCTGTTTCAGACCCCAATTCGACACGGGATTGCTTAAACTCAAGCCGAAAGGGCGAAAAAAGCGCGAATGAGCGCTTAAAATCAATATCCGTAATTATCCGCCGGGAAAAGCCCCGTGTCCGCATTCTCGGCTGCCGCGCCGTAATGCGAGCGGACAAACTAACATGCGGCGAAAGGTGAAAGACGTTTAAAAACGGGGCTGACAGGCGGGTGCTCAGAACTCGTCCGAAGGCTTCACCGAGATCGTCTTGTAGTCGGTATACGTCACGCGCGTGCCCTTTATGCGCCTGACGTACTTTCTTAACGTATAGTCGACTTGTGCCGAAGCAGCCTGCCTGCACTCTGAAAAACGCGCTACCAGCGCGGCGGCGGCGTTCAGCGCTTTGTCTGTGACCGTTTTGCCGCAGGTGAGGATAAGCCCGTGTCCGCCGTGGTATCCTTTGGCGTGCAGCCAAACGTCGTCGGGGGATGCGAGAGAGAAAGTGACGCGTTCGTTCTGACGGGAATTTCTGCCCACGTAAACGGTGAAGCCGTCGGCTTTTGTGCGGTATGGTTCGCTGCAAGCGGACGCTTTTTTTCTGACGCCGACGGGGGAGGGCGTTTGCTTTCCGCACAGCTTGTCCAGCTCCTCGCCGATCTCCGAGAACTCGGCTTCCGAGGAGCAGTTTCCGACATAGGTTTTCAGCTCCGCAATGCGGTCGTAAAGCTCCTCGAAGCGCTTTTTGTCCTCGGCGGCATAGCTTTCCGCGCCCTTGGCTTTGGAATACAGCTTAAAATAGCGTTCTACGTTCTTTTGCGGCGAAAAAGTGGGATTTAATGCAATTTCAATATTCCGAGTATTATAAAAATCGTAGCATTCTATAATACTCATTCCGCGTTTCAACCGCGGGAAATTGCATTTCAGTATCTCTCCCAGCTCCAGCCAGCGTTCTTTTTCGGCGGAGCGCGACAGCACTTCGCCGTCCTCGGCGATATGGCGCAAAGCTTTCTTTTCCAAAGCCGCCAGGCGTTTTCTGACGTCGGCGGAACGCAGCGCGATCAGGCGTTTTTCGACTTTGGAAGCGTTCAGTCTGTCCATGGCTTCTGAAAGCGTGCGGACGCTTTTTAATCCCTGCGCCGCGGCATAGGGGTAGGCGTAAAACGACTGCGTTCCGCTCTCGGAGTATACGGGCGAGTAACCTGAGTACGAGTACAGATCGTCCATGCGCTTAAGCGCTGCCGCCGCTCCGATCTCGCTTTTCAGCTTCATCAGTTCCGCTGCGGACTCCTTGCTCAGTCCGTTCAGCCGCGCGAATATCTCCTCGCTTGACGCGGCGTTTTCGAGAATGTCTGCGGCGTCTTCCCGTGACAGCGGAATTTTGCCGCGTGGCGGCAGAGTATAGGGCGCTTTCGGGAACACGACGCGGGATTTTTCGTTCATTACACGTTTTGCCGCGTCTATGACTTTTTTTTCGGAGTCCGTGAGTATGACGTTCGAAGCTCCTCCCATTATCTCGGTTATCAGCGAATAGCGGCCGAAATCGTTCAGCTCGTTTCTGCTGACCGTGTTCACGGCTATTATCCTGTCTTCGTTGAGTATTTCGATGTTTTCTATCGCGGCGCCGGAAAGGTATTTTCTCAGGCACATGCAGAAATTGGTGGGGATCCCGGCTTCGGGGCGGCGGCGTGAGGTCAGATATATACCTGCGGTATCCGAACGTGCGGAAACGAACAGGGTGAGTTTTTTGCCTTTTGCGCGTATTTCAATATAAAACACGTCGTTTTCCGCGGCGGAAATCCTGTTTATCCTGCCGCCTGCCAGCATGGCGGTGAGCTCTTTTGCGTGCGCTTTCAAAGTTATCATATCGTTGGGCATATACAGATTATACCCCGTATTCCGCGCCAAGTAAAGCGTCATACGCTCCGAATAAGGATTGCTTGTTCGGAGTCGCCTTTTTAAATATAATAATTTATACGCGCTTTTTGTTTGCATATCCGTGCGCGATGTGATAAGATATTCAAAGTCTGAAGAAAAATAAACTTAAGATATATAAACGGAGGTAAAAGAATATGGAATATTCGGTACAAAAACTTGAAAAATCCAGAGTGGAACTCGCCGTCAGCGTCGAGAAAGAGGAATGGAAAAACTTTTTTCAGAAAGCCTATCAGAAGACCAAGCATCAGTTTGCCGTCGAAGGTTTCCGCAAGGGCAAGGTGCCTTACAGCATTCTCGTAAAGCGTTACGGCGCGGAAATATTTATGGAAGACGCCATGGAACTGGCGATCGACGAATATTATCAGCAGATAATCGAAAAGGATAAGCTGAACGTCGTTTCCCGTCCCGACGTGAACGTCACCTCCGTGGACGAGGACGCTTTCAAATTCACTCTTACGGTCGCGGTTTATCCCGAATTCGAGCTGGGCGCCTATAAAGGACTCAAAATAGCCAAAGCGGAGCGCAAAGCCGTTTCCGACGAGGACGTACAGCGCGTCATCGATTCCGATCTCGACGCCGCGGCGCGTTTCGTCGACGTCACCGACCGCGCCGTTCAGGAGGGCGACATGGTATCCATCGACTATTGCGGTTCCGTGGACGGAGTCGAATTCGAGGGCGGAAAAGCCGAAAAATACTCGCTGACAGTGGGTTCGCACACCTTTATACCCGGATTCGAGGAACAGATAGCGGGCAAGAAAATAGGCGAGGAATTCGACGTCAACGTGACCTTCCCCGAAGATTATCACGCCGAGAACCTCAAGGGCAAGGCTGCGGTGTTCAAATGCCTCGTTCACGAGATCAAGGTAAAAGAACTGCCCGCCGCCGACGACGAATTCGCAAAGGACCTCGGAGAATACGATACCTTCGACGAATACAAAGAGGGTATCAGGGCAAGACTTATCTCCGAAGCGGAGAGCAAAGCAACCGCCGAGGAGAACAACGCCATGCTCGAAAAGATAGTCGACGGCACCGAGGTCGACATTCCCGACGCGATGGTCGAGGACGAAGTCGAGCGCGAATACGGCGAAATGGCTCAGAACATGCAGATGTACGGGTTGAAGATGGAGGACTATCTCAAATATACCGGAAGCACCGAGGAGAAGCTGAAAGCGGATATGAAAGAACGCGCCGCGCGCGACGTGAAAGCCAGCGTAGTTCTGCACGCGCTTATCAGGAAAGAGAACCTCGTTCCCGCCCAGGAAGCCTTCGACGCCGAGCTTAACGCCGCCGCCGAAAAGGCAGGCAAGAGCCGCGAGGACTATATAAAGGATTCCGGCGAATACGCCATGAACGGAATTTTGCAGAGGATGACTTCGGAAAACCTTTACAAATTCCTGAGGGAAAACAATACAATAGAATAACCGTACTCGGAGGGACGGGGAAAAAGGAGAGTGTATATGAACGAGATCAAATCGGTAATGATGCCTATTCCCACCGTTATAGAGACGGGCAACCGCGGACAGACGGCATACGACCTGTATTCCAGGTTGCTTGAGGACAGGATAATCTTCCTTACGGGCGCCATAGACGACGCCACCGCTAACCTGGTGGTCGGACAACTGCTGTATCTTGAGACCAAGGATCCGTCCAAAGATATTTCGCTGTATATCAATTCCCCCGGCGGTTCCGTTACCGCGGGAATGGCGATTTTCGACACTATGAATTACATCAAGTGCGACGTTTCCACTATATGCGTGGGGATGGCGGCTTCGATGGGAGCGTTTTTGCTGGCGGCGGGCACCAAGGGCAAAAGGATATGCCTGCCTAATTCCGAAGTCATGATACATCAGCCCCTCGGCGGTGTCCAGGGACAGGCGAGCGATATAAAGATCGTAGCCGATCATATCCTCAGAACGCGTGAAAAACTCAACAGATTCCTTGCCGAAGCGACGGGAAAGAGCATCGAGGAGATCGCGCGCGACACCGACAGGGACAATTATATGAGCGCGGAGGAAGCCAAGGAATACGGGCTGGTCGATATGGTTTATACCAAACGCGCCTAGGAGACGGTATGAGCGAATATACGCCGATAAAATGCAGTTTTTGCGGTAAAAGCGAATACGAAGTAAAAACCATGTACGCGGGGCAGGGCGGCAGTTACATCTGTTCGACCTGCATCAAGCGTCTTGCGTTCGAGGACACGCATCTTAAAGAGGCTTCCGAAATGCCCGAAGCCGGCGCGTTCGCTTCGTCTTCGCGGCTGCCTAAGCCCAGCGAAATAAAAGCGCGTCTGGACGATTATATCGTAGGTCAGGAGGAAGCCAAGCGCATCCTCGCGGTGGCTGTCTACAACCATTACAAGCGCGTCAACAACTCCGCGGGCGTCAGGCGCGACGGCGAACCGGGGCTTGAAAAATCCAACATACTGATGCTGGGACCCACCGGTTCGGGCAAGACGCTTCTGGCAAAGACGCTGGCGGACATCATCAACGTGCCCTTCGCCATTGCCGACGCCACGACGCTGACCGAGGCGGGCTATGTCGGCGAAGACGTCGAGAACATTTTGCTTAAGCTCATCCGCGCCGCCGACAACGACGTGCGCGCCGCCGAACGCGGCATAATATATATCGACGAAATCGACAAGATCTGCCGAAAAAGCGAGAATATGAGCATAACGCGCGACGTATCGGGCGAAGGCGTGCAGCAGGCGCTTTTGAAAATACTCGAATCCACCGTCGCCAGCGTACCGCCCACGGGCGGCAGAAAGCACCCGTATCAGGAGTGCATCACGATAGACACCACCAACATACTGTTTATTTGCGGCGGCGCGTTCGTGGGACTCGAAAAGATAGTCGAAAGGCGTCTGGACGCTTCTTCGATAGGCTTTACCGGCGCTCTGAAGCGCGGCGAGGAAAGCTACAGCGAATCCGTGAGGGAGCTGCAGCCCGACGACCTTATCAAATACGGGCTGATACCCGAGTTCGTGGGCAGAGTGCCAATCGTCGCGGCGCTGGAGCCTTTGGACAGGGCGGCTCTCGTAAAGATACTCACCGAGCCCAAAAACGCGCTTACAAAGCAGTACGAACGTCTTTTCGGCATCGACGGAATGAAGCTTAAATTCACCGAAAAAGCCATCGAGGCGGTCGCGGACAAGGCGATACAGCTCAAGACCGGCGCCAGAGGACTCAGGACGGTGCTTGAAAAAGCCATGATGAAGATAATGTACGAGCTTCCCGACCGCGCCGAGGAAATTTCAGAAGTAATTATTGACGAAGCGTGCATCACTTCGGGAGAGCCTCCCAAAGTGATCGCGAAGCAGATACCGCTGGAGGCGAACAAAGCCGAATAAAAGCCAAATATTAGTCGTTGATTTCGCCCCTGCAAAATGCTAAAATCCGATTATGGACAGGGAAATGAACATGCAGGACATAAAAATTAAAGCCGTTTCGATAGGAAAAGCCGTTTTTCCCAACGAAAGCGGAAAGGTAGATCTGGACGCCGCCGCTACGGCTTCGGTCAGAGCGGCAATAGACGATCACGAAAGAATAGTGCTGGTTCCCGACGTTTCCGGCGACGGTTCGGTAAAGCGCGGGGATATTTGCATACCCGTCGAGATAGACCAGTTCATGGTCGCCAGAAGCACGTCGGGGATACTTATGTATTCCAGCGGCCGCAGCCGCTACAGGATCCTGGGCGTAGAGTCCGACGAGCGCTGCCCCAACGTGGTGACGCTGGCTCCCGCGCGTTTTACCGACACTCACAACGAGGATCTTCCCGGATTGATGCGTGAGCTTAAAGCGCGTCACGACGAGCTGTTCGAGGACGGCACCGAGGACGAAGCGCATTTCTTCGAGGATATATCGGAGCTTAACCGCGACATCGACCGTACGGCGATCAAGTTAAGGCACGCCGACAAGATGTACTTTTTCTCCGAACTCGGCACCGTCAGCCGAGCCATGAAGATGATCCAGGCGCTGAAAAACGAAATAGACATAGAAGAAGTGGACAGCCGCGTGCACAGAATGGTGCAGGCTGCCATGGACGACAACCAGCGCGAATATTACGTGCGCGAACAGATTAAGGCGTTATCCCGCGAAATAGACGAGGAATACGAATCCGAAAGCTATCTCGAAAAGATAGACGCGCTTAAAACAAGCGAGGAAAACAAGGAAAAATTCCGCCGCGAGGTCAGACGCCTCAACCGCACCGCGCCCGCTTCGCCCGACATGGCGCTCATCAAAAACTATCTGGATACGGTGATAGAATTGCCGTGGGGAATCTACACGGACGACAACGAGGATCTGAAAGAAGCCGAACGCGTGCTAAACGAAGACCATTACGGGCTGGAAAAAGTCAAGGAACGCCTTATCGAAGCGCTTGCCGTCAGGAAGCTCTCCAAAGAGGGCAGAAGTCCGATCATCTGTTTGGTGGGTCCTCCCGGAGTGGGCAAGACCTCGATCGCACAGTCGATAGCCAAAGCCATGAACAAAAAATACGTCCGTCTGTCTTTCGGCGGTATACGCGACGAAGCCGAGATACGCGGACACAGAAAGACCTATGTCGGCGCCATGCCCGGCAGGATAATCACGTCCATAAAACAGGCAGGGAGCATGAATCCCGTCTTTTTGATGGACGAGATCGACAAAATGGCTTCCGACTATAAAGGCGATCCCGCAAGCGCGCTGCTGGAGGTGCTGGATCCCGAGCAGAACAGGAATTTCCGCGACCACTTCCTCGAAGTGCCGTTCGATCTTTCCAAAGTGCTTTTTATAACCACAGCCAACGTGCTGGACACTATTTCCAGACCTTTGCTGGACAGAATGGAAGTCATAGAACTCAGCGGCTACACCGACCTGGAAAAGCGCGAAATAGCCAAGCGCTACCTCGTCAAAAAGGCGCTCAAGCTTAACGGCGTAAGCCCCGAATGGATGAGCGTGTCCGACGACGCGATAATGGAGATAATACATAATTATACGCGCGAATCGGGCGTCAGAGCCTTGGAAAAGCAGATAAACGCCGTGGTCAGAAAGGTCGCCAAAGCCTTTGTCGAGAACCCCGCGCACAAGCGCGTTTCGGTCACGACCAAGAATCTGTCGAAATTTTTGGGCGAACAGAAATATCCCGCCAACTCCAAGCTCCGCCCCGACGAAAGCGGAGTGGTGACGGGACTTGCCTGGACGGAAGTGGGCGGTGACACGCTCGAAGTCGAAGTGGCGTTTACCGAAGGTAAAGGCGAAATACTTTTGACGGGCAATCTGGGCGACGTAATGAAGGAATCGGCTCGTATAGCCATCAGCTACTGCCGCAGTTTCGGCGCCGAGTGGGGGATTCCCGACGACTTTTTCCCGACCCACGACGTACATATCCACGTGCCCGAGGGAGCCACGCCCAAGGACGGTCCCAGCGCCGGCATCACAATAGCTACGGCGGTATGCTCGGCTGCCAGCGGCAAGCCCGTCAGGGGCGACGTCGCCATGACGGGCGAATTGACGCTGCGCGGCAAGGTGCTGCCGATAGGCGGTCTGAAAGAGAAATCTTTAGCAGCCATGCGCGACGGCATCAAGACCATATTCCTACCCGAGGAGAACAGAAAAGACTACAAGGAACTGCCCGAAGTCGTAAAGAAAAAAATCGACTTCAGGTTCGTTGACAACGTAGGCGCCGTTTTGAGGAACGCTATAGTATGGTGATAAAAAAAGCCGAGTATCTTACCGGCGCGGCATATCCGTCGCAGCTTATCGGGGGCGACACCCCCGAAATCGCCGTTGCGGGACGCTCCAACGTCGGTAAATCCAGCTTTATAAACCTGCTTACCATGAATTCCAAACTCGCCAAGACTTCGAAGGAACCCGGCCGTACGCGGCTGGTGAATTATTTTTCGGTCAACGGCGGTCAGTTCAATCTCGTGGATCTGCCCGGATACGGGTTCGCGCGCGTTTCCGACGCGGAAAAGCTGAAATGGGCGGAGCTTATCGAAACGTATTTTGCCGAAGGCAAAAATCTAAAACACGTTTTTCTGCTCATCGATATACGCCGCGAGCCTGCGGACAGCGACGTCATGATGATAAATTACATGTACCGCTACGCCATACCTTTCACCGTCATACTTACCAAGGCGGACAAGCTGTCGCGTTCGCAGTGCATAACGCGCCGCAGACAGACGGCGGCGGCTCTCAAAATAGGCGCCGACAACATCATTGTTTCTTCGGCGCTGACCCGCCAAGGGCGCGAAGACGTGCTCAACAGGGCGGAGGAAGCGCTCTCGGTGGACGTTACGGAATGAAAGTTTTTGCCATAAGCGATCCCCATCTCTCCTTTACCGCGGACAAGCCCATGTCCATATTCGGCGCTGTCTGGGAAAACCACTGGGACGCGATAGAGGAGGACTGGCGCGAAAAAGTCGGGGAGGACGACGTGGTGCTGATAGCGGGCGACGTTTCCTGGGGAATGACTCTGGACGAGGCTATTAAGGACCTGGAAACGATAGGCGCTCTGCCGGGTAAAAAAATATATATCCGCGGCAACCACGACTATTGGTGGAGCAGCATTTCCAAAATCCGCGCCGCACTGCCCGAAAACAGCTATGCTCTCCAGAACGATGCCGTGAAATTCGGCAGATTCGTGTTTGCGGGTTCGCGCGGCTGGATGATACCTGAGGCGGGCGCCGCAGTTTCTCCCGAAAACGACAAAATTTTAAAACGCGAAGCCATACGCATGGAAATGAGTCTGAAATGCGCCGAAAAAATCAGAACCGACGGCTATATTACGATAGCCATGATTCATTTTCCGCCATTCGATTCCAGGTTTTCTTCCTCGGTTTTTACCGATCTTTTTAACCGGTATTCGGTCGATAAAGTCGTTTACGGGCATCTCCACGGCACAAAAGCCAGGACGGAAATGTTCCTGAAGCGCTTAGGTACCGAATACTATCTGACTTCCTGCGACAAACTCGGCAACAAGCTGAAGCTTATCGCCGAAGACTGAATTCGTATTTCTCCCCGGCGGCGGAAGCATCTTATTTTAGAACAGGATATTTAAAACCGGTCGGCAGCTGCCGGCTTTTTCGGTTTTGCTTTCGGCAAATGCGCTGAATGCGTTGTCGGGAAGCAGGATTTGTCTTTTCAGAACGTCTGTTCGTTTATTCCGTTTTTTTTAATCGATTTAGGGCTGCCGTTCCCGTAATTTTAGGTTTGTAAAGCTGAAATTAGAGCAAAGTGGTTGAAAGTGGTTAAATTTCAGTTTATAATTTAAGTACAGAACAAAGGAGAGAGTATGGCTTACTGCTTTATCGGAAAATACAATCTGATGCTGGACGACAAATGCAGAATGCGTTTGCCCGCCAAACTGCGTCAATCCGTGGGCAGCGGCTACGTTATCCTTTACGGGGCGGATTCTCTAACCGTAATGCCCGCCGAAGATTTCGCGGCGCTTAACGAAAAATTCCGTCAGATACCTTTTTCCGACGTCGCTGCCAGAAGGGTGGTAGCCGACATAATGTCGTCGGCTGTCGAACCGGAGGAGGACGCGCAGGGCAGATTCGTTTTGCCCCAGCATTCCAGAGATTACGCCTCGATCGCGAAAAACGTCGTCGTGATCGGCGCCGGAAGCGTCATCGAGATCTGGTCCGAAGAAAAGTACGCCGAGGCACACTCTGCCAAGGCAGGCTTCGAGGAAAGACTTTCGGCTTTGGGAAGGTATGGAATTTAAACACGTTCCCGTCATGCTCAAAGAGTGCGTCGAGGGATTGAACATCGATCCCGACGGCATATACGTGGACTGCACTCTGGGCGGAGCGGGGCACTCTCTCGAAATTCTTAAGCGACTAAAAGGCGGCAGGCTGATAGCCTTCGACCTCGATCCCGAAGCGATAGCTTTCGGCAAAGAGAAACTTAAAAGCTATTCGGACAAGACGACCTTCGTAAACGCCGATTTCAAATCTCTGAAAGAAGTGCTGGCGGATTCGGGCATATACGGGATAAACGGAGTTTTAATGGATCTGGGTATCTCGTCGCCGCAGATAGATACACCCGAACGCGGATTCAGCTATATGCACGACGCGCCGCTGGACATGAGGATGAACCCCGCTCGGAAATTTTCCGCTTACGACGTCGTGAACGGTTACGACGAAAGGGCGCTGTGCAGGATATTCCGCGAGTACGGCGAAGAAAGAAACGCTTACTCCATAGCGGCGGACATCGTTTCCACAAGGAAAAAGGCTCCCGTGTCCACGACGGGCGAGCTGGTCGAAATAATATCCAGGCATTATCCGTCAAGTCCCTCATTCAGGACGGGGCACCCGGCCAAACGCGTGTTCCAGGCGATACGGATAGAGGTAAACGGGGAGTTGGACGGACTGGACGAAGCGGTGACGGACGCGGTAAAAAGTTTGGTTAAAGGCGGCAGAATCGCGGTGATAACCTTCCATTCGCTGGAGGACAGGATCGTCAAGAACGCGCTGAAAGAACTCGAAAAGGACTGCGTTTGTCCTAAAAATCTGCCGGTATGCGTATGCGGCAAGAAGAAAGAAATAGAAATTCTGACAAAAAAGCCTTTGACGGCGTCGGAAGAAGAACTGAAAATCAATCCCAGGGCGGCGAGCGCCAAGCTCAGGATCGCGGAAAGGGTATAAATAGAGGAGGGTATATGGTTACGCTAAGAAGAGACATTTCAACGATCGACGCTGCGGTAAACTGTCCGCACGGCGAGATGACGGATTATGACAGATTCATGCTCGGCAAGAAAAATTCCGAGAATATCCGTAATTATGCATATTCTGCAAACAGGCAACTTTCCGCTGCAATCGAGGCGCCTAAAACCGTTGGATCTTATTCGGACTATCATGAATATATGCTCAGACAGCTTAACCGCGAAACCCCCGAAAAGATGGTCACCGAAGAAGAATTCTATATGGATAAATACACATCCGCGCGTCCCGCGAACGCCACTCCGCACGCCCGCGGCGGCCGCAGGATGACCAAAGCCGGAAAAATATTTACCGCGGTTTACGTTCTTATCGTGGCGGCTCTGGCATCTATTATTATTGCGTTGAATACCGACAGACCCGAGGTCAACGCGCGGGCAGACGCTACCGGCGGGGAGATAGCGGCGCTCAGCATCGAGCAGGAAAAGCCCCAAGGAAACGCATTCGACGAATTCCTGGACGCGCTTTCCAACAAATAAAAGATCTCCCCCGGGGAGGGGCATACGAAAATTACCGTATTCAGGCAAAGGAAGAGGTTATCGGCGATATTGGTGCTGATAACCTTTTTATTTACAGCGGTCGTGATAAAACTTATCTACGTCGGCATAGTCAATGCCGACAATCTGCGCGTCAGGGCGCTGGAACAGTGGTACCGCGACGTGCCGCTGAAAGCCGAACGCGGTCATATCCTTGACAGGAACGGCGTCGTGCTGGCTGCCAGCGAAACCGTATATACGCTGTATGCCAGACCCGTTTCGGTGCGTAACAAGCAGTCCGCCGCCGCGGTTATCGCCGAAATACTCGAACTCGATTACGAAAAGCTGTATAAAAACCTCAATTCGCATTCCTCCGAGATCACGTTAAAACGCGGGGTCGACAAGGAAACGATGCTGCGCATAGTCGATTCGGGAATAGAGGGGATATACGTTTCCGAGGACATAAAGCGCGTATATCCGTACGGAGATTTCATGACCCAGGTGCTGGGCTTCACGAATACGGACGCCGACGGTCAGACAGGCGTGGAGGCGTATTACAACGCTTATCTGAAGGGCAACGACGGCTACGTGCTGACTTCGGCGGATCTGGTCGGGCGCGAACTGGAGGACAGCGACACTTATTATGTCGAAGGAACGCCGGGCGCCGACGTGTATCTGACTTTGGATTACTATATACAGAGCATAGTCGAAAACGCCGTCGAACGCGCCATGCTCACGCATTCGGCAAAGGGGGTCGCGGCGGTAGTCATGAACTGCAATACCGGCGAGATACTCGCGCTGGCGGAAAGCCCGTCGTTCGACCTCAACAACGTGCCGCGCGACGACGTACAAGCGCTGTTGGAAGCGGCGCGCCCCAAAATCGTTTCCGATGTCTTCGAACCGGGTTCGACGTTCAAGATCATCACTTCGGCGCTTGCCATAGAAGCGGGGTTGGTGAACGACGGCAAGCGCTATTACTGCGGCGGTTCCATGACGGTGGACGGGCAGAAGATACGCTGCTGGCGTTCCATAGGGCACGGCTCGCAGAGCTTTGCCGAAGGCGTCAAAAACTCATGCAACTGCGTGTTCATGAGCGCGGCGCTGGAGCTTGGAGTCGAACGCTTTTACGAGGGCATCGCCGCGTTCGGCCTTAACGTCAAAACGGGAATAGACATGTCGGGCGAGGGCGCGGGACTGACCATACCGATGGCGTCGGTCAAAAATGTCGACCTTGCGCGCATAGGTTTCGGGCAGGCGGTGGCGGTGACGCCGATAGGCTTGCTGGCGGCGTCTGCCGCAGCCGTCAACGGCGGGATAAAAATTACTCCCTCGCTGGTTGCAAAAATCGAAAACGAAAGCGGCATACTATACGGTGTAAGCACACGTGCGGGCGAAAGAGTGGTGTCTGAAGCGACCTCGGCTACGCTGAGGAGCATGTTGGAAACCGTCGTGCTGGAAGGTTCAGGCAAGAACGCTGCGGTAGAGGGAGTACGCGTGGGCGGCAAAACGGGAACGGCGCAGAAATACGAAAACGGACAGATCGCCAGAGGAAAGTACATTTCGACCTTTATCGGTTTCGCACCGGCGGAAGCTCCCGAATACATAACGCTGTTTATGGTGGACGAACCTGTGGGCGCGTATTACGGCGGAGTCGTCGCGGCGCCTTACGTCGGGGAAATATATACTAACATGTTCGCATATCTGAAGTGAACGAAGGAGGCTTTAATGCGATTGGAGGAACTGACGGCAGGGCTTGATTACGTCCTGGACGGGGACGTGAACGCGGACGAAGATTTTACGTTTCTGACGCATAAGTCGGGCGAATGCCGCCCCGGAGCGGTTTTTTTCGCCATACGCGGCGCCAAGGACGACGGCGCGGGATATATCAACGACGCCGCCTCGGCGGGAGCAGCCGCATACGTGGCGGAAACGCCGCTGAAATGCTCCATCCCCGGCATAATCGTTCCCGACGTCAGGCGTGCCATGTCGGTAATGGCGGCGAACTTTTATCTTAACGCGCACAAAAATCTGTGTATTGTCGCGGTTACGGGCACCAACGGCAAGACGACTACCTGCATGATGATAGCCGAGATACTCAGAAAAAACGGCGACAACGTGGCTGTTTTCGGAACGCTGGGCGCGTATATCAATGACAGAAGGATCGATTCGGCTCTGACAACTCCCGATCCGATAGAACTGCATCGGCTGTTCCAGATAGCGTATCTGTCGGGCGTGAAATACGTTGTCATGGAAGTTTCGGCGCACGCGATATATCTGAAAAAAATGGCAGGAGTAAAAGCCAAGGTAGCCGTTTTTACCAACCTCAGCCGCGACCATCTCGACTATTTCGGAGACCTGGAAAGCTATTCCCGGGCGAAACAGGCTTATTTCACGCCCGGATACGCCGAATTCGCCGTAGTCAATTCCGACGACGAAACGGGGCGCGCCATCATAAAAGCCGAAAAAATACCCACGGCGACCTACGGCATGGAAAATCCGGCGGACACGTTCTGCATAGATTACGAATGTATCAGGAAAATAGAATGCGTGGTAAACAGTTTTGACGATATTTTCGAGCTGAAAACGCATTTTTGCGGAAAATTTAACCTGTACAACGCATTAGCGGCGGTCACGGCGGCAAGGGTGCTGGGAGTGGATAGCGAAATCATCTGCCGCGCTTTTTTCGAAATGCCCGAAGTGGACGGCAGGTTCAACGTACTGGAGGGCGGCAAACGCGTGGTTATAGACTATGCCCATACTCCCGACGGGCTGGAAAACCTTTTGAAATCAGCCGCCGGGTTCAAAGGCGCCGACGGCAGGATAATCGTCGTATTCGGCTGCGGGGGCGACCGGGATCGCGGCAAACGCGCGCAGATGGGGAAGATCGCCCGGGGATTTGCCGATTTCAGCGTGCTGACCTGCGATAACCCCAGGACGGAAGACCCGCTTCAGATAATTGCGGATATAGAAAGCGGATTTAATCGTGACAGCTCCGGATATATAGTGATAGCCGACCGCGGCAGCGCCATAACCTACGCGCTGCTTATTGCCAAGCGCGAAGACGTCGTGGTGATTGCAGGCAAAGGCGCCGAAACCTATATGGACGAGGGCGGAGAAAAGAAACCCTATTCCGACCGCGCGGAAGTGCTGGAAACGTTCAGGAGATACAATCTGTGACAGACTCGGAGAAAGTATTGATAGCCGCGATCGCCGCATTTTTTACGGGGATGCTGCTGGCGCCGTTCATCATAAAAGCCGCCGGCAGACTTAAAGCGGGGCAAAGCGTGCTGGTTTACGTGCATCAACACGAAACCAAAGAAGGCACTCCCACCTTCGGAGGGCTGATATTCATTTTCGCCGCCACGGCGGTGTCAGCGGTATTCGGAGTGTTTTCCCGCGAACTGGGCAGGATGCTCATGCTGGTGTTTTTGGGATACGGTATAATAGGTTTTACGGACGATTTCATAAAAATAAAGCTGAAACGCAACAAAGGGCTTTCCGCCTGGCAGAAAATTGTCTTTCAGCTGGCGGCGGGCGCGATAGCGGCATGGTTTGCGTACGACAGCGAATATATCGGCAGCGCGGTTTCGCTGAATTTCGGGCTGGGTGAGGCGGACCTGGGGATATGGTATATACCTTTTGCGGCGGTCGTGTTCGTGGCGATGTCCAACGCCGTCAACCTTACCGACGGGCTGGACGCGCTTGCAGGCGGCACGGGAACCGTTTACGTGTCGTTTTTTACCGCGATAACCTTCGGATTGTATTATTCCGCGCGAGAGCTGGGCGACACTCTGTATGCCGCCGAACTGGAATCGATGATGATAGCGCAGGCGGCTTTAGCAGGGGGACTGTTGGCGTTTCTGATATTCAACGCGCCCAAAGCCTGCGTTTTCATGGGCGACACCGGCTCCCTGGCGCTGGGAGCTTTTTTCGCCGCGGCGGCCTTATTTACCAAAAATCCGTTTATAGGCGCGCTTATAGGAATAACTTACGTATTGTCGTGCATATCGGTAATTATACAGGTCGTCTCTTTCAAGCTCAGAAAAAAAAGAGTATTCCTGATGGCGCCGCTTCATCACCATCTGGAGCTGAAAGGGATGAACGAGTCCAAAATATCCGCCGTGTACGCAATCGTAACTTTTGTGGCAGGTCTGTTCGCGCTCACGGTACTGTAGCGAGGTGTTATGAAAAACGCTCTGGTCATGGGAATGCGTCTAAGCGGAGTCGCTGCGGCGGCGTTGCTGGAAAAACAGGGTTATGCCGTCAGGCGTTACGACGACAGACTGGATATAGCCGACAACTGGGCAAAAGCGGGCGAGGCGGTTTACGAGAATCTGGATCTCGCCGTCGTCAGCCCCTCCGTGGAAAACACGCATCCCGTGCTGACAGGGCTGAAAAAGCGGGGTATCCGAGTTATAAGCGAACTCGAGCTGGGGCAGAGCAGTCTAGACGGGGTCAAGGTGCTGGTGACCGGCACCAACGGCAAGACGACCAGCGTGGATATGCTGGACAAGGCGTTCAAAATAGCCGGGATAAAAGCGCGCACCATGGGCAACGTGGGATATCCCGTCAGCCAGGTGGTGCTGGACGGAATAAAATACGATTACAACATCATCGAGGCGTCGAGCTTCCAACTGGAATATACATATACGCTTCGTCCCGCGTACGCCGCCTTTTTGAACATAGCGCCCGACCACATGGACAGATACTCCGATTTCGAGGAATATTTCGCCGCAAAATGCCGTCCGTTTCTGTGTCAGAGCGCAAACGATTACGCAGTCCTCAATTACGATTCGCCCAGGATACGCGAATTCGGCAAAAAGCTGGCAGCCAAAACGCTTTGGGTAAGCACCAAAGAGCAGCTTGGGGAATTTTACGTCAAAAACAACTATTTCTATATGCACGGGCAGCCGCTTATTTCGGTCAAGGAAAGCAGAGTAAGAGGCGAGCACAACCGTTTCAATATGCTGACGGTCATGAATATCGCTTCGCTTGCCGGCGCCAACGGGGAACAGCTTAAGCATTTCGTGCGCGAATACCGAACACTTCCGCACAGAATAGAATACATAGGTTGTTTCGGAGGCAAGCGCTATTATAACGATTCCAAGGGAACCAACATAGCCGCAACTCTGGGCGCGGTGGAATCCGTAGGCGGAAAAATAGGGCTGATAATGGGCGGATCGGACAAAAAAGAAGATTTCTGCGATTTCTTCTTTAAAATTTCCAAAAGCGTCAAGTACGTCGTGGTGACGGGCGGTAACGCCGAAAAGATATACGGATCGGCAATGAAAATGGGCTTTACCGATATAGAAATCGTGCCCGCGCTTTCCGACGCCGCCGAAAGGCTTAAAAGCATGCCGGGAGTGGATACCGTATTGTTTTCACCCGCGTCCGCAAGCTTCGACAGGTATTCGGGCTATCAGGAAAGAGGCGAAAATTTCAAAAACGTCGTCTACGCACTGAAACAGTAACATTATGAAAGGATTTTTGAAGACAAGCCCGGCAGTCGATCCCGTATCGGATAACTTATCGTTCGGTGCCGCTCCTTCGGCGGCGGATAAGCTCAGAAGGTACCGCCTTATGGTGCTGATACCTACGCTGATATTGTCCGCGTTCGGCATGCTGATGATATATTCGGCAAGCTCTTATTCCGCCTTTGTCGATTACGGCGACTCTCTTTTTTACGTTAAAAAACAGCTTCTGGGCTTTCTGCCGGGACTTGTTGCCATGTACGGCATGTACAGGCTGAAGCCCGGTTTCATAAAAAAAGCGGCTCCGTTTGCGTATGCGTTGTCGCTGGCGCTTCTGGCGGCGGTTTTCATTCCCGGAGTTGGGCAGACCAGCTACGGCGCGACAAGATGGATTAATCTGGGGTTCATAACCTTCCAGCCTTCCGAGCTTGCCAAATTCGCGCTTATGCTTTTGCTGGCACGCCTTTATGCGGACAGACCGCCTTCGAAATTCAGGTATCTGATCGTACCGGCAATGTCGGTTCTGGCGGTATTGGCTCTGATAATGGCGGAACCGAATATGTCTATTACGCTGTCGGTCGCCGCCGCGGCGTTTTTGCTGACTTTTGCCGCGGGTCTTGACAGAAAATACATCATAGCGGCGCTCGTAGCCGTGGCGGTGCTGCTGCCCGTGATGATCATGGCGGAACCGTATCGTGTCGGCAGAATGCTGGCGTTCCTGGATCCTTGGGAGAATCCGCGCGCCGAAGGATATCAGCTTATCCAGTCGTATTACGCTCTGGGTTCGGGCGGATTTTTCGGAGTGGGGCTGTTTAACAGCAGACAGAAATATCTGTTTTTGCCTTTTGCCGAATCCGATTTCATATTTTCGGTCGTAGGCGAGGAACTGGGCGTCATAGGCTGTATAGCGGTACTGGCGGTTTATGCGGTCATGATTTACGCGGGTATCAGGATAGCCGTCATGAATACCGACGCGTTCAGACGGCTGGCGGCGTTCGGGATAACCGCGGTTATAGCCGTGCAGACGCTTCTGAACGTAGCCGTCGTGACGGGTTCGGTGCCGCCTACGGGAGTGCCGCTTCCGTACGTGTCGGCAGGAGGGACGTCGCTGATGGTATTTATGTGCGCGTCGGCTGCTTTGATGAGACTGGGAAAGCCGGATTGATTTTTTGGCTAAAACGCCGGAGAGCGCATACAATGTACTGTGACACGATACATAATAAACAATTCGTCGGATGCCTACGGTAAACCGATATATTTAAAAGGCAACATTACGGTACAGGGCGCGAAAAATTCGGCGTTGCCGCTGATTGCCGCCGCCGTATTGTCCGACAGCGAAGTGGAGTTGTACAACTGCCCCGAGATCGCCGACGTCGAAAACATGATGAAGATCTTTTCGTCGCTGGGCGGCAGAACCGAACGCATAGGCGACAACGTCAGGCTTAAAATGGAGGATATGCGTTCGCACGAGATAAAGTCGGAGCTTGCAGGGGAGCTGAGGAGTTCGGTATTCATGCTCGGCTCGGTTTTAGCAAGGGCGGGCGCTGCAAAAGTGGCGTATCCGGGCGGCTGCGACATCGGGCTGCGTCCGATAGACATCCATCTGAAGGCGCTGAGGGAAATGGGCGTAAGGATACGCGAAGAATACGGGTATCTGCTGTGCGACGCGACCAACGCGCACGGCGCCGAAGTTACGCTGGATTATCCGTCCGTCGGAGCTACGGAAAACGTCATGTTGCTGGCGGCGGGCATAAGAGGCAGCACGGTGATACATAACGCTGCCAGGGAACCCGAAATAGAGGACCTCGGCAATTTTTTGTCAATGCTGGGCGCCGCGGTGGAAGGAGCGGGCACTCAGATCATAAAAATAGAGGGAACGGACAAAGCGCGCGGCGCGAAATTCAGAGTCATGCCCGACAGGATAGCGCTGGGTACATATATGATCGCCGCCGCGGTATGCGGAGGAGAGGTGACGCTGAGCGCGGCGCGTCCCGAACACGTTTTCAGCCTGATAGGCAAACTGCGTGAAAGCGGCGCGGAAGTCGATTATAATTCCGATTCGGTATCCGTTCGCGCCGACGGGCGCCCGAAGGCCGTGGGAATAGTGGAAACGGGTACGTATCCGGGGTTTCCCACCGACCTGCAGGCGCCGTTCTCGGTGCTTGCGGCTGTATCCGAAGGCAGCACCGTAATTGTCGAAAATATTTTCGAAACCCGATTTAAACATCTCGCGGAGTTGACAAAAATGGGCGTTTCGGTTAAAGTAAAAGGAAGAGTGGCGGTATTCGAAGGCGTCCGCACGCTTTCGGCGGCACAGGTCCAGGCAATGGATCTAAGAGGCGGCGCCGCATTGATGCTGGCAGGGCTGAAAGCGCGCGGGACCACCGTCGTCGAAAACGGCTTGCATATCGAAAGAGGCTACGCCGCACCCGAAAAGGTATTAAACGCGCTGGGCGCGTCGGTAACAAAGGTTCGGAATAAGTGAAACTGAAGATAATTTCCATCGTGATAGGAGTGGTGCTGGTCGCTACCATCGCCGTGTTCGGAAACCTGTGCAGAGTCGGCGAGGTCAATCTCGTTTTCACGGAAAACTGCACCGACTCCGAGGCGGACGAGATCTATTCGGTGCTGGAAATCGAAACGGGCGCGTCCATTCTCAGCGTCAACGAAAACGACTTTAAACGCAGGGTTTTGGCCGCTTTCCCGGACAGATCCGTATCCGTCATCGACGTTGTGCGCTCTTTTCCCAACAAAGTCACAGTATATCTGGATCTGAATTATCCGCTTTTCGCCGTTCCTCTGATGAACGGTACGGGCTATGCGCTTGCCGACAGGGACTTTCAGCTGAACAAGACGACGGACGAGTCCTCGCTGGATAAATCTGAAATAGTGATAGTGCGCGGCGTCACCGTCGGCAACAGCTTCAATCTGCCCGTGTTCGGCATTATCCGCGACTTGGCTAAGGGGCTCAGAGCCGCGGGTCTGCCCGACGAAGCCATAGCGGCGTTATTGAAGGAAATATCTTTCGAAGGCGACAGTATCGTGTGCACGACCAGAACGGGCGGAACGTTCAGTATAGCTTATCTCGACTCCGACGACGTGGCGGAGAGGACCGAGGCGGCGTATTACGAATATATTTCCGCGTTAAACTAGACATATTCGATTTTTTTATTATAAAAATTGTTCTAATTTATAATAATCCCCCAAAATACCGTTGACAACGCGCGTATTATTATATATAATTAATTATTATAATACAATATTGTATGCGGAAGGAGTCACCGTCCCGATATGACAAATAAAAAAGTTGCGGTTTTGGACATTACCAGCGACGTAATAACGCTCGTGATGCAGGACAAAAAATTTGCCGACAGTTTCGCGTTCCATGCGTCCGCGAATTATTCCGGATATCAGGACGGGGAATTTTTGGATAAGAGCGAACTTATCGGCGCGGTGGAATCCCTGATAGAAAGTTGCACAAAAACGGCTTTTGCGGAGCCCGAGGAGATAATGGTGGGGGTGCCTGCCGAGTTCACCTCGGTTTTTTGCAAGGAGATCGTCAAAAACTTCGGGGCGGTCAGAACGGTGACCGAAAAAGACGTGGACGAGATAATCGCCGGCGAGCCGCCGGAAGCCGAGCTCAAAACGGTAATTTCCGCGTCTCCGGTTTGGTTTACGCTGGATTCGGGCAACGCCGAGATCGTGCCCGTAGGCAAGCAGACAGCCAAGCTCACCTGCCAGATGTCCTATGTTTTCTGCGTCAATTCCTTTATCGCGTTATTCGATAAAATTTCCGAAATGACCGGCGTCAGGTTCGAATATGCTCCCGCGATGCTGGCGGAAGTCATGTATATAGTTCCCGAGGAAGCCAGGGATACGGGCGTACTGTTGGTGGACGCGGGCTATATGTCCACGGGCGTGGCTTACGCGTACGGCGACGGAATGCTGGGACAGACTTCGTTTTCGCTGGGGCGCGGGCATCTCGCCGGCGACCTTATGTTCGTTGACAAAATGCCTTTCGAAAACGCTGCCGCCGTGGTTGACAAGCTGAATTTCAACCTGCATCCCACGGGCGGCGAAAAATATTTCGTCAGCGTAGGCGGCGAAAGTTTCGATTACGACATAGTGCATACCAACGACGTATGCTCCGCGAGGGTAGAGCAGATCGCCGAGGAAATTGTCGTTGCGGCTGCGTCGTTCCTGTTCAGACTGCCCTCAGATTACAAAATAATGCTTACCGGCTCGTGTTTTCAGGGTATTCCCGGCGCCAAAGACATAGTCAGGCGCGTGACGGGACACGAAACCGAGATCGTCGGACCTGTGCTTAAACCTTTCGATAAACCGCGTTTCGCGTCTTTGGCAGGTCTTATCGGCGTTCAACGCAAGAATCTGGAAAAAGCCGAACGCGAAAAATTCGGATTTATATATAAACTCAAAGAGAAACTCTTCAGGAGGACCAACAGATAATGAACGATAACTACGGAATGACCGACAATCTTGGACTTCCCACCGTACCCGGCGGATACGGTATGGCAAAGATAAAAGTGATAGGCGTGGGCGGAGGCGGCGGCAACGCCATCAACCGCATGATACTTGCCGGAGTGACCTCGTGCACGTTCGTGGCTGCCAACACCGACATGCAGGCGTTGAACCTCAGCCGCGCGCAGTACAAAATCCAGCTCGGAGCCAACCTTACCAAAGGACTCGGCGCCGGCGCCGATCCCGAAATGGGCGCGAGAGCCGCAGAGGAATCCAAAGACGCCATCGCGGAAGTATTGAAAGACACCGATCTGTTGTTTATCGCGGCAGGCATGGGCGGCGGTACGGGTACGGGAGCCGCTCCCGTCATCGCAAAAATGGCAAAGGACCTCAATATTCTGACGATCGCGGTCGTTACGAAGCCTTTCGAAACCTTCGAGGGCAAGACGAGGATGGAAAATGCCAACGCCGGTATCGAAAAGCTGAAAGGCGTCGTGGACACCTTGCTTATCATTCCTAACGAAAAGATACAGCTTTACGTACCCAAGGGCACTCCGCTCGTTCAGGCTTTCAAGGTCGCCGACGACGTTCTGCGCCAGGGAATACAGGGAATAACCGACATAATCGTCACTCCGTCGCTTATAAACCTCGACTTTGCCGATATCAAGGCGATAATGAAAAACAAGGGCAACGCCCACATAGGCATCGGCAAAGGCAAGGGCGACAACCGCACTCTCGACGCCGTCAGACAGGCGGTGCAGTCGCCGCTGCTCGAAACCAACATTCAGGGCGCGACGGGACTTATCATCTACGTATCGGGCGGAACGGGTCTGACCATAGACGAGGTGCACGATTCCGTGTCGCTTGTAAAAGAGGTCGTCGACCCCAACGCGAAGATCATATTCGGAATGGGCATAGACGAGGAGCTTCAGGACGAAGTCATGATCACCATTATCGCTACGGGATTCGAACCGCAGCAGGAGAACAAGAACATTTACACTTCTCCGCGTCCCATGTTCACCGCCAGGAACGACAGAAATCCGCAGATGGATTCGATGTACGGGTTCGGTTCGGAGGCGCTGTCCAGGGAAGAGCCGCGCCATGCCGTGCGCGAAGTCGCCGCCGACGAGATCCCGCCCATAAGGCAGGAGCCGCGCGACTCCAGGAACATACCTCCGTTTTTACAAAGGCTTAAGGATAAAAGATAAATAGCCCGCCCTGTTATATAAGCACGACAAAAGAAGAGTTGAACGAAGCGTTCGGCTCTTTTTTATTGAAAAAATGAGCGACGGAATACTGTTTGTTTTCGAAATATTCGTAATAGCGTACACTTTTGTTTTCGCCGCGGCTTCGTTTGCGGGCGGGATAGAATTATGGCGCGCCTTTGCCTGCGCGGCGCTTATAAGCGTTGCGTACATACGACCTGTGCCGGTGCTGAGCGAAGCGGTATTCTCCGTTTCGCTGGTTTCTGCGGCGCTGCTTATAGTCAAAAAAGAGCTGTCTTTTGGCGAATTTTGTACTGTTTCGGCAGGATTCGTATTCGTTTTGTTAAGTGCGGCGGGCACGGTGTATTTTCTGGAACGCTTCACTTCTGTTGAAGCGGAATGGTACGGCGTGGCGGCAGGGATATGCGCGGTTTCGGTGAGCGTCATGACGTCGATAGTCAAAAAAGCGCGCTCTTCGAAGCTGATATACGACGTGTTGATCGCCGACGCTTCGGGCAGGGAGCACCGCTTCAAGGGTTATCTGGATACCGGAAACGCTTTGTACGACAACGGCGAGGCGGTGATAGTCGTATCCCGTAAAGCCGCCGCAAAGCTGGGCGTTACCGCCGACGGGTATATGGCTGTCGACACGGTTTCGGGCATAGGCGTGCTGCCCAAAACCAGGCTGGAGTATAAGATATATTACGACAAAAACAGGCATAAGCTATACAGTACTCCCGCGCTTATATCCGATAAAATGGGTAAGCGCGGATACGACGTGCTTATTCATAAGGATATGAAAACGAATATCTGAAAGACCTGGAGGGCTGATGATCGCTATATTCGAAAGGATCAGAAATTTTCTGAAAAAAATATTTGCCGGGACCGGGCTGGCGGAATCTATCAGCGTCGATTATATGGTCGCGCTGCCGAATCCGCTGGAACCGGAGGAGGAAGCCGTGTTGCTGAAAGCCAACACCGAGGGCGATTCCGAGGCGTTCAACAAGCTGGTGGAGCATAATCTGAGGCTGGTGGTGTACATTGCCAAGCGTTTCGACAATACCGGCGTGGACATGGAAGAATTGATATCCGTGGGCACCATGGGGCTTATAAAAGCCGTCAGGAGCTATAACAACGACAAAAAGATCAAGCTTGCCACGTACGCTTCGAGGTGTATAGAAAACGAGATTCTGATGTATCTGAGGAAAATGCTCCGTACCCGCAACGAGGTCAGTCTGGACGAGCCGCTGAACGTCGACTGGGAGGGCAACAAACTCCTGCTTTCGGACGTACTGGGCACCGACGGCGGCGAGGTTTACAAGGATCTGGAATCCGAGGTCGAAAAAAACCTGGTACGGGAACTGTTCTCGCGTCTTAACGAACGCGACAAGCTGATCATAAAAATGCGTTACGGGCTTTACGGTGAAAAGGAGCGTACTCAGAAGGAGATAGCCGATATAATGAACATTTCCCAGTCGTACATATCGCGTCTGGAAAAGAAAATTATCGACAGGTTGAAGCGCGAATACATAAAGAGCGAAGAAAAATGGAAAAACTGAATAATAAAAAATGAAATGAGGAGCATACTTACCGTACAGGAGGCATCCCGTATGGTAAGAAAAGTTACCGGTGTAAAGACGGAAGAGCTGCCCGTGCTGGCAAGGAAAGAACAGGAAGATATGCTCCGGCTCATAAAAAGCGGACATACGGAATTGAGAGAGAAATTTTTGCTTGCCAACGCAAGACTCGTGCTCAGCGCGGTCCAGAGATTCCGTGACGTTAAGCAAAGTCCGGACGAGCTGTTTCAGGTAGGCATGCTGGGGCTTATGAAATCGCTGGATAATTTCGACGTAACGCTTGACGTGAAGTTTTCCACCTACGCGATACCGATGATCCTCGGGGAAATCAGGAGATTTATCCGGGAATCGACGGCGTTCAAGGTAGGAAGAAACGTGCGCGACGTCGCATACAAGGCGGTAAAAGCCCGCGAAAGTCTGGAAGCGCGCGGAGTGCGCGAAGTCGGACTCAACGAGATCGCGGCGGAACTGGATATCCCCGTTTACGAAGTGGTAGGAGCGTTGGACGCTATAAGCGAGCCGCAGTCGCTGTATCAGGAGGCTTTCGGAGACGGCGAGGATTCCACGGAGCTGATAGATCTTGTAAAAGATCCGCGCGCGGAAACCGACTATGCCGAAAGGATTTTGCTCCGCGACGGAGTCGAATCGCTGCCCGAACGCGAAAAAGAGGTCGTCGTGATGCGCTATTACAAAGGCGCCACTCAGACGGAAATAGCAAGGGCTTTGCAGATGTCTCAGGCACAGGTCAGCCGACTCGAAAAATCGGCGGTAAACCGATTGAAAGAATGTTTCGGGGTATAGGTTCTGATCCTGGCTCCGCGGTCATATATTTTTATATGCAGCGGAGTTTACATATTAATGGGTGACGCGGGAATAGATTACACCTTTTGCGAATTGCGCGAAAAAGACGTCGTCAACGTGTCCGACGGCAAACAGCTGGGCAGGATAGTGGACATAGCCATCCACTGCACGGGCAAGGTCATAGGACTGGTCGCGGGCGGCGAAAAAAAGTTTTTCAAGAATTTTACGGGCGCCGAAAACATTTTCATTCCCTGGCAGAAGGTCGTCAAGATAGGCGACGACGTCATTTTGGTGGAACTTTTACCCGTAAATACGAGGGAACTCGCCAAATAACTTTACAAAATCCGCGCCGTAATGCTACAATATACTCATCAAACGACAGGAAGTGAGTGTATGAAATGCCCGTTTTGCGGCGGTCTTGACAGCAAAGTAGTGGATTCCAGACTTTCCGAGGACGGAACGAGTATCCGTCGCAGGCGCGAATGTACCGCCTGCGCAAAGCGCTATACCACCTACGAAAAGATCGAGTCCACGCCGATACTGGTCATCAAGAACAACGGCACCCGCCAGATCTTCGACATCAACAAGATAAAGAACGGCATAATCAAGGCGTGCGAGAAACGCCCCGTTTCCATGGCGAAGATCGACAAAATGGTTTCCGACATCGAAAAGCAGGTCAACAATACGCTCGCTCAGGAGATCTCCTCCAAAAAGATCGGCGAACTGGTAATGGAAGGGCTGAAGGAACTCGACGAAGTCGCTTACGTTCGTTTCGCTTCCGTACACCGTCAGTTCAAGGACATCAACACGCTGATGGAGGAGATAATGAAACTGACCAAAGCCGACGCCGAGGAGAAAAAGTGAAGTCCTACCTTTACGACGGCGCAAAAAGCGTAAAACTCGGCAAATACCTTTCTCAGCTCCTTCCGGGGCTTCAATTTTCTTCATTCAGGAGAATGCTTTCGGACGGCAGGATAGCCGTCAACGGAAAGCGCGTAAAAAAGGAAGTTTTTATAAATCCCGGCGACGAAATCAAGATTTTTTCGGAAGACGGCATCCCGTCGTTCAAGTCCGAAAGGCTTTACGAGGACGATGACGTGATGATAGCGGTAAAACCGCGCGGCACCGAAACGAGGCTGTTCGCAAAACTCGTGTCCGCCGAGTCGGGCGCCGAGTATATCCCCGTCCACCGTCTGGACACCAACACGCGCGGGATACTGATATTCGCCAAAAACGAAAAGGCTTTCGAAGACGCGGTTTCGCTTTTTCGCTCTTCGTCGATAGAAAAGTATTACGTCGCTCTACTCGGCGGAGTCGTCGAAAAAGAGGGCGTTTTCAACGCATTTTTAAAAAAAGACTCCGAAAAAGGTCTGGTCGAGATCTCCGACGCGCCCCAAAAGGGCTTCGTGCCCATAAAGACGGGGATAAGACCGATCGGGATACGCGACGGTGAACTGACCTATGCCGAAATAAGGCTGTATACGGGTAAAACCCACCAGATACGCGCGCACGCCGCTCACCTCGGGCATCCTGTTTTGGGGGATACCAAGTACGGGGATTTCGATCTTAACCGCCTTATGCGCGCAAAGCGGCAGTATCTTACCGCGTACAAACTCGTTTTCGGAAATATCCCGAAAGGCAATCGGCTTTCCCGCCTCGGCGGCAAAAAATTCGAGATAACTCCCGATTTCTGATCAAAATTCCAGATGTTCTTTTTTGATTCCCTTCCTCAGCTTCTGCAGGGCGGCTTTTTCTATGCGCGAAACGTAGGATCTCGAGATCTTCATTATCTCCGCCGTCTGTTGCTGGGTCTTGGGAGCGGAGCCGTCCAGACCGAACCTCGAGCGGATCAGGAAGGCTTCGCGCTCCGTCAGATATTTTGCGATCAGCCTGGTCAGGCTTTCACGGACGAACCTGCTTTCCACCGCCGCCCAGACGCCTTCCTCCTCGTCTATTTTCAGCATATCCACCAGCGTTACGTCGCCGTCCTCGCGGTCGGAACCCACGCGTTCGTAAATCGACACGTCGTTTTTGCGCTTTTTATAGCCGCGCATCGCCATTAAAATTTCGTTTTCGATACACCTCGAAGCGTAGGTCGCGAGAGTGGCGCTTTTTTCGGGGGTATAGCTGTTTATCGCCTTTATCAGACCTATAGTACCCACGGACACCAGTTCGTCCTTGTCGGGATAGTTGACGTATTTTTTGGCGATGTAGACGACGAGCCTTAAATTGTGTTTTATGAGGATATCCTTCGCTTCCTTGTCGCCCGCGGCGGCTTTTAAAAGATATTCCCGTTCTTTTTCCTTGGACAAAGGGTGCGGAAAAGAATTGTGCGAGTCGATACCCGCGCTCAGGATCAGAATGTTACTGAGTAGCGCGAAAAAGCCTTCTAATATGATAATCAACCCCCGTATGAAATTATGATATTCGAATATTCGTCCGATGTTGACAATTTTTTTCAAAACGCGCTTTTTTTCAGCATTTTGCGCAGTTATTGTCTATACGCATTGACCGATTTTTTTATTGTATTAAGCATTGGAACAAGGTTTTTAAAAAGGTATGACTTTAGCGTTGCGGAATAAATTCGTTCGGTTCAGACGAAGAATTATTCTGATATCAAAAATCCCGCCGAAAGGCGGGTTTTTTGAGTTAGCCTGTAAGCCGAGTTCTGTCTTGGACGATCATCTGTC
>CALVZV010000005.1 GCA_944372665.1 uncultured Clostridia bacterium
GCAAAATAAAATTTTTTGCCGTTTTTTTAATCCCGGAATAAAATCCTTACGCTATGGAGAAAATACCTGTATCAATTCAGGAGGTTTCAATATGACCAACAAAGTATCGGATTGCTCCACTCCCGACAAAAACTGCAAGTCGGGCAACATGGAAAGCGCCAAAAACCGTAATGCCGCCGGTGGCATGGAATCGTCCTCGCGCAACGTGAACGGCGCCAAAAACCGCGCTTCGGGCGCGGAATGCGGCAACATGGAGTCAGGCGCGACCAACAGAGCGGCTTCGGGCGCGGCTAATTCCTCGTCCAAAGGCTCATACGTCGGCGTTTCCGATTCGGAATCCGCTGCCGGCAGACGTTTCAGATGCAACAACTGCGGAACCGTATTCAATGGCTCCAAGGCGCCCTCGAAATGTCCCAAGTGCGATTCGTCGGAATTTTCGGCGCAATAAACGGTCGGAAAAAACTTCCGCTCCGTCTCGGAGCGGAAGCGGATCGAATCGGAAAGGGCGGAATTTTCCGCCCTTTGTTTTAGTCGGAGGACGTAGCCACCAGGTCGGCTATCTTACCCGCTTTCAGTGCGTTTTTGACGATATTGTCGGTTATTATCGTTCCCGCCATCAGCACGAATGATCTGCCGATGTCGGACACCTCGCGCGCCACTTTTTTACCGACCAAAAATCCGTATCCGTTTTTATCGGAAACCGACGCTTTGCCCGGAACGAAACCGTCAAGCGCGGGGAGCAGCCGAGCGGCAGGCAGGGGTTTTTTCGCCGCAGCGGAGAGTATGACCGTGTTTCCCGAAGCGGCGCCTATCCTTTTCAGAGAAAGGCTGCCGGCGTCGGTTTTAACGCTCTTCCGCTTGGAGTTTACGAAAACGTCCTCGACCTTCCCGGCGGCTTTTCCGCGTGCGGTGTAAACGTATGCGCCTATGTTGATATGAATATATGTTCCTTTTGCGCTTGTAAGCCCCGTATCGGCGGTCGTCAATATGTCGTTTACCGCATATATCGAATCCCACGGAAGCATGTACATATCTTCATCCGTGGATATGCCTGCGACCGAATATGTTTCAGGGTCGATATATACGCCTTTTACGACGCCCAGCGTCTTTGCCGAACCGATCGATACGATGCTTTTTCCGAAAATTTCGCTTAACTGCATATTCACCTCTTTTAGCCGAGTAAATTCTTGCAAATCGGCGTCAATAATTGTATTATTAGATTATGAACGTGGATAAAGGTATATTCGCATATCTGACGGATTGGCTTAAGGAACCCGAAAAAATTTTGCTGGAATATTATTCGGAGAAATTTACTCAGGCAGAGTTTGTCGGATATGTGTTAAAAACAGCCTCTTATCTGAAAAAAAACGGTTTTTCGCATTCTTTTATCGGTATAATGCTGCCTAATATACCCGAAGCGGTCTTCGCGCTTTATGCCGCTTCCGCGGTTTCGGGAACTGCAAATCTCATTAATCCCAGACTGCCGTCGGCGACTTTGGAACGGATACTGTTGCAGACGGGCACCAAGGTGCTGTTTTTATACGACAAACTGTATTTCAGGCACGCGGAAACGCTTAAAAAAGCGGGCGTAAAAGTCGTGCTGTGCAGCCCTCTGTATTTCAGGAGAGAGCTTAAAATATTATATAAACTTACGAAAATAAAAGAAAACGTTGACTATTTCGAGGCGGTCGAAGGTATGGACGAGGCTGCTGCGGATACGGGAAAAGGCTCGGATACGGCGGCGTGCATACATTCCGGCGGCACTACGGGGCAGCCGAAAACCGCCCTGATACCGGCAAAAGCGCTGAATATGCTGGAGGAAGCCGTCGTGACCAGCGTTCACCCCGATCCTTCGCTGATACCTTCGGACGGCGCGATGCTGATGATGCTGCCGATATTTCACGGTTTCGGCTTGGGTATAGCCATGCACACCGTCGCATGCAGGATCCGCGTGGTGCTGGAACCCGTCTTCAAGGCGCGCGAAGCGGCGCGTATGATAAAAAAGCACCGTGTAACTCACCTTGCCGGCGTGCCGAGCATGTACCGCAAACTGACCGAGGAGCGCGCTTTCAGGGGCAAAGCGCTTAAAAATCTGTGCAGGGTCTTCTGCGGCGGCGACGTACTTAGCCCCGTAGTCAAACGCGCTTTCGACCTAAAAGTGGCATCTTTCGGCGGCGACGCCGAGATACTGGAGGGCTACGGACTGACCGAGACTGCTTCGGTCGTCACGGTCAACCCTGTCGGCAGAACAAAGGAGCGTTCGCAGGGGCTGCCGCTAAACGGCAACAGGATACGCATTTGCGCCGACGGCAAGGTGCTGCCGCCCGGTATGCCGGGCGAAATAGAGGTTTTTGCCGTTTCGCTGATGAGCGGATATCTGGGCGACGACGAGAGCACCGACGCCGCGATATTTACCGATGCCGCGGGCATGCGCTGGCTTAAAACAGGCGATACCGGATATATGGACGAGGACGGATATCTGTACTTTTCCGAGCGGTCGAAACGCAGCTTCAAAATAGCCGCTATCAATATTTTTCCGTCCGAAATAGAGGCTGTTTCGGTTACCGTAAAAGGAGTTTCGGGAGCTTGTGCCGCAAGAAAAACGAATTCTGCCGGCAAACCGTACGTATGCTTGTACGTTGAAAAGGAAAGCAACGCGTTTTCGGACAGAGAGCTTAAAAACGCACTGAGAGCGGCGATATCCTCGCGCATAATGCGCTATGCCGTGCCGCGGGAGATCGTCTTTGTGGACAAGCTGAAATATACGGCTTTGGGAAAGGTCGATTTTATGTATTACGAATCTTTAGGAGCCTCGGACGCTGAGGACGCGCGTATGGCGGAATAGCTAGCGGCTGACTGCAAATTTCAGATACTCCTCTTGCAGCGCTTCGGTCAGGTGTGCTCTGGCATCGCTGTTGACTGGATGCGCTATGTCCCGCACGCTGCCGTCGGGCATTTTTTTGCCGGGCATTACCGCCAGCAGCCCTTTTTCTCCGTTCAGAAGTTTTATGCCGTGGACGACGAACTCGTCGTCGAAAGTGACGCTGGCGACCGCCAGCACGTTGGAATCCTTTTTTGCGGGACGCAGTCTTACCTTGGTTACCTTCATAAATTCTCCTTATCTCGAAAGCGGTGAACCAATTATACACCGAGCCGCCGCCGATTACAATATAGTTTCGGAAAATTAACACCAACCCCGCTTCTGCGGCATATTATAGGATATGCTATCGGGTGGGAAAATCCATTTTATCGGTATGGGCGGCGTCAGCATGTCGGCTTTGGCTAAGCTGATGATCCTTAAGGGGTATTCCGTGTCCGGATCGGATCTCAGGTATTCCGCCGAACTGGAGGAACTTGGCGAGTGGGGCGCAACCGTATTGCCGGGTTCGCATCCCGAAGCGGTGGCTGAAGCCGATCTGGTAGTGTATTCCGGCGCCGTGCCCTCGGACGATCCGGAACTTAAAGAAGCGGTCAGGCTCGGCAAAAAGCGCATAAGACGCGACTTTCTGCTGCGTGAGATCGCAGCGCGCTATCCCAAAGTGATCTCCGTCGGAGGCACGCACGGCAAAACCACCGTGGCCGCGATGCTGGCTTCGGTGTTCAGGGAAGCGGGCGAACTTTATACCGCGCACATCGGCGGACATACCTTCGATTCCGGCAATCTCAGTTACCGCGGCGATTCCGTTTTCATTACCGAAGCTTGCGAATACAAACGCAGTTTTCTGTCGCTAAGCTCCGACGTCGCTGTCGTTACCGCAGTAGAGCCGGATCATCCCGACACTTATAGGAACGAAAAGGAACTGTTCGAGGCTTTCGCCGCCTTTTCGTCAAATCTCAAGCCCGGCGGCACAGCCGTGATCAATGCCGATACCGAGTTTTACCGTATGCGCGAAACCGCATATAAAGAAGTGTTCACTTATGCACTCGAAAGTAACGCCGATTTGAAAGGCGTCGATTTGAGAATGCTTAAAAACGGATGTTACGGATTCCGTATACGCCAATCGGGGCGACCAGATATCGATATTGCGCTGTCGGTGCCCGGAAAGCACAACGTATACAACGCGCTTGCCGCGGCGGGTGCGGCAAGGATCGAGGGTGTTGCAGACAAATATATCTGCCAGGGGTTGAAACGATTTATCGGCGTCCGCGGCAGGTTCGAATACGTAAAGCCCTGCGGCGGCGCCAAGCTGTACGCGGATTACGCTCATCACCCCACGGAAATACGCGCCGCGATACATACCGCGCTAGGCATGGAGCACAAACGCGTCATAGCCGTCTTTCAGCCGCACACCTTCAGCAGGACGGAAATGCTGCTGAAAGAGTTTACTTACTGCTTCTGCGACGCCGACGCGGTGTTCGTCTTCAAGGAATATTCCGCCCGTGAAAAAGGAGGCGGAAAGAGCGCGCTGGATCTTTACTGCGAACTTGCCAAAACGGGCGGAGAATGCTATTACTACGAGGACTCGATGAAACTTGCCGCCGCGCTGGCGGCGTATCTGCGGCCGGGGGATATGGTGCTTTTACTGGGCGCGGGCGACGTGGCAAAGGTCGCTGAGCTGTTGTAGCCGGCGTTTCGCCGCGGCTTTGCCGTATGCGTTCCCGCAGCTTAAAGCAGGCGCTCCATTTATTACGTTTTCAGTCGTTTCTCTTGCAAAAATCGCGTCGGTGTGATATAATTTCGACATAAGTATCCGGAGGGGCAAAATGAAACTGTATAAAGCCACGGGAGATAGATTTTTCAAGGAGGTGGAGTGCGAAAACAATCCGCCCGAATCTTTCGTAAAGCTGAAAATGAGCCTTATATGCCCGACGCTTACGGACGTGGCGGTGTTCGAGGGCAAAGCCGACGTGGCTTATCCTCGGGTGCCCTGCAGAATGGCGACCGCGATCGTTTCCGAGGACAGGGACGAATACGGTTTGAAACTCGGAGGCAAGGTAATACTCAATCCGTACATCGACATCGACGGTGACGAGGAAAGCGGCTACGCTCCGCCCGAACTTTACGGCGTGGACGAGGACGGCTTTCTGAGGGATTTCATCGCGCTGCCGCCCGATAACGTGGTGGCTTTCCCCGAAAACGTAAAGGAAGAAGAGGCGGTTTTTGCCGATACCGTGGCGATAGCTCTTAAGACGATCAAGACCTTAAGGCTCAAAAAGGGCGATTACGTCGCGGTCATAGGCGGTTCGCTGCTGGCGGTGGTGACGGCGGAACTGGCGCTGTATTACCAGGGTATTCCGATACTTATCACTTCCGACGCCAGATACCTCAGGATCGCCGAAAAAGCGGGGATCTATTATACCGTAGACGAGTCCAAGGAAAACGTCACGGTGCGCGTAAAAAGCATTACCGGCGGCAGAATGGCGGACCACACCGTCATCCAGACGCTGCCCAACGTATCCCCGAATTACCTTTATAACATAACCGCCCAGGGCGGCACGTCGGTGATTTCGGGGCTGCACACCTCTTTCGCGCCCAGGATGGAATGCAATATTTCCGAAATTGCGGCAAAGAATCTGACCGTCAGCGGAGTCACCGCGGCAAGGGAGGAATTCGTGGCTGCGATCAATCTGCTGGCACAGAAGATAATCAATTTCGACGGTTTTATCGACAAAGTCGTGCCGTTAAAAGACGCGGGCAAGCTTTTCGAGGAACTCAGCGACGATCCTTCGCGCTACGTAATGCCCGCGATCAAAGTATGACGTATAAATTATAAAAAGACGGGAAAACAGTTGACAAGCGCCCTCGGAGTATATATAATAGCTAAGCATTCACGCGTAATACGCCATAATATAGAGGTAGAAATATGAAAGAGAAAATTCATCCGAATTACAAAGTCGTAGACGTTGTTTGCGCTTGCGGCGCGAAATTCAGAGCAGGCACCACCAAAAACGTAGACGTTCTCAAAGTGGATATTTGCAATCAGTGCCATCCGTTCTATACGGGCAAGCAAAAGATAGTGGACGTCGGCGGCCGCGTCGATTCGTTCTATAAGCGCTACGGCAAGAAATAATTACTGTCGGAAATGAACGGATAGGTGCAGGCGACTGCACCTATTTTGCTAGTAAGAGGAAGTTATGGCGCGTAAAAACTGCTCACCTATAGGCGGACAGGCAGTGCTCGAAGGCGTTATGATGCGCGGACCGGGCGCGGAAGCCGTCGCGGTACGCGATCCGCGCGGAGTCGTTCAGCTCGAAAGCCGACGCATCCGCGACGACAAATCCGCCCTCAAAAAAATACCCGTCCTACGCGGCGTGGTCGCATTCGTGCAGAGTTTTATAGACGGCACGCGCATTCTTATGCGCTCCGGCGAGGTTTACGGCGACGATCCGGAAGCCGAAGCCACGCCTTTCGAAAAAAAACTCGAAGAAAAACTAAAGATCAATCCGATGAAACTCGCCGCCGCGGTCGGCGCCGTACTCGGCGTCCTTCTGGCGGTAGTCATTTTCGTGGTCGTACCCACCTACGTTACCCACGGTATATATACGCTGATAAAGCTAGACGCGCTGAACGATTATCTCAGGATCCTTATAGAAAACCTGACGATAGGCGTGCTTAAACTTGCCGTATTTTTCGCCTACCTTGCTCTGGTGGGCAGAATGAAGGATATCAGACGGCTGTTTGCGTATCACGGCGCGGAACACAAGACCATCGCCTGTTACGAAGCGGGCGAAGAACTGAGCGCGGCAAACGTCATGAAGCATACGCGTTTCCACGACAGATGCGGCACCAACTTTATTTTCATAGTCATGACGGTGTCGATATTTTTCAACGCGCTGTTCTTTGCGCTTATAGGCTGGGATCCCGAATTAACTATACTCGAAGTGCTGGTCAGGATAGCCCTGATACCCGTGATAGCCGGGCTTTCATACGAGGTTTTAAAGACCGCCGCCAAATTCGACAATCCTTTCGTAAGGGTTCTCAAAGCTCCGGGTTTGGCGCTCCAAAGACTGACCACCGGGGAACCCGACGAGAGTATGGTCGAGGTTGCGATAGCGGCGTTCAAAGAGGTTATTCTGCTTCAGTCAGACCCCGCCGAACCCGAAAAGAAATTCGTTACTTTTTCCAAGCGCGAAAACGTAGCGCTCCGGCTTAAAAAGATTCTGGAGCCCGTAGGCGCCTCGGACAACGAAGCCGAACTGATAATGATGTTCGTCACCGAAACGGAAACTTTCGGCGCGCTGAAAAGCATCCGTTTCTTTTCCGCAAACGACGTCGGGCGCATGACAGAACTTGCCGAGGAACGCGCTACGGGGAAACCGCTGCAGCACGTTCTTAGAGAAGTCTGTTTTTACGGCAGGACGTTTTCCAGCGACGCCCGCGCGCTGATACCGCGCGGCGATACCGAGATACTTGCCGAGACCGCGATAAATATCGTCACCGCCGCGAAAGCCGAACGGGACGACGTCAGGGTGCTGGAATTGTGTACGGGATCCGGCGCCGTGGCGGTCACGCTCAATCTGGAAACGGGCGTCGCGGTAACGGCTTCGGATATTTCGGTGGAAGCGCTTTCGCTTGCCGACGAGAACGTAAGACGGTATAAAGCCGACGTACAGCTGGTGCAAAGCGATCTGTTCGGGGAAATACCCGGAAAATACGACGTTATAGTCGCCAATCCGCCCTATATTCCGACTGCGGACATCGATTCGCTGCAGACCGAAGTCAGGGATTATGAGCCGCATACGGCACTCGACGGCGGCTTAGACGGTCTCGATTTTTACAGACGTATAGCGGCGGAATACCTTTTGCATCTGAAGCCGGGGGGCAGACTGGTGCTGGAAGCCGGTATCGGAGAGGCGGAAAAAATAGAAAAGATATTCGGTCTCAGAGCAGAAATAGTGCGCGATTATAACGTGCCGCCGGTGGACAGGGTGCTGGTGTTTTCGCCTTTTGCGGTAGACGCGGCAAAAACCGTAGGAGATAAATACGATGTTTGAAAAACTGGAAGCCATGCTGAAGCGCTTCAACGAGCTTGACGGGCTGATATCCGATCCGGAGACGGTAAAAAAACGCGAATTGTGGCAGTCGCTTGTCAAGGAGCGTGCTTCGCTGGAGGAGGTCGCCGAAAAATATTCGGCATATCTCAAAACAGAAGAAGAAGCCGCGGTATGCCGCGAAATGATGGACTCCGGCGACGAAATGGCGGAACTTGCCGAAGCCGAATACGAGGAACTCGGTTTGAAACGCGCTGCGCTGATAGACGAGCTGAAGATACTGTTGATCCCCAAGGACCCGATGGACGAAAAAAACGTCATCATCGAAATCCGCGGCGGCGCTGGCGGCGAGGAAGCCAGTCTGTTCGCGGCGGATCTTATGAGGATGTACCACCGTTTCGCCGAAAGGCTCAGGTGGAAAGTCGAGGAGATCAACCTTAACGAGACCGAACTCGGCGGCGTCAAGGAGGCGGTGTTCATGCTTAACGGCAAGGGCGCATATTCCAAGATGAAGTACGAATCGGGCGTGCACCGCGTCCAGCGCGTGCCCGAAACGGAATCGCAGGGTAGGGTACACACCTCCACATGCACGGTAGCGGTACTTCCCGAAGCCGAGGAAGTTGTCGTGGATTTTAACGAAAAAGACTTCAAAATCGACACTTACCGCAGCGGCGGCGCGGGCGGCCAGCACGTCAACAAGACCGAATCCGCCGTCAGGATCACGCATCTGCCGACCGGTATAGTGGTGGAATGCCAGGACGAACGCAGCCAGATAAAAAACCGCGAAAAGGCGTGGAAGGTCATGAATTCGCGGCTTTACGACTATTTCAGGACGCAAAAGGACAAGGAATACGCCCTTAACCGCAAGACCCAGGTAGGCACCGGCGACCGTAGCGAAAGGATAAGGACGTACAACTTCCCTCAGGGCAGGGTGACCGATCACAGGATAGGGCTGACGCTATACAATCTGACCGATTTTATGGACGGCGACATGTTTGAAATGGTGGAAGCGCTGCAGCTGTACGACAGAAATCTCAAACTCGGCGACGTAGCCGAATGACCGGCGGGGCGACAATCCCCGGAAGAGGAACCATGAAAGACAAAATTTTTTACAACGACTCGGTAAACTTACTGGAAACGCACAACTTTACGCACGAACTTCAGGACGTAAAGGAACCGCATCTGTTCAGAGAGATGTTCGACTACGAATCGGTGCCCAAAACGCTGTTCAATTTCATGCACGTGCCGATGCGCGCGGCGGAACGGATGTGGATCACGGACACAACCTTCCGCGACGGGCAGCAGGGTTCCAGACCGTTTACCCCCGACGAAATAGTCGATTTATATAAGCTGATGAGCCGTCTGGGCGGCAAGAAAGGGCTTATACGCCAAAGCGAGTTTTTCATCTACTCCGATTCCGACAAGGAGGCTGTGCGACGCTGTACGGATCTGGGACTGGAGTTTCCCGAGGTCACCAGCTGGATACGCGCTACGGCAAACGATTTCAAGCTTGTCAAGGAAATGGGACTGAAAGAGACGGGGATACTCGTCAGCTGTTCGGATTATCACATTTTCAAGAAGATGAATCTTACCCGCGCCCAGGCGATGGAGAAATATCTCGACGTCGTCAAGATGGCGCTGGACATCGGCGTCAAACCGCGCTGCCATTTCGAGGACATAACCAGGGCGGACTATTACGGGTTCGTCGTGCCTTTCGCATCCAGGCTCAAGGAGCTTATGGACGAAAGCGGCATCCCGATCAAGATCCGCTGCTGCGATACCATGGGTTACGGCGTTACCTACCCAGGCGCGGCGCTGCCCAGGAGCGTACAGGGAATAATTTACGGGCTGAAGCATTACGCCGAAATACCCTCAGAGTTGCTGGAATGGCACGGTCACAACGATTTTTACAAAGTGGTCACCAACGCCGCGACCGCGTGGCTTTACGGAGCTTCTGGCGTCAACTGCACGCTTTTGGGGATAGGCGAAAGGACGGGCAACTGCCCGTTGGAAGCCATGGCAATCGAATACTGTTCGCTGCGCGGCGATACCGACGGCATGGAGCTGGATGTAATCACCGAGATAGCCGAGTATTTCGAGAAGAAAATGGGCTACCGCATACCGCCCAGGACGCCGTTCGTCGGCAGGAACTTCAATCTCACCCGCGCGGGCATACATGCCGACGGCATGATGAAAGACAAGGAAATATATAATATATTCGACACCGAGAAGATCCTCGGCCGTCCGCCGATGGTGGCGATAGATTCGCATTCGGGGCTGGCGGGCATAGCGTTCTGGATAAACGCGTATTTTAAGCTGAAGGACGGCGAAAAAGTCGACAAGCGCGATCCTTTGGTGGCTTCGGTAAAAGACCGGGTGGACGCCGAGTACGCCGAGGGCAGAACGACAGTGATGAGCGACGCGGAACTGGAGGAAATAATAAAGTCCGAAGACCCCGTTCGTTATGCCGCGCTTACCGCTTCCGAAAAATGACCGGAGCGCAAATTCCCTCTTGAAAATTACGGGGAATTTGGTACAATGTATATAGGGAAGTTTCCGCTTTCCAAAAAAGTCAGAGAGGATTTTAATGATCAAAATCATATACGGGTCCAAAGGCACCGGAAAAACCAAACGCATCATAGACCTTGCCAATTCCGCCATCGCAAAGGAATTGGGCGACATAGTATTCATCACCGATACTTCGCGTTATATCCGCGAAATAAAGTATCAGATACGTTTTACCAATACAAAAGAATGCAAGATCACCACCGAGGACGGACTTATCGGCTTTATCCAGGGCATGCTGGAAGCCAATTACGACATACGTCTGTTCTTTATCGACGGCGCCGCCCGCATGATAGGCAAGCCTATTGCGGAGATGGGAGCATTTTACGAAAGATTAAAGGCGATCTCGCACAAAACCGAGGCTACGTTCGTGCTTACGGTTTCGGCGGACTACGACGAACTGCCCGACTTCATACGCGAACTGGCGGACGCAGAAAAGGAGTAATATGGAATTTATCGGAACGCGCGGCGCCGCGCCCGTTTACGGCGGCGTCGCCATACTGAAAGGGATAGCCCCGGACGGCGGTCTTTATGTGCCGTCGTTTTTTCCGAAACTGGACAGGGAAGAATTGGAAAACATGCTCTGGATGGATTATCCGGAGCGCGCCGCGTGCATAATGAAATACTATCTGGACGATTATACCGAGGCGGAACTTAAGGAATTTGCCGACAAGGCATATTCCAGGTTTACCGACGGCGAACCCGCTCCTCTAATAGACATCGACGGCGATTCTTTCGTGATGGAGCTGTTCCACGGTCCGACGCTGGCGTTCAAGGACGTGGCGCTGACGATACTGCCTTATCTGATGACATCCGCGCGCAAAAAGTACGCGGGCGGCGAGAAAACGCTGATATTGGTGGCTACTTCGGGCGACACGGGAAAAGCGGCGCTGGAAGGCTTCAAGGATGTGGAAGGCACCGAGATAATAGTTTTCTATCCCTCCGAGGGCGTCAGCGAACTGCAGAAACTCCAGATGCAGACGACCACGGGTTCAAACGTGCACGTGGTCGGCATAAAGGGCAATTTCGATGACGCCCAGACGGCGGTTAAGCGTATTTTCACAGACAGGGAGTGTAACGAAAAGCTGCGGAAAATGGGTTACGCGCTCTCTTCGGCGAACTCGATAAACTGGGGCAGGCTGATGCCTCAGATAGTCTATTACGTGTCCGCTTATTTGGACCTTGTGGGCGCCGAGGCTGTCGAAATGGGCGATCCCGTCAATTTCGTGGTGCCTACGGGCAATTTCGGTAACGTCCTGGCGGCATATTACGCCATGCGCATGGGCGTGCCGGTAGGTAAGCTCATTGTCGCGAGCAACGTCAACAACGTGCTCACCGACTTTTTTACCACCGGGAAATACGACGTAAACCGTCCGTTTTGCAAGACGATGTCGCCCTCGATGGACATACTCGTCAGCTCCAACCTGGAGAGGCTGCTGTTCGAGCTGGGCGACAGGGATCCCGAATACGTTTGCAAAATAATGAGCGAGCTGAGCCGTTTCGGAATGTACAGCGTCGACGCCGACAAACTCGGCGAAAACTTCGCTCAGTTCCAGGGATACTGCGCTACCGAGGAGGACACGGCTTCGGCGATAGACAATTTCTTCGAGACGCACGATTATCTTCTGGATCCGCATACCGCCGTCGCCGTCAGCGCGTATTACGACTATCTGACCGAAACGGGCGATCCGACCAAGACGGTGATAGCTTCCACGGCTTCGCCCTACAAGTTCGCGCACGACGTTTACAAAAGTCTGACGGGCAGCGACGAGCCGGACGCGTTCAGGGCGATAAAAAGACTGCATAACTATACCGGAGTCGAGGTGCCGGAGGAGATATCCAAACTTCAGTATGCCGAACCGATACATACTCTGGTGATAGACAAGGAAGACATGGAAAAGACGGTCTTCGATATTTTGAGGAGCAAGGATGAATAAACCTGTGGTGTACAGCGGCATACAGCCGACGGGTATCATAACTATAGGAAACTATATCGGCGCGATCACCAACTGGCTGAAGCTTGCCGACGATTACGACTGCATTTACGGTATAGCCGATCTGCACGCGCTTACCGTAAGGCAGGTGCCTTCGGAATACCGTCAAAGAGCGCTGTCGTTTTTCGCACAGTATCTGGCGTGCGGGCTTGATCCCGAGAAAAACATTCTTTATTTCCAGTCCCACGTCCATGAGCACGCGGAGCTGAGCTGGATACTCAACTGCTTCACGTATATCGGCGAAATGCAGAGGATGACCCAGTTCAAAGACAAGGCTTTGAAGCACCAGGACAACATCAATATGGGGCTTTTGGATTATCCCGTGCTTATGGCGGCTGATATCCTGCTGTATCAGACCGCGCTCGTTCCCGTCGGCGCCGATCAGAAACAGCACCTGGAAATAACCAGGGATATTGCCGTCCGTTTCAACAATCTGTATTCGCCGACTTTCACCGTGCCGGAGGCATATATCCCGAAACAGGGCGCCAGAGTGTTCAGCCTTCAGGACCCGACAGCCAAGATGTCGAAGTCGGATCCCGATCCCAATGCCGCGGTTTCGATCATAGAGGACCCCGATTCGATAATGCGCAAATTCAAACGCGCCGTAACCGATTCGGACGCCGAAGTGCGTTTCGATCCCGAGTCCAAGCCCGGCGTCAGCAACCTCATGACGATAATGAGCGAAATGGGCGGTATGCCGATAGAGGAAATCGAGAAAAATTATTCAGGCAAGGGCTACGCCGTTTTCAAATCGGCTTGCGCCGAAGCGGTTATCGAGCACCTCAAACCCGTCAGGGAAAGATACGCCGCTCTGACCGGGGACAAGGAATATCTGATGCGGATTGCCGGGGAGGGCGCCGCGCGCGCTTCCGCGATAGCGGGACGTACGATGGCAAAGGTCAGACGCAAGGTCGGATTGGTGAGTTTAAAGTAAATGTTCGGATACGTAAGAGTCGACAAGCCCAATATTCTCATCAAGGATTTCGCGACGTACAAGGCGTATTACTGCGGACTGTGCAAGTCGATATCCGCAAAATACTGCAACCAGCTCATGAGGTTGGGCGTCAACTACGACATAGCCTTTCTTAGTATGCTCGCCCACAACTACGAGGACGTGGAACCTTCTTTTAAAGACACGCGCTGTTTCGTTCACCCGATAGGACCGAAATTTCCCGTCGTCGTCAACGACCGCGTTCAGGAGAGAATAGTTGACATCAATACCGTTTTAGGCTACTATAAAGTGTGCGACGATCGGCGGGACAAGGGCGGACTCAGGTATTCTGCGGTGAAAAGCGTGCTGAAACCCGCGTACAAAAAAGCCGCCGCGGCGCTGCCGGAGCTGGACGCGGCATTGAAAAAATGCTTTTCGGAGCTGGAAGCGCTGGAGCAGGCGGGTTCGGACGATCTGGACGCGCTTGCGCAGACCTCGGCAGACATGCTGGTCGCCGTCGGCAGGGCGGCAACGGACGCTTTCGACGAGGATTTCAGAGTACTTGCCGAGAACCTTGGCAGGTGGATATACGTCGTAGACGCTTACGACGACATGGCAAAGGACCTGAAACAAAATAGTTTCAACCCGTTCACCGTCAAGGGCAGTTTGTCCGGAGAAGAAGAGGCAGAGCTTGCCGCGGCGGTCAAGGAAAGACTTTACGGATACATCCGTGAAATACGCGCCGCATACGACCGTATGCGGATAGTCTACAGCGAAGGACCGTTGTCGAACGTCATATATTTAGGTCTTAGACAAAAGACCGACGAAGTTCTCCAAAACGGAGGTAAAAAATGCAGAAAGACCCTTTTGTGACCCTCGGAGTCAACGAAACGGTAACCCAAAACGAGCTTTACGAAGCATATAAGGCTGCCCGCGGACAGTGGGAGCCCAAGCGTTTCGAACCCGGCGAAACGGGCGCCGAAGCCTGTGAAAAACTCGACGAGATCGAGGAGGCTTACCGCGCCGCCAACGAAATTTTACAGTCCAGGTACTACGTCACCACCGTTTCGGACAAACTCGAGGAAGCGGACAGACTCATAAAGGGACGTCGTTACGACGAGGCGCAGAGCGTGTTGGACGGCATAACCGAAAAAAATGCGGAATGGCACTTTCTTCAGTCGATAATACATTATTCCAAGCGCAGGATTCCCGAGGCGGTTGACAACCTTAAGACCGCCGTACAGATGGAACCCGGCAATGCCAAATACACTGCCGCATTAAAGCAGATGGAGGGGAAAATGCATATCAACGCCAATGCCGGCGGCTCCGGCGACGGTTATGCCAGGAGCGGCGTCTACAATTACCGCGACGACGGATCGTCTGGCAGATCTTATTCCGACGACGAGAATTACCGCCGCGGCGGCAGGGGAGTCACGCCATGCGACTGTTGTACCAGTCTTATCTGTGCGGACTGCTGCTGCGAATGTATGGGCGGAGATCTGATAACCTGCTGCTGAGATGAAAGGTTCGCGCTTCAGTGCAACGCGGCTGGCTTTAGCAGGAATCGGCGCGGCTATATCTCTCGGAGCCGTCATACTGTCGTTTTATCTAAGCAATCTTTCGCTGAGTCTTAATATCCTGGCTGCGTGCGGTATGCTGCTGCCGCTTACGAAAAAATATTACCGCGAAGCCGTGCTGCAGTACGTCGCGGTTTCGGCACTGGGCGGGATATTCGCCAATATCCACGTATTGTCTTTCGTTCTGATAGGCGGTTTTTACACGATCGCCGCCGTGGCGATGCACAACAAGGAGCCGAAGCTGAAGTGGTACGTGACCTATCCGATAAAGATAGCGTATTCCTGTTTCGTGTTTTTCGTCGTGTATTATCTGACGGATATTCTTTTCGTGAACTTCGAGGCGCTCAATATTACGATAGAGCCTGCGGGTCTGATGTATTTCGTGCTGAATCTGATGTTTACCGCGGCGTTTCTGGTTTACGACGCGCTGCTGCTGTGGGGATACCGCTACGCCATCCCGATAGTGGATAAGATCACGAAAGGAAAAGAATAAGAAATTTTTAAAATTTGACGCGCTCAGGCTAGCCTGTGCGCTTTTCGGTTTCACCCATTCTTTCGGGCGGCAAAACCTCCAATAGATATACGGTTCCGGCGTTCAGGACCTTTTCGACGTGTTCGGAAGCGATACGGTAGAAAATAATTTTGCCGTTGCGTCTGGTAGACACCAGACCCGCGTCGCGCAAAAGTTTCAGCTGATGCGAAACGGTAGTCTGATTCAGTTCGAGCAGAGCGGCGAGGTCGCTGACGCACAATTCGTCGATGCACAGCGCGGAAAGCATTTTCATGCGCGTCACGTCGCAGAATATCGAAAAAAACGCGCACATATCCGACAGATCCTGGTTCGACGGCACGTACAGTCGTATCAGCCGGCAGGTTTCGTCGCTGGCAAGTATTTCAGGCATAATTACCTCCCGAACGAATAATAAAGTCGGAACGCAAAAACATTCTGGAGCATATTGTAGAAAGGCGGCTAAATTCGTCGGAGGTGAATATGTTTCAGAACAATACTTTGGCTCTTTTGCTGATAGTGCTGTGTTGCGGCTGCGGCGACTCGAGCTGCAACAACCAATGTCTTGCCCTGCTGCTGATAGTTTTGTGCTGCGGCTGCCCGCAGTCCACGCTTTGCGGCGGGGAACAGCTTACATGAATTGACAAAAGCGCGGGGGCGTTGTAATATCTATGTATGGTCAACATAGGTAATGACTGGGACGCGCTTCTCAAGGACGCGTTCTCGTCGGAATGGTACGGCGAACTCAGACGGTTCCTCAAGGAGGAATATATGTCCCATACCGTGTATCCCGACATGCGCGATATTTTCAACGCCCTGAAGGCAACGCCGTATAATTCGGTCAAGGCGGTCATACTCGGACAGGATCCGTATCACAATCCCGGCGAGGCGCACGGCATGTGCTTTTCGGTAAAGCCGGGCGTCAAAACACCGCCTTCGCTGGTAAACATTTTCAAGGAGATAAACTCAGATCTGGGTATCCGTATTCCGGATAACGGGTACCTTAAACCTTGGGCGGAGCAAGGAGTACTGTTGCTCAACACGATATTGACGGTCAGGAGAAACGAGCCGTATTCGCATAAGGGGAAGGGCTGGGAAAAGCTGACCGATACCGTGATAAAGCTTTTGAACGAGCGTCCGGATCCCGTAGTGTTCTTGCTGTGGGGCGCTCCTGCCAGAGCCAAAAAAAGTCTGATAACCCGGCCGCACCATTTCGTTCTGGAGGCGGCTCATCCTTCGCCGCTTTCGGCGCACAACGGTTTTTTCGGCTGCAAGCATTTTTCGAAAACCAACGCCATACTTTTTTCGCTGGGCAAGACCCCAGTCAACTGGGAGCTGCCCGATACGGCAAGCAGCGTTTCGGACCAAAAAATAATTTAAAACTGGATATTGCTTTACGCCGCGCGCGTATGCTATAATTTCAATAATCTGAAACGGAGAGGCGAAACGCCTGAATCGATTATGGATTTTGCAAAAGAACTGCTTAACAGAGCCGAATGGGTCAGGGAACTGACTGCGGAAGCGCATGCCGACGGCGTCGTATTGGGGCTGTCCGGGGGCAAGGATTCCGCGCTGGCGGCGATAATATGCCGAATGGCGACGCCAAACGTCACGGGCATCATAATGCCCTGCGAGTCGAAGCGCAATTACGAAAAGGACAAAAACTACGCGCTGAAACTTGCCGAAAAATTCGACGTCAAAACGCTGGAGGCGGATCTGACGCCCGTCAAGCTGGCATTCAGGGCGGTGGTCGATCCTCTGGACGAAAACCGCAATCCCATGGCTTACGCCAACATGAACCCCAGGCTCAGGATGATAACGCTTTACAATTACGCGCAACGCAGAAATTATCTGGTATGCGGCACGGGCAACCTCAGTGAGAGGACGATGGGGTACTTTACCAAATGGGGCGACGGCGCCTTCGATTTCAACCCGATAGGCGATCTGACGGTCAGGGAGATATACAAGCTGCTCACCTATGCCGAGTGCCCTGAGGAGATCATTAAGGAACCGCCGTCGGCGGCTTTGTTCGAAGGGCAGACCGACGAACAGGAGCTGGGAATAACCTACGAAGAGATCGACGAATACCTTTTGAACGGCAACGCTACCGATGAGGCCAAAGCCAAGATCGAAAAGGCGTACGAACGCGCCGAACACAAACGCACGCTCGGCAGAGTGTATCCCAAATAAAACGGAGAGAATATGAAAATCAGACAAATCGTGGAACTGCTTGACGCCAAGGTTTACTGCGGCGAGGACATGATGGACGTGGACCTTCATTCCGCCTGCGCTTCGGATATGATGAGCGACGTACTGGCGTTCGTCAAGGATCAGGCGCTGCTTATTTCGGGGCTGTGCAATCCCCAGGTGATACGCACGGCGGACATGATGGATATCAAGTGCATCGCTCTGGTGCGCGGCAAGCGCCCCACCGAGGACATGATAGAGATCGCCCGGGAAAAGGGCATCGCGCTTATATCCAGCGGACACCGCATGTATTCGGCGTGCGGAACGCTTTACGCTCACGGTCTGCAGCCCGGTGAAATAACCGTATGACGGCGCTGCATCTGGAATTCGACGTGGCGGGCAACAATTTCGTATCCGCGGGCAGCGCGTCCGACGAGGTCAAAAAGACTTTGAAAATGCTCGGAGTCGGCGCGCAGTTCGTAAGAAAAGTAGCCATCGCCATGTACGAAGGTGAGATCAATATGGTAATTCACGCAGGCGGCGGCAGGGCGATAGTAGACATATATCCCGACAGGATAGTCATCGTTCTGACGGACAACGGTCCGGGGATACCGGACATAGAGCTGGCCATGCGCGACGGGTACTCCACCGCTCCCGAGGCGATCAGAAACCTGGGCTTCGGCGCGGGGATGGGGCTTCCAAATATGAAAAAATATACCGACAGCTTTAAAATTGATTCTGTCGTAGGCAAAGGCACGACCGTCACCATGACGGTCAACTTCGCCGCCTGATAAGGAGTCGTCATGGATAAGAGTCTGCATACCGTTACACTCGATTACGACAAATGCAAGGGTTGTATAGCCTGCATGAAGCGTTGCCCCACCGAGGCTATCCGCGTGCGTAACGGAAAAGCCAAGGTGCATTACGAGCGTTGCATAGGGTGCGGCGAATGCGTCAGAATGTGTCCGCACCAGGCGAAACTGCCCGCATACGACCCGTTCGAAAGCATTTTCGAATACAAATACCGTATAGCGGTGCCGGCGCCGTCGCTGTTCGGGCAGTTCAACAATCTGGAGGACGTCAACATCGTGCTTAACGCGCTGCTGGAACTCGGCTTCGACGACGTTTTCGAGGTGGCGCGAGGCGCGGAGCTGGTCAGCGAGGAAACGCGCGCCCTGATGCGTGAAGGAAAGCTTAAAAAGCCCATCATTTCCTCTGCGTGCCCGGCAGTGTTGGAGCTTATAATGATGCGCTATCATTCGCTGATGTCGCACGTCGTCGACCTGGTCTCTCCTGCCGACGTGGCACTCAGGCTGGCGCGCGAAAAAGCCGAAAAAGCCGGCATTCCCAAAGAAGATATAGGCGTCTTTTTCATTTCTCCCTGCCCCGCGAAGGTATATGCGCTGAAAACCGGCATGGGGCTCAAAACGCCGCCCGCAGACGGAGTGCTGTCTATAGGCGAAATGTACTTCAAACTGCTCGGAGTTATGTCCAAACTCAAGGACAAGCCTCTGAAAAACCTTTCCAAGACGGGAATACTCGGCGTCAGGTGGGCAGCTTCCGGCGGCGAGTCGCTGGGAATATACCAGAACCGGTATCTGGCGGCGGACGGCATGGAAAACATAAACAACGTCCTCAAAGCGATGGAGGACGGCACGTTGAACTATATCGATTTCGTCGAACTCGGCGCGTGCCCGTCGGGATGCGTGGGAGGCGTACTGAACGTCGAAAACCCCTTTGTCGCAAGGGTAAGGATCCGCGCGCTGCGTGACAAACTCCCGCCCGTGGCTAACCGGATGGATGAGGTCGAAAAAGAGCGCGCGTTCTATCACTGGGAAACCAAACCCGAAGTGCAGGACGTTTACAAACTCGACTCCGACTTTAAGGTCGCTATGGAGAAAATGCAGAGGATAGAGGAAATATACAAGGATCTGCCGCATCTGGATTGCGGCGGCTGCGGAGCGCCCAGCTGCAGGGCTTTCGCCGAGGACGTCGCAAGAGGGGAAACCACCTGCGACATGTGTACCAGACGGTGATCGGAATATGAGCATAGAAAGCATTATCGCCGATTTAGGCGCCCGAATAATCAATTTAGAGGAGCCCGAACGTGAAATATCCGGAGGGTACTGCGGAGATTTTTTAAGCAATGTCATTTCCAAAGCTCCGCCCGATTCGGTGTGGTTCACCGTCATGAACAACCAAAACGTCGCCGCGGTGCAGACGCTTGCCGACATAGCCTTGACCGTACTGTGCGAAGGCGTGGAACCCGACGAGACCCTAAAAGCCCGCGTTAAAGACAAGGGACTTAACATGATAGTCACGGATTTACCCGTATACGAAGCGGTTAAGGCGATAGAATAATGCGCTATCTTTACGATCTGCACATCCACAGCGCGCTGTCGCCATGCGCGGACAGGGAGATGACCCCGGTAAACATAGTCGCATACGCCGCAGCTGCAGGGCTGGAGATCGTGGCGGTATCCGACCATAACGCCTCGGGAAACGTAAGAGCGGCGGAGGAAGTCGGAGCGGCTCTGGACGTGCTGGTCGTACCTGCGGCTGAGATGCAGACCAACGAGGACGTGCACGTGCTTTGTTATTTTCCGGACGCGGACAGGCTGGAAGCGTTTATGGCGGAAGTACCTTTTCCCGATCTAAAAAATCGTCCCGACGTGTTCGGGGAACAGGCGATAATAAATTCCGACGACGAGGTGGTGGGCTACGAGGACAGACTGCTTCTGACTGGCGCAATGCTGAGCGAAGTGGAACTGAGAAAGCTGGCTATTAAACACGGCGGCGTCGCCGTGCCCGCACATGTCGACAGATATTATTACGGAATGGTGTCGGTGCTCGGAGCCGTACCCGACGAATACCGCGCTGTAGAATTTACCGGCAGCGGCGACGATACGGGTTTTCCGGGAAGGACGGTTCTGCGCTCCTCGGACGCGCACGTTCTGGCAGACATAGGGAAATACCGCAGTTTTATCGATTTAGAGGAGAAAACTGCAAAATGTCTGGTAAAAAAACTGCTGGGTACGGACTGATTCTGCCTTGCGCTGAAAGAAAACATTAAAAAGATATTTTTTTCACGATATCCCTTTCCATTTTATTTTTAATTATGTTATAATTACATCGCACGCATATGCGCGCAAGTTCAGATACGACATTCTATGGAGGAATCAATGGCAAAAATCAAATTGACAAAGTTACCCTTTTCCGAGACTCCGGAACAGGCAAAGGCTTTGGACGCCAAATTGGAAGAACTCAAATCCGTGCCCGGCGGACTTATGCCCGCGCTTCAGAACGCCCAGGACATATACGGATATCTTCCCATCGAGGTGCAGAAGCGTATCGCCGAAAAGCTGAACGTCTCTTTAGAAGAAGTTTTCGGCGTAGCCACGTTCTATGCCCAGTTTACGTTGTCGCCCCGCGGTGCCTACCAGGTGGCGGTATGTCTGGGAACGGCGTGTTACGTCAAGGGCGCCGGCGACATCATCAACGCACTGAAGACCAAGCTGGGTATCGAATCGGGCGAATGCACCGAGGACGGCAGATTCAGTCTTATCGAAACGCGCTGCATAGGCTGCTGCGGACTCGCTCCCGTAATGACGATAAATTCCAACGTGTACGGCAAACTGACTACAGATCAGCTGGACGGTATACTGAGGGAGTATATGTAACGGATGAGGGAAATCGCGCTTAACATTCTGGATATCGCCGAGAATTCGGTCAAGGCGAAAGCCACTCTCGTCGAGATAACCGTTACCGCGGAAAACAACGTGCTGACGGTCACGATAACCGACAACGGCGTGGGAATGAGCAAGGATTTTCTGGAGCGGGTGACCGATCCGTTCACGACGACGCGCACCACCAGGAAAGTCGGAATGGGAATACCGCTGTTCAAGGACGCGGCGGAAATGACGGGCGGAAGCTTCGGGATAGAATCCGAACCCGGGCGCGGAACGCGTGTGACGGCAAAGTTCGTTTTGGATTCGATAGACCGCGCGCCGCTGGGCGACATAGCGGATACGGCGGTCACGCTGCTGGCACCGGGAATAGATTTTGTCTGGGTCTACACCGTCGACAAGCGTTCGTTTACGTTCGACACACGCGAGATCAAAGCCGAACTGGGCGATATACCCATAGACTCACCCGAAATAATTTCATTTTTGAGGAATTTACTTAAAGAAAATATCGAAAGTATTAACGGAGGTATAACTATATGAAATCAATAGCCGACATCAAGGCGATAAGGGACAAGATGCAGGCCCGAATCGTCAACCGCGACAATTCGGACGCGGAGCTCGAGACGCGTATCGTCGTCGGTATGGCTACCTGCGGTATAGCCGCCGGCGCCAGACCGGTATTCAACGAGTTCGTCGATCTTGTCGCCGCCAAAGGCATGCATAACGTAAAAGTTACGCGTACGGGCTGTCTGGGTATGTGCAAACTCGAGCCCATCGTGGAAATTTTCGTGCCCGGCGAAGAAAAAGTCACCTATGTCAAAGTCGACCCCGATAAGGCGAAGGAGATCTTCACGCGTCATATCGTCGGCGGACAGGTGGTAAGCGAGTACCTTATCGGAGAACAATAGGAGGAAGCGTATGTTCAGAAGTACCGTATTGGTTTGCGGAGGCACCGGTTGCCATTCCAATCACAGCGGCGAGATTTACGACGCTTTTCAGAAGCAGATTGCCGAAAATAAACTTTCGGAAGAAGTAATGCTCGTCAAGACGGGTTGTTTCGGACTTTGCGCCGTCGGTCCCGTCGTCATAATATACCCCGAAGGCTCTTTTTACAGCCACGTCACCGTGGACGACGTACCGGAGCTGATATCCGAGCATCTTATAAAGGGCAGACTCGTACGCCGTCTGCTGTACAAGGATCACAAGACCGAGGAGATCACCAAGGCGCTGTCGGAGACCAACTTCTATAAAAAGCAGACGCGCGTCGCGCTCCGTAACTGCGGCGTCATCAACCCCGAGAACATCGACGAATACATCGCATACGACGGTTACCAGGCTCTTATCAAGGTTTTGACCGAGATGCAGCCGCAGGAAGTCATCGACGTCATCAAGGCCAGCGGACTGCGCGGCAGGGGCGGCGCGGGCTTCCCGACGGGGCTCAAATGGCAGTTCTGTCGTAACGCCAAACCCGACGAAACGGGCATCAAATACGTTTGCTGCAACGCCGACGAGGGCGACCCCGGTGCGTTCATGGACAGAAGTATTCTGGAAGGCGACCCCCACGCGGTTATCGAGGCTATGGCAATTGCCGCCTACGCCATCGGTTCCTGCCAGGGATACATATATATCCGCGCGGAGTACCCGATAGCCGTTCAGCGCATACGCATAGCGATAGAGCAGGCTAAGGAATACGGACTGTTGGGCAAGAACATTCTCGATTCCGGTTTCGACTTCGATCTCGAAGTGCGGCTGGGTTCGGGCGCGTTCGTCTGCGGCGAGGAAACGGCGCTTATGACCTCCATCGAGGGCAAGCGCGGCGAACCGCGTCCGCGTCCTCCGTTCCCCGCCAACAAGGGACTGTTCGGCAGACCGACAATTCTGAACAACGTCGAAACCTATGCCAACGTCGCCCAGATCATTCTGAAAGGCGCCGACTGGTTCGCCTCGATGGGTTCCGAAAAGAGCAAGGGCACCAAGGTGTTCGCTCTGGGCGGCAAGATCGTCAATACCGGACTGGTGGAGATCCCGATGGGCACCACGCTCAGGACTGTCATCGAGGACATCGGCGGCGGCATACCCAACGGCAAGAAGTTCAAGGCGGCGCAGACCGGCGGACCTTCCGGCGGCTGTATCCCCGCTCAGCTTATCGACGTTCCTATCGATTACGAGAACCTTGCGGCGATCGGCTCGATAATGGGTTCGGGCGGACTCATCGTCATGGACGAGAACAACTGTATGGTAGACATAGCCAAGTTCTTCCTGGAGTTCACCAAGGACGAAAGCTGCGGCAAATGCACTCCGTGCCGTATCGGTACGACCAGACTTTTGGAGTATCTAAACAAAATAACCTCCGGCAAAGGTACTCTGGAAGACCTGGACGAGATGGAGAAACTTTGTTATTACATCAAAGACAACGCGCTGTGCGGACTGGGACAGACTGCGCCCAACCCCGTACTCAGCACCCTTAGATACTTCCGCGACGAATATATCGCGCACATCGTGGACAAACGCTGCCCCGCGGGCGTATGCAAAGCGCTGCTCAGCTACGAGATCACCGATCAGTGCAAAGGCTGTACGCTCTGCGCGCGTAACTGCCCCGTCGGCGCCATTACCGGCAAGGTCAAGGAGAAGCACGTCATCGACAAGTCGAAGTGCATCAAGTGCGGCGTATGTATGGAAAAATGCAAGTTCGGCGCCATTATAAGGAAGTAGGAGGAACGAGACATGGAAGACGTTAAAATGATAAACCTCAAAATCAACGGACAAGCCGTCAGCGTGCCCGAAGGAACGACCGTTCTGGACGCCGCCAGGAAAGCCGGCATCAAAATTCCTACGCTTTGCTACCTCAGAGACATCAACGCGATAGGCGCATGCCGCGTATGCGTGGTCGAGGTCAAGGGCGCGAGGAGCCTCGTGGCGTCGTGCGTATATCCCGTTTCCGAAGGCATGGAAGTCGTTACCAATTCTAAAAGAGTCCTGGATTCTCGCAAAACGACCGTCGAGCTTATACTTTCCGACCATAAAAAGGAATGCCTGTCCTGCGTCAGGAACGGCAATTGCGAACTGCAGACGCTGTCCGAAGAACTCAGGTGCGACGCCAAAAAATACGAAGGTCAGACCAATTCGTATCCGATCGACGCCTCTACGGCTTATATCGTGCGAGACAACGACAAATGCGTGCTGTGTCGCAGATGCGTGGCGGCGTGCAAGAACTATCAGGGCATCGCGGTCATAGGACCCAACGCGCGCGGCTTCGACACGCATATCGGATGCGCTTTCGAAAAAGATCTCGCCGACGTGCCCTGCGTGGGCTGCGGACAGTGCATCGCCGCCTGCCCGGTGGGCGCGCTGCACGAAAGAGAGGAAATCGACGACGTCCTGGACGCTCTCGCCGATCCCTCCAAGCGAGTTATCGTGGGTACGGCTCCTTCGGTCAGGGTCGGACTCGGCGAAGAATTCGGCTATCCCATCGGTACCAACGTCGAGGGCAAGATGGTGACCGCGCTTAAAAAACTCGGTTTCCACGACGTGTTCGACGTCGACTTCGCGGCGGACCTTACCATTATGGAAGAGGGCACTGAGTTCCTGTCCAGGCTCAACGGCGGCGGCAAACTGCCGCTGCTGACCAGCTGCTCGCCCGCATGGATTAAGTATGTGGAGCATAACTATCCCGACCTTATCGACAACCTTTCCAGCTGCAAATCGCCCCAGCAGATGTTCGGCGCGGTATGCAAAACCTATTATGCGGAAAAACTGGGTATAGACCCCAAGGATATCGTCGTGGTCTCCGTGATGCCCTGCACGGCAAAGAAGTTCGAAAAGGGCAGAGCCGACCAGTCTGCCGCGGGCGTACCCGATATCGACATCGCCCTGACGACCAGAGAGCTGGCGAAGCTCATCAAGCACCAGGGCATTATCTTCGAGGAACTCGAGGACGGCGAATTCGACGCTCCCTTGGGCATATCCACGGGCGCGGGACTGATATTCGGAGCGACCGGCGGCGTTATGGAAGCGGCGCTCAGAACTCTTGCCGACATACTTGAAGGCAAGGATCTTAAAAAGATCGACTACACTGCGGTCCGAGGCACCGAGGGTATCAAGGAAGCCAGTGTCAAGATCGCCGGGAAGACCGTCAAGGTCGCGGTCGCCAGCGGACTTGCCAATGCCAAAATACTGATGGATAAGGTCAGAAACGGCGAAGCCGACTATCAGTTCATCGAGATAATGAGCTGTCCCGGCGGATGCGTGAACGGCGGCGGTCAGCCGATAAAGAGCGCATACGTTCGCAACAACAACGATATCCGCGCCATACGCGCAGGCTCCATATATGCCGCGGACAAAGCGATGAAGTACAGAAAATCGCACGACAACCCCGCGGTCAAGGAGCTTTATTCCTCGTATCTCGGCGAGCCCAACGGGCATAAAGCGCACAAGATTCTGCACACCTCTTACGTAAAGAGGAAAAACTATTGATTCTTTCCGCAGGGGAGCGCTGCAGTGCGCTCCCCGCGAAAGCGGCAGGAAAAGGAGAATATGTCTAACAACAAACGCAAACCTTTTCATAAAAAGCGTTTCACTCCGGATCCGTCCTATGTGCCGCCGTACGACGCGTCGGTATTGGGGCTGGGACTGGATTTTCTTAAATTGGGAGAAGAAGTGGCGGCAAAACTCACAGGCGCCGGCATCACGACCGTCATGGACGTCGTGGTCAGGGAGGAAAAGGATTTTTACCGCATTTATTCTTTTGACAAAAAAAACCTGGGAGAGCTCAAAAGCGCTCTTAATAACAGACGCCTGCGTTTGAAACCGGCAGCCGAAGTGCCGCCGAAGCCTGCGCGCGAGACGCAGTCCAACGAACTTAAACGCCAGGACGGCGCACGTCCTAAACAGGATCAGCGCGACGGCAGGGACAAGAACAGGGAAGGCGCCCCTAACGAACGTCAGAACAGGCAGCAGTCTAAGCGCGAGCCTAAAGAGGAGCGCCGCGAGCAATCCGAACGCAGCCGTGCAAACGACTCCAGAAGCGGCGCCAGAAACAAAAAGAATTACGTCTCCAATCCCGACGGCGTAAGCGAGAAACGCACGAAAGAGGAACGGGAAGCGCGTCGGCCGAAACGTCCGAAAGTCGAACATCCCGTCGACAGATACATCAAGATCAACAAAAGCAACAAATGGGGCTTTGCCACGCGCGACGGCAAAGAGGTCATCAAACCCGAATACGACGACGTTTTCACGTTCAAGGAAGATATGTGCTGCGTGGAATCCGAGGACGCGTTCGGATTTATAGACCGCGAGGGTAAGGTAGTCATTCCTTTGATATACGAATGTGCTTCCTCGTTCAGCGAGGGGCTGGCATGCGTGTTCAAAGGCGGCACTTGCGGATATATAGACAAGGAAGGCAATACGGTGATCCCGTTCGTTTACGATGCGGGAACAGCCGTAACGGGCGGCGAATGCCGCGTCAAAAAAGCCGGCAAATGGGGAGAACTCCACATTGCCGATCCCGACAACGTCAGATGGATAAACTGATACGCTGCGCTGCGGTGAATGCCGCAATCGTTCTTGTCGCCGTTACGGCTTGCATTTTCGCTGCGGCAGTCGGCAGTGTACCTTCGGCGTACGCCTCGGGGAACGAGGCGGCTTACGCGCTTTATCCCGACACGCCGCTGTATTCCGCTCCGGGCGGCGACAAGATCGCGGCGATTCCGCAGAACGCGGAGCTGACTCTCGGCACGCTGTCGGGAGGCTGGTACGAGGCGAAGTATCTGGATTTGGAAGGATACGTCCGACAAAGCGACGTCTATTTTTCTGCGGGCGGCGTCGCCGGCGTTCGGGTCATATCCGTCAAAGTGCTGGCGGACGGAGTCGGTATGCGCGTCGCGTTAAAAGCCGCGCCCGACGCTATGTCCGAAACGTTGGAGGAAATAGGCGACGGCACCAGAATAGAGATTGTCGAATGCGGCTCCGACGCGTATTACCGCGTAGTGGGCAGGGGAGATCCCAAGTACATATTAAAGGAAAACGTGACCACGTCGCTGACCAGGAATCAGCGCGTTGCGATGATAATAATAGGGATAGGCGCAGCGTCGCTGATCGCAGCTCTGGCGATGGTCTACGTCATCAGAAATAACCCTAAATATAAGGGGAAATAATATCTACTTTGCGGTTTTTTCGGCTTTACCGACGGACTGTCTGCAGTCCGTTTTTTACGGGCAGATCGTTATATAAAAAGGCTTTTTCGCCTGAGCGGCGGTTGACCAGTTCGAACTGCAGTTCGTTGCCCGGAAAATCGACCGATATGTATTTTTCGGAAAAAATATTCAGTGCGTCCAAGTCTTCGGAATACACTTTTACGCCGTCTGAATACACGTTCAGTGTGTATCCGAAAGGAGCTGCGAAACCGTAGTTCGTAATTAAAAAAGTAGCTTCGCATTGTGTGGCGGAAAAGTTTGAAATTGCGATTTGGTATCCTAAATGATGTTTAAGGTAGTCGAAAACCGATATTTTACCGTCAACAAGCAGGTGCGGATTATACGGGTATGCGTTTGCGGAAAAGAATTCTTCGTCCAATAGAACGCTCTGCCATTGCTTTATCAGGTACTCGTTACCGTTCTCGGTATAGTTATGCTCTATCGACAGCGTGCCGAGACCGTAACCCACGGCTTCGGCTATTATGCCCGACATGCTCATTCCTTCGGGCGACTGGTCGCCCCACGGCAGTTCGCCGTCGTTTAAGGAATATTTGCATTTGTTCAGCAGTACGGGGTAGTTTTCGTCGGCATAGTCCATCATTCCCCATTCGTGGGAATAACCCACCATATAGTCGTTGTGTATGCCGGCGCGCGCCTCATATTCTTCGGGTACCAGGCTTAACAGCTGCGGCGTACGTACCATGACGAACATGTCCTCGGGAAAGGCGTCGAATGCGGCGCGGATTATTCTGCGTTTGTTCAGCGTGTGAACGGAGGAATGTCCTTCTCCCCACAAGCCTATAAGCCCCAGCTGGAAAGCGTAAACGCTTCGCTTGATCAGCGAGGCGTTGTCGCAAAAGAAATCTTTTAACGTATCCAGGTGAGAAATTATATTTCGGGTGCGAGGCCCTTTTTTGTCCGAAGAAGATGATTCGTACGCAAATCTCAGCAGCGCTCTGACTTCTTTCGAGTAGAGGTATTCCAGGTAGTTTTTCAATTCCTCTTGAGCCGAGGCAGGCAGATCGGAATTGCAGTAATTTTTCAGATAGACGTATATCTGCATTATTTTCACGTCGTCGTCCGACAGCCGTTCCAGGCAGGAATCCAGGTAGGCATAAGCGTCTGTGCCCGAACCGGGGAAGGCTTCGCCGGTGCCCAGAGTAATATACGCTTCGCCTCTGAAGCCTCTGTCGGGGTTGACGGGAGCGTTTTGCAACGTAGAAAAAGGCACGGAATCGTCCTTTGAATAGACGAAAGCCGTATTTGCCGGGGGATAGGAGGCGATTCTGATTTTGGTGCACGCTGTCAGAGAAAGCGTGCATAGCAACGAGGCAAGCACGGGTATCGAGAAAAGAAAGGATCTTTTACTTTTCGTCATATTACGATTATACATCCTCCGATCCGATTTTTCAACAATGGCGATCCTCCAGGACAAAATGAAAATCCTGTGAAAAAATATTTCTCTGTCATAAATAAGTTGAATTATAATCAAACAAAGAATATAATTCAAAGTATATTTTTAGGTGCGCGGATCTTACGGCGCGGTTGATCGGAGGGAAAACATAGAGGATCCGTCTCCTTTTCAAGGAAATACAACCGGATTTGCAAACAATTACGGAGAATGAAAATGCTCAGGCTGAAAAACATCTGCAAATACTACGAAGTTGGCGAACACAAGGCGGACGTGCTTAAGGGAGTGGACGTTTCGTTTTCCAAAAGTTAGTTTGTCGCCGTCCTGGGACCTTCGGGATGCGGCAAGACCACGCTTTTGAACATTATAGGCGGACTGGATCATTCGACCGACGGCGAGATCGTCATTAACGGCAAGAGCACTTCGCATTACAAAGACCACGATTGGGACGTGTACAGAAACATTATATCGGGTTCGTGTTCCGGTCGTACAACCTCATTCCCCACCTCAGCGTCGTGGGTAACGTGGAAATGTCCATGACCCTTGCGGGCATAGGCAAGGAAGAAAGACGCCGCCGCGTCACGAGCGCAGCGTGAGAAAACCCTGTATCGGAACAAAGCGGCGCCGTGCAGCCGGCAGTCGAAAGGCGGTATGTGCCGCGCGGACTTGTTTTTCCGCAAAAAGAGGGCACGTCGCTGACGTGTCCTTGGTCTGGGTGAGAAGATTTGAACTTCCGGCCTCTTGAACCCCATTCAAGCGCGCTACCAAGCTGCGCCACACCCAGTCAACGGGTTTGCCCCGTTAAATTATTCGGCTTTTTTGGAAGTACGACGCTTTTTGGGAGCTTCTTCCTCGGCGGGAGCGGCTTCCGCTGCGGGAGCCGAAGCTTTTTCGAGCTCGTAAAGCATCTTAGAGAAACGCGCGACCTTTCTGGACACGGTGTTGTCCTTGTAAATACCCGCTTTGGTTATGATGCTGACGGTGACGGGAAGCAGTTCCTTGGCTTTCGCGACGTCGCCTTCGGCGATAGCGGCTTCATACTTTTTTACGGCGTTCTTGCAACGGGTGCGGAGCGCGGTATTGCGTGCGTTTTCCTCTTTGGTTATGAGGATTCTCTTTTTCTGCGATTTGATATTTGCCATTATCTACTCCTTCAAGGATTGACTTTATTGCCTGTCCACTCAATGTGCCTAAATATAATACCACATCGTTTTGGAGTTTGCAAACGATTTTCGTATCATTATTTTTAAAAAAGCGCACACTTTTATTATGCGCGACTATTACGAACTGAACGAAGCCATGCTGGGACCGGATATTAACGCTGCGGTCGCGGAAAAAGGGCTGTATGCGGAACGGAAAAAAATAAAGAACGAAAACTTAAGTTTCGTTTATCTCAACAAAGACCTGGCGTTCGATTCCGAGTATAAGGGCGAAGCCGTCGAATGCGTCGCCAAGGAGCTGAAACGGCTGCTCAGACTTCACAAGATAACAAAAAAGGATCTGATTCTGGTCGTAGGCGTCGGAAACGAGGGCATGACGGCGGACGCCCTGGGCGGAAGAACGCTGAAATACCTGGATATAACCGAACATCTGAAACAGGCGGGAATAAAATCGGAAAGCCGCGGCAGGCTGTGCGGCATACGAGGCGGCGTTTCGGGCGTGACCGGCATCAACTCTTTCGACGTCGTAAAAGGCGTCAGCGAACGCATAAAGCCGGCTGCGGTAATCGCGGTGGATACGCTTTCGGCAGGCAGAGCGGCAAGATTAAAGCGCGTGATACAGCTCTCCGACGGCGGACTGGTGCCGGGATCCGGAGTGGGAAACGCCAAACGCGAACTTTCCGAAAAAAGTCTTGGCATGCCCGTGATAGCCGTGGGCGTACCGCTGGTGATACAGGCGATGAATATCTGGGCGGAAGGCGCAAACGGCAAGTCGGCGGACGCGGCTACGTCGGAAATACTGGCGGATCTGGTCGTCACCGTCAAGGAGATCGACCTTGCCGTGGAGGATTTTTCCGAGGTGATCGGCGAAGCTATAAACCTCGCGGTGCACGGAACCATTTGATCCTCAGATGAATATCTTGGGCTATGGTAATTGCCGTAGTCGACTCGGGTATCGGCGGACTTCACGTTTTGAGATCGCTGTCCGATAAATTTCCGAACGAACATTATATTTACTATTCAGACAACTTAAACGCACCTTACGGAATCCGAAACAGCGAATTTTTGGAAAAGCGATTATGGGATATCGCCGACGAAACGATCAAAATGGGAGCGGACGCCATAGTCGTCGGCTGCAATACGATGGGGGTCAGCGTCGCCGAAAAGGCGGCGTCAAGACTGCCCGTTCCGACGGCGTGGATATATCCCGAAGCGGCTCCGGAGAAGGAGAGCACTCTCGTCATGTGCACGCCGCTTTCGGCAAGAAGTCCCCGCGTAGCCGAGCTGAAGCGCCGCGGCGCTAAGGTATATGCCAACGGCGCTCTCGCATCGATGGCGGAGACGGCGGGAGGGACTAACGAGAAACTGGAAAAGTATCTGAAAGAGGAGCTGAGCGCCTTTTACGGCGTTCAAAAAGCGGTGCTGGGCTGCACGCATTACATATTTTTCAAAGACGCGGTAAAGCGCGCCACCGGCGCGCGGAGAGTGGACGACGGAGTCGACGAAACGGTAAAGAGGGCTTCGGCGTTCATACGCGGCGCAAGCGAGAAAAAAATGCAATTCGTTTTTTCGGGATCAGACGAAAGTGCGCGCTACCGCGCCGTTTATGAAAGCATTGTCCGTCATCGCTTTCGAAATTTATAACGACCCGAGTATTTTGGAAAAATTTTCTTGATATTTCATTCCGCATATAGTATTATATTTTTACTGTTTAATTTTAAGGAGAAAACATAATGGCTGTTTTTCACAAGGACAAGATACGGAATATTGCCCTTATAGGGCACGGCGGCGAAGGTAAAACCTCGCTTTTGGAAGCGATGCTCTATAAGACCAAGGCAACCGACCGCCTCGGCAAGGTCGACGACGGCAACTCCGTTTCCGACTACGACCAGGAGGAGATCTCCCGTAAAATGTCCATAAGCCTTTCGATGGCTTACGTGCTTTATAAGGATTACAAGTTCAACATACTCGACTGCCCCGGATTTTTCGATTTCGAAGGCGAAATGGTGGCGGCTCTTGCAGTCGCCGACGCGGCGATACTGGTGACGGGAGCTACGGGCACCGTACCCGTCGGCGCCGAAAAGGCACTCGAATACTGCGCCGAAAAGAATATGCCCGTGTTTATATGGGTAAACGGCGTGAACAAGGAAAACTCCAGCTTCGACGCCACTTTGCAGGCATACCGCGACAAATACGGCGCCAAGGTGCTGGCGGTGGAGCTGCCGATAATGCAGGGCAACACGATGACCGGATACGTGGACGTGCTTTCCGGCACCGCCGCGGACGTGAACGGCAAAGCCGTCGACGTTCCCGCTCAGCTGAATTCCAAGCTCGCCGAGGAAGACGGTATCCTGATGGAAGCCGTTGCCGAGGCAAGCGAGGAGCTGATGGAAAAATTCTTCGGCGGCGAGGAAATTTCCGCCGAGGAGAAGAAAGCAGGACTGCGTTCCAGGTTCGCTATGGGCGAGGTTTATCCCGTTATCGCGGGCGTCGCGGTAGACAAGCAGCCCGTTCTGACGGCGCTGTTCGATCACATCGTCGATCTGTTCCCCGCTCCCGGCGAGTCCGTCAAACACGGCTATACCGCCGCCGACAAACACATGGATATGGAGATAGACGAGTCCGGGAAGTTCGCCGCTCAGATATTCAAGACCATAGTCGACCCATTCATCGGCAAGCTGCTTATGTTCAAGGTAATGCGCGGCAAGGTAGCCACCGGCGACGTAGTGTACAACGTCGAAGCCGACGAGAACGAAAAGATTTCCGCCATGAGCGTCATGCGCGGCAAAAAGCAGGAGAACGTGGACGTGATGTACGCGGGCGATATTGGCGCGTTCGCGAAACTGAACTATACCACGACCAACAACACGCTGTGCGATCCCGCCGACGTGGTAAAGTTCGATCCCATCGAATTTCCGAAACCCGTCATCAGTTTTGCCGTTTCCAGCGCGGACAAGGGTTCCGAGGACAAAGTATTCGCAGGTCTCAACAAGATGCTGGACGAGGACAACACCTTTACCCTGGAGAAGAACGCCGAGACCAACGAAATGATCATCTCGGGTATGGGCGAGATGCAGCTTGACATCATCTGCAAGAAGGTCAAGAACAAGTTCAACGCCACCGCAGTGCTGAAAGAACCCAGGATCGCGTACCGCGAGACCATCAAAAAGTGCGTCGAAGCCGAAGGCAAACACAAGAAGCAGTCCGGCGGCGCGGGTCAGTTCGGTCAGTGCTCCGTGCGTTTCGAGCCGGGTGCCGCGGACGGGATATTCGAGTTCGTGGACGCCGTGGTAGGCGGCGCGATACCCCGTCAGTATATTCCCGCGGTTGAAAAGGGTCTGCGCGAAGCCGCTCCCAAGGGCATACTTGCCGACTACCCCGTCATCAACCTGAAGTGCACCGTATTCGACGGCAAGTCGCATCCCGTCGACAGTAAGGAAATCGCGTTCATCACCGCCGCCAAACTGGCGTTCCAGGACGGCTGCTCCAGAGCCAACCCCGTATTCCTCGAACCCATTATGCACATCGACATCACCGTTCCCGATTCGTATATGGGAGACATAATGGGCGACCTCAGCAAGAGGAGAGGCAGGATCCTCGGCACCGATTCCGTAAACGGCAAGACCGTCGTTTCCGCCGAAGCCCCGCAGAGCGAACTCGCCAAATACGCCACGGATCTTCGCAGCATGACTCAGGGCAGGGGCAAATTCGCCACTACCTTCGAGCGTTACGAAGAAGTGCCCGCGTCTCAGGCGCAGAAGATCATAGAGGATTACAAAAAGCGCATGGCGGCGGCTCAATAATTTATACGGTCTTAAAACCGAAAAAGGAAAGCGCCGGTCTGTCTCCGGCGCTTTTTTGTGCAATAAAAACGACCCCGTACCGCGGGGTCGTTTTTGAAAATATCGAATCAGATCCTCGCCACTCCCGAATCGCGCGCGGCTTTCGCCACCGCTTCGGCAACGGTTTTTCCGACCCTGGGGTCGAAAGCCTTGGGAATAATGAAATCGGCTGAAAGTTCCTCGTCGGAGACCAGCGACGCTATGGCTTTCGCCGCCGCGAGTTTCATTTCCTCGTTGATGTCGCTTGCCCTAACGTCCAGCGCGCCGCGGAATATGCCGGGGAACGCCAGCACGTTGTTGATCTGGTTGGGGAAGTCGCTTCTGCCCGTGCCGACGACGGCTGCGCCCGCCTTCAACGCCAGGTCGGGCATTATCTCGGGTACGGGGTTAGCCATAGCCATGACTATCGCGCCCTCGTTCATCGAAGCCACCATTTCTTCGGTCACTATGCCGGGAGCGCTGACTCCGACGAATATGTCCGCGCCGCGCATCGCGTCAGCGAGAGTTCCCGTGCGCGCGTCTTTATTGGTGAAAGCGGCTATCTCCTGCTTGAGTTCGCTCATGTTTTCGTTCTTGGAGGAAATTATACCTTTCCTGTCACACATAAGAATATCCTTGACGCCTATGCTTGTGAACAGTTTTGCTATGGCTACGCCCGCTGCGCCCGCGCCCGAGAAAGCCACCACGCAGTCCTTGAAGTCCTTTTTGACTATCTTCAGCGCGTTGATTATTGCCGCCAGGCATACTACCGCCGTGCCGTGCTGATCGTCGTGGAAGATCGGGATATCGCTGACGGCTTTCAGCTTCCTTTCTATTTCGAAGCATCTGGGAGCGCCTATGTCTTCGAGGTTTACGCCGCCGAACGAGCCGAGGAACAGCGATATGGCTTTGACGATCTCGTCCGGATCCTTGCTTCTGATGCATAGGGGAATGGCGTCCACGCCGCCGAATGCTTTGAACAGTACGCATTTCCCTTCCATGACGGGCATGCCTGCTTCGGGTCCGATGTCGCCCAACCCCAAAACGGCGGTGCCGTCGGTGATGACCGCCACGGTGTTCCAGCGGCGCGTCAGGTCGTAGGATTTGGAAATATCCTTTTGTATTTCCAGACAGGGCTGTGCAACGCCGGGCGTATAGGCGAGGGACAGTTCCTCTTTATTGTTGACGGTGGCGCGGGGGGTAACTTCGAGTTTTCCCTTCCACTCGTAATGCAGCCTTAACGATTCTTTTGCGTAATCCATATTTTAGTCCTCCCAGGGGAATTTGTATTTTGTCAGTTTAAGGTCGTCGCGCACGGCGATAAGTTCTTTCTGGACGGCTTCGTTGACGGGCACGCCCGAGTCCTTTCTTTGCAGCCATACCTCGTATTCTTTTTCGTTGGCGGTATATATCCTTTCCGCGCCGGGCGCTTTTTCGGAAGCGCGCAGAGCGCGGAGTATGTCGCCCGCAGTTTTTTTGAAAGCGTCGAGCCCCATGAACGCCTCGGTGTCGATCGCTATAAAGAAGTGCCCGAGATGATAGGGGACCTTTTCGCCCGAAGCGCCTATGCCCGACAGCATTTTGAGGTAGCTGCCCTGCTGCAGCGCCGCACTCAGCACTTCGACGACGGTGGCGTAGCTGTAGCCCTTGTATCCGCCCAGTTCCTCGCCGATACCGCCCAGAGGCGCAAGTGCGGCTTCGCCCGTGTTCAGATCCTTCAATATCCCGTCGGTGTCCGTCCTGGCGGTGCCGTCGCGGCCGATGACCATTCCTTTGGGCGTAGGCATGTTCAGCCTCGAAAAATATTCCAGTTTGCCGCGCTGGGTTATGCTTGTGGCGCAGTCTATGATGAAAGGAAATTCCTCGTCGGTCGGGAAGCCTATGGTCAGCGGATTGGTGCCCAGCATGTTTTCTACGCCGAAAGTGGGCGCTATCGACGGACGCGCGTTGGTGCCCGTGATGCCGATCATACCTTCGTTTATGCACATCGAGGCGTAATAGCCCGCTATGCCGTAGTGGCAGGAGTTTCTGACCGCAACCATACCCATACCGTACTTTTTGGCTTTCTCTATAGCCATACGCGTGGCGCGGTAGCCTATGGCCTGCCCCATGCCGTCGTGACCGTCCGCGACGGCGGTGGTGGGCGTTTCACGCAAAATCTCAAACTCGGTGACGGGATTTTGGATACCCGCTTTTATCCGGTCGATGTATATCGGTTTAAAGCGGTTGACCCCGTGCGATTCTATGCCGCGCCTGTCCGATTCTATCAGCACGTCGGCGCAGATCTCCGCGTCCTTTTCGGGCACGCCGACGCCGATAAAAGCGTCGCGCACAAAGTCGGTGATGGTTTTCCAGTCAACAACAATTTTTGCCATAAAAACTCCTTTGAAAGTATGAAAATCGTCTATTTTATGTTATCATAATTTCCCGCCCGAGTCAATGCGCAATTCGCCCGGGCATAAGGAGCGTTTCAGGCAAGAGACACGGTTTTGCCGGTGTATCCGCCGCTGTCAGACACGAAGGTTGACAAACCGCCGTCCTCATATAGCGTTATCACCCGGCAGCCCATGACGGACGTCGTGTCGTAATAGCTTTGCGCCTGAGCCATTTTGGTAAGCCCCATCATTACCGAGCGTCCGCCCTCGGTATAAAATACCGTGGCGTCCTCGAGGTGTTCGTGACCGAAGAAGATCCCTTTGACGTCGCCGCGTCCGAACAGCGCTCCGAATACGGGCGAGCGCGTGTCAGATAAAGAAAATCCCGCCACTATGCTTCCGTCCGCCGCTCCGTTAAGTTCGTATGCCTCTTTCATTTCCCATAGGGGGATATGGGTGAACATTACGGCGGGGACTATGCTGCCCGTTGTTTCCTCAAGCTTTTCGGATTGGCTGAGATACCAGTCGGTCTGCTGTCGGGTTATGTACCTGTAGGAGGCGCCTTGAGGCGCGGTCTTTACGTACGAACCCGAATCCAGAACGAATATGTTATATATTATTTCGGTACCCGAATAATCGTAAACGGGAATCGAAAAGTTGCCTACATAGTCGTCTACTTTAACGCCCTTGACAGATTCGTCCGTTTCGAAAACTGCCGCCGAATACCATTTGCCGTTCTCCATGCCGCCGATGAAGAACGAGTATTCCGACAGCGCTTCCATAAAGTCGGATTTATTCATTACGCATTCGGAATCGTGGTTGCCGAACGTCATCGTCCAGTACTGACCGCGTTTTTCGAAAGTCTCCGCGATGGTGCGGTACGTCTTCAGACTCACCGAATTAGCGCCCAGGTCCGCGAACAGACTGAGAGGAAACACGTTGTCGCCGCCCAGTACCACCAGGTCGGGGCGGTATTCTTCAAGCGTGAAGTCGATATACTCTTCCAGCAGCGGTTTCAGCGTATCCTGCAATTCTATATTCAGGAATCCTTCTTTTTCTATTCCCATCCATTCGTGGAAATCGGTTAAATGCAGGACGGTGAATTTGCCTTCTTCGGAAAATTTCAGAGGCGGCGTTTCTCCTTCCGGGGCGGGGTTTAGCGGAGGGGAGTAATTCATCCACAAAGCCGCGCCCACCACCAGGCAGAACGCCAGAGTCACTATAACGGCAACGGTAATTCTGAGCGCTTTCATGCTACTACGTTATCTGGGGAAAATGCCGCGCAGCTTTGCCGCGCGCGTAAGCCGTTTCAGCGCCGTTATATACGCCGCAAGCCTCAGCGTGACGCGGTATTCGTCGGCGGCGGCTTTGACGTCGCGGAAAGCGCGAACCATGACCTTGTCCAGCATCCTGTTGACGTCCTCCTCTTCCCAGTACAGCGACTGAAGGTTCTGCGCCCATTCGAAATAGGAAACGACCACGCCGCCCGCATTTGCCAGGATATCGGGATATACGTCGATGCCGCGCCCTGCCAGAACGGAGTCTGCGTCCACCGAAGTAGGACCGTTGGCAGCCTCGATGACTATACCTGCCTTCAGTTCGGAGGCTATTTCGGCGGTGATCTGGTTTTCCAGCGCCGCGGGGATGAGTATGTCGCAGTCGCACAGCAGCAGTTCTTTGTTGGAAATATGTCTGACGCCGGGGGCGGAATAGTCTTTCAGCAGTTTTTTTGCCGTGAGATGCTCCCATACCGAGCTCATATCCAGACCGTCGGCTTTATACACTCCGCCAGAAACGTCGCTTATGGCGACGATGTCGAAACCCAGCCGTTCGTATATCAGCTTTGCGGAAATGCTGCCCACGTTGCCCGCGCCCTGCACGGCGACCCTGGCTTTTTTCATGCCTTTAGCTTCGCAGACCAGGCGCGTGATTATCATTATTCCTCTGCCGGTAGCTTCCGTTCTTCCCAGCGAGCCGCCGACCTCGATGTCTTTGCCGGTAGCCACTCCGGGCACCGCATAGCCGTGCATCATCGAATAGGTGTCCATCAGCCAGTCCATCGACTGCGCGTTGGTGCCTACGTCCGGGGCCGGGATATCCTGCTGAGGCCCGATCAGCGGCAGGATCGCAGCGGTGTAACGGCGCGTCAGCTTTTCGAGTTCGCTTGCCGAAAGCGCATGCGGATCGACCTGTACGCCGCCTTTTCCGCCGCCGTAAGGGATATTGACGATGGCGCATTTGAACGTCATCCACGCCGCCAGCGCCTTAACTTCGTCGATGTTCACGTCCTGGTGGAAACGTATGCCGCCCTTGCACGGACCGCGCAGTGAGGAGTGCTGGACGCGGTAACCCTCGAAAACCTCCAGCCTGCCGTCGTCGCGTATAATGGGCAAAGCGACCTTAAGCTCTCTTTCGGGATGTTTGAGCACCTCGTAATCCTCGGGCGCTATTCCGCACGCCGCTGCGGCTTTGTCCAAAACCGAACAGAAATTCAAAAAAGGATTATACTTCATAATTCCTCCGGAAGGGTATCTAATATAAATTATATAGGCGCGCGCGTTAAAAATCAACCCCGAAAATCCGTCAGAGACGGCAGGTGCGTATTGAAAGAAATATGGATATATGTTAAAATCTGAATATGAGAGTAGCGTTAACATACGTAAACGTCAATGTGAGAATATCCGAAGGGGATTTTCCGGTGATATTTTTGCACGGCAACGGCGAAAGCGGCGCCGTTTTCGGGAAAATGCCCGAATACCTGGGCGGCGGATACAAGGTGATCGCTCCCGATACGCGCGGACAAGGCAAGAGCACTTACGCGCCATTAAGCTACGATTATTTCGCGTCGGATCTGAAAGAGCTAATCGAAGCGATGCATATTGAAAAACCCGTCGTCGTGGGATTTTCCGACGGCGGCATAACCGCGCTGAAAGCGCTGGTGAGATATCCGGAGCTGTTAGGCGGCGCCGTGCTTGCGGGGGTAAACTATAAACCGGAGGGGCTGGTCCGCCGCGCGCGCAGACTTTTCAAAGCGGCGTATTTTCTGACGCGTTCGGAGCGTATGCGCCTGATGCTGGAGGAACCGCTTTTCGACGAAAAGGAAATAGCGGGGATCGACGTTCCGGTATTGATACTGGCAGGCGAAAAAGATCTCGTCGAAACCAAGCATACGCTTAGGCTTCATTCGCTGATAAAAAATTCCGAACTGAAGATACTGAAAGGAGAAAATCATTCCGGCTATGTCAGGAACAACCGCAGGCTGGCTGAAGAAATAAAAGAATTTCTGTCGCGTTTCGGAGGACAAAATGAATAGACAGCACGAAATAACCGAGCTAACGCCGCTGCTTGACGGCGACGGCAATCCGCTGGAACCGGGTTACTGCAAACGCAATCTTTACGAATACAACCGCGAAGCCGTGAAAAACAAACTAAGGCTGAAGGAGTGGGATTTTTACCAGATCTCCGACGGCAAAAAAATGATTCAGGTAAATTTCGCGAACATTGCCCTGGGCAGTATGGCGACGGCGACCTATCTGGACTTCGGAACGGGCGAAAAACTCTCGGGCGCGGGAATATGCCCGTTTACCGTCAGCAGACTGATCCCGCCGCTCAATTCCCAAAAGCCGCACCACTTCGAATTCAACAAAGGCGGAGCGTTTCTGTCGATTGACTTCGACGGATTGAAGCGGCGCGTCAGATACCGCGACAAACGCCTGGAAGTGTATTTTTCGGCGGTGTCGGAAGGGGAATCGATCACCACGCTGTTCCCGTTCAAAACGCCGGCGAGATTTTTTTATACCGACAAAATAAATTGCATGCCCGTAAAAGGCTACGTTAGGTATAAGAGTAAACTTGTCTGGGAATTTACCAGAGACAATACCTTTGCGGTTCTCGACTGGGGCAGGGGCGCCTGGCCTTACAGCAATCATTGGATATGGGCTAACGGCTCGACCTCTCTGGCGGACGGGAAACGCTTCGGCTTCGAACTGACCTGGGGGATAGGCGACGAATCGAACGCCACCGAAACGATGCTTTTCTACGACGGCAAAGCGCATAAGATAGGCGCCGTAAGCCTTGAAAGGGAGCCGGACGGGCGTTGGACGGAGCCGTGGCACTTCGTTTCCGAGGACGGGCGTTTCGATATGACGATGAAGCCGTTTTACGATAACGCGAATCCGCTTGATCTCGGAATACTGAAATTCTGCTGTCATCAGGTGCACGGATTGTGGACGGGAAAAGCCGTGCTGGACGACGGCAAAGTAATCGAAGTAAAGGACATGTACGCTTTCGCCGAAAAGATGTACAACCGCTGGTAGACGGATCGATTGCCGAACGAAATGAGGTAAGCGGTCAAATTACTCGAAAACTGAGAATATACAATGTCCGTTCAAGCTTGCCGACGTGCTCGACCGAAGAATGTATTTTCTCGAAGTTTATTACGGCTACATACCCGCGGTTAAAGCCGAGAACGGCAAATATATAAATCTTATTTCGTTTGAAAAATTCGAATACGGATCCGAGTATGAGGAAATAGAGTACGAATACGCGTTCCCGAAGTAGGTGTTCGGATTTTTTTGAAAGACAAATTGAAACGCCGAATATTTTCGGTGTTTTGTAGTAATACTGAGCGGTAAATAATGCAACGGGAAGTCGGGGGAACGATCGTCGAATATCGATTTTTCGACATATTTAATAAATTTCCGGACAAATCAATTTTTTTGCGGAACGCGGGCGCAAAAAAACCGACGAATATATTGAGTCGGCGCGAAAATTCTGTTGACAAACTGAATTTCCCTGCGTTATACTTTAGCCATGAAAAAAGCAAACCTTTTCGCATACGCATATTACTTTTACTTTAGCTACGGGATAGCTTAGTTTCTGCGCGGAGGTTTACATTATTATTAGGAATAAGAACCGCCTCGCAAGAAGCGGTTTTTTTCATAAAACGACACTGAATCAGAGGAACGAACCATGATAGTAACGATAAAACCCGACAGCAACCCCGTCCAAGTCAAACGTCTGACGAAATGGATAACCGATCTGGGACTCGCGGTGCATATCAGCGAGGGAGAAAAGTCCACCGTGATAGGCCTGGTGGGCGACACCTCCAAGGTCGACATCGACCTTATCCGTTCTCTCGACATCGTCGAGGCTGTAACGAGGATCCAGGAGCCTTATAAGAACGCCAACCGCAAATTCCACCCCGACGACACAATAGTCGACGTGTCGGGAGTGAAGTTCGGCGGCAGCCACTTCCAGATGATAGCGGGACCGTGCTCCGTCGAGACCGAAAAACAGGTCATCGGCATAGCCGAGGCGGTCAAGGCTTCGGGCGCTTCGATGCTGCGCGGCGGCGCGTTCAAACCCAGGACTTCGCCTTATGCGTTCCAGGGACTGGGCATCAAAGGTCTGGAGATCCTGAAAAAAGCGCGCGAAGCGACGGGACTGCCGATCGTCACCGAGATAATGAGCGAAAAATATATCGACGCATTCGCGGATGTCGATATGGTTCAGATCGGCGCCAGGAACATGCAGAACTTCGACCTTCTGAAAGCCGTGGGCAGACTGAACAAGCCCGTTCTGTTAAAGCGCGGACTTGCCAACACCATCGAGGAATGGCTGATGAGCGCCGAGTATATCATGAGCGAAGGAAACCTCAATATCGTGCTGTGCGAAAGGGGTATCAGGACGTTCGAGCCTTATACCAGAAACACGCTGGATCTTTCCGCCATCCCGATTTTAAAGGAAAAAACGCACCTTCCCGTCATCGTCGACCCCAGCCACGCTTCGGGGCTGTCCAGACTTGTCAAGCCCATGTCGCTGGCGTCTGTGGGCGCCGGCGCCGACGGGCTTATCATCGAAGTGCATAACGATCCCACGCACGCGCTGTGCGACGGCGCCCAGTCGTTAAGACCCGAGCAGTTCGACGACGTCGTCAAAGCGATAGACGTCATGCTGCCGCTGGTAAACAAGGAGAGAGACAGGTGAAAATAGCGGTTATAGGACTGGGACTTATAGGCGGTTCGCTGGCGCGCCAGTTCAAAAAGAACACCGCGCATACCGTCCTAGGTTACGATATTTCCGAGGAGGTCATGCTGAAAGCCGAGCTTCTCGGAGCCATAGACGAGAGGCTTGACATAACCTCTCCCGTGGACGCCGACGTCGTGTTCGCGGCGCTTTGCCCGGAAGCCGCCATAAAGGTTATGGACGAGATCTGTCCGCTGCTGAAAAATGGCGCCGTCGTCGCGGATACTGCCGGCGTAAAAAGAGATATCGTCCGCAAGATGGGCGAGCTGTCCGAGAAATACCCCGAACTATCCTTTGTAGGCGTACACCCAATGGCTGGCAGGGAATACAGCGGAATTTCGCATTCGACCGCCAGCCTTTTCGAACACGCATACATAATAATCACGCCCGTTTTCGCCGAGATCGAGGCGGCGGAAAAGATCAAAAATCTTTTTACCGAAGCCGTATGTCAGGGCATAACCATGGCGTCGGCGGAGGAACACGACAAAATAATAGCCTATACTTCGCAGCTGGCGCACGTCGTCTCCAGCGCGTATATGCAAAACCCCGTGGCGGAAAACTATTTCGGTTTTTCCGCAGGCAGTTTCAGGGACATGACCAGGGTTGCAAAGTTAAGCCCCGATATGTGGACGGAGCTTTTCGAGGCGAACGCGGATAACCTTATACCCTGTATAGACGACATTATTTTCAGACTGACGGCTTTCAGAAACGCCATAGCTTCGGGCGACGACAGAACTCTCCACGCTATGCTGGAGCGCGGCAACGAACTCAAAGAAAGGGCGGAGAAGACCAGAAGGGAGCGGAAAAATGACTGACATCGTGCTTTATCCAGCCGCAATTTCGGGTATCGCCCGTGTGCCTGCTTCAAAATCTTACGTTCACAGGCTGATGATAGTTTCTGCGCTTTCGGGTCACCCTTTGAGGATAAAAGGTTCCCCTAAAAGCAAAGACATAGAAGCGACCGCGAATTGTCTGAAAGCGCTCGGAGCTAAGGTCGGGATCGGTGAAAACGGTATAGAGATCACGCCGCCCGCAAAGTTCAGATCGGCTTTGCTCGACGCCGCGGAGTCCGGCAGTACGCTCAGAATGCTTTTGCCGGTAATTCCCGTGCTGGGGGTCGAAGCAACTTTTACGGGATGCGGCAGACTGCCGCAAAGACCCGTTCGCGACGTAATCGAAGTGCTGAAAAAAGCGGGCGCCCGTGTCGACGGGGAAGCTCTGCCGATAAAAATCGGGGGGAGTTATTCCTCGCGACTTTTCGAGGTCGATAATCCCGTCAGTTCCCAGCACGTCAGCGGAATTTTAACTGCGCTTGCGGCTTTGGGCGGCGGCAGGATAACGCTAAAGGGCAAACTGCCTTCGGAGGGTTACGTTTCGATGACCGCGGAAGTGCTGAAGCTTTACGGCGTCGAGGTCGTTAAAACGGACTACGGCTACGAAGTCGAAAGCGGATTTACCGAATTTCCTGCCGAAGCGACATGTGAAGCCGACTGGTCGGGCGCGGCGTTCATGGCGGCAATAGGAGCCGTGGCTGGCTCGGTCAAAGTTCCCGCCGCAAAGTATCCGTCGCTTCAGCCCGACAGCGTATGCGCCGAGATTTTAAAACGCGCGGGCGCAAAGGCGGAAATAACCGAAACGGGTATCGTATTTTCCAAAGGGGAAAAGCTTGAGGCGTTTTCGTTCGACGCCGATTCCTCTCCCGACCTTGTACCCGCGATGGCATCGGCGGCGGCGTTTGCCGACGGGGTGTCGGTAATACGGGGCGTGGACAGACTGCGTATCAAAGAGAGCGACCGTATAACCTCTACCGTCGATATGCTGAACGCGCTGGGCATAGAAGCGCGGTACTTCGATAATGCGATATACATACGCGGCGGTACGGTCAAAGGCGGAACGGTTGACGCGAAAAACGATCATCGCATCGCCATGGCGGCGGCAATACTCGCTTCGGGCGCCGAGGGCGCGGTAAAAATAAAAGGCGCGGAATGCGTGGACAAATCCTTTGCGGGATTTTTCGACGAATACGTCAGGATCGGAGGTAAAGCCGAATGGGTAAAATAAGCGTCGAACTGTACGGCGAAAGCCATGCCGCAAAAATCGGCGTCAGGATCACGGGCGTGCCCTGCGGCACGGCGATAGACGAAGCCGGGATCGCGGAGCTTTTGGGAAGACGTCGCGCCGTCAAAGCGGCATACTCGACTCCCCGTATGGAAAAGGACGCCTACGAGTTCGTTTCGGGAATCGAAAACGGAATCGTCACGGGAGATATCGTCGCGGAAATAAAAAACGCCGACGTGCGTTCGTCGGATTATCCCAGATACGTTCCCCGTCCCGCGCACGCCGATTACGCTTCGTTCGTAAAGGACGGGCTAAAGGAAATTACGCCCGGAGGCGGCAGGTTTTCTGGCAGAATGACAGCTCCGCTTTGTATCGCGGGCGGCATATTCAAAGGCATACTCGGGGAAAAGGGTATCTTTGTCGACGCCTACGTAAAAAGTATCGGCGGCATAGCCGGCAAAGGCTATTTCGACGGCGCGACGCGCGAGGAAATGGCTTTTGCCAAAAAAACGCCGCCCTACGCTATATCTAACGGCGAACAGATGCTTCGGGCGGTGGAGGCGGCGCGCCGCGAGGGCGATTCGCTGGGCGGCACGGTGGAATGCGTAATAACGGGAATGCCCGTAGGGGCAGGCGACTTTTATACCTCGGGTATAGAGAGCGCTATTGCCTACGAGGTGTTCGGAGTGCCGGCGGTCAAGGGGATCGAATTCGGACTGGGATTCGGCTTTGACGGCGCGTTCGGAAGCGAAGTCAACGATCCTTTCCGCATCGAAAACGGAAAAGTCGTGACTGCGACGAACAACAGCGGCGGTATAAACGGGGGAATTTCCAACGGTATGCCCGTAGTTTTCCGTGCGGTACTGCGCCCGACTCCGTCCATATCCAAGCCTCAGCAAAGCGTCGATTTGTCTACCATGGAAAACGCAACCTTGAATCTGAAAGGCAGACACGACGCCTGCATAGTGCCGCGCGCGGCGGCGGCGATAGAAGCTGCAGCCGCGATAGCCGTAGCCAAACTCACGGAGGGGATATGAAAGACATTTCCGAACTCAGGTCAAAACTGGACGTCATAGACGAAAAACTCGCTTTGCTTTTGTCCGAGCGTATGGACGCGGCGAGGGAAGTGGGACTATACAAAAAACAGTCGGGATTCCCGTTGAACGACCCCGAACGCGAGCAAAAGATCGTCGGGCGTTTTTCGGCAAGACTTCCGATAGGCTACCGTGAATACGCGGGCGAAATAATGGGCGCCGTTTTCGACGTTTCCAAGAAAATACAGCGTAAGATCGCCGGAAACTATTACGTTATCGGCAAGAAACTGCCGCATACCTGGAGCCCCGACATTTACCGCCCTTTAGGGCTGGATTACGGGGTGAAGGAACTCGGGACCGAGAAGGACGTCGAACGATTCGTCTTGTCCCGCGAGTACGACGGATTCAACGCGACGATTCCTTATAAACAGACCGTAATGCCGTTTTTGGACGAAATCGACGCCGAAGCCGCCGCCGTAGGTGCGGTAAACACCGTCGTGAACAGAAACGGCAAACTGTTCGGTTACAATACCGACGTCGGCGGCATGCGCGGTGCGCTGATAAACGCAGGTATAGATCCCGCGGGCAAGGTTTGCGCAGTCCTCGGCGGCAACGGCGGTACCGCGCATACCGCGCGTTACGTATTGAAAAACATGGGCGCGGCGCGCATACTCACCGTCTCCAGGACGGGAGATATAAACTACTCTGACATATACGGCTGCCCCGTCGAAATAATAATCAACTGTACCCCGGTGGGAATGTATCCCAATCTCATCGACTGCCCCGTCGAACCGGAAAAATTCCCGCTTTTAAAGGGCGTGTTCGACGCCGTATACAATCCTGCAGAAACTCTTTTAGTCATGCGCGCAAGATCGATCGGTATCCCGGCTGCGAACGGACTGTATATGCTTGTGGAACAGGGGCGCCTTGCATATAATTTATATACGGATTCCGAAACCGATGAAACGGTAACCGAAACGCTTGTAAAATCTATAACGCTCGATAAAACCAACGTCGTCATCGAGGGTATGCCCGGCTCGGGAAAGACGTCTGTAGGCAGAGAGGTCGCGCGCATTTTGAACAAGACTTTCGTGGATACCGACGAGGAGATTGAAAAAGCTTACGGTAAGTCGATCCCCGATATTTTCGCTTCGGAGGGAGAGAGCGCGTTCAGGGATAAGGAAACCGAAGCCGTACTTCGGGCGGCGGCTTTGAACGGCGCGGTAATTGCAACGGGCGGCGGCGCGGTACTGAGCCGCCTGAACCGCGAAGCGTTGAAACGTAACGGCTGGATAGTATATCTGAAGCGCGATCTGTCGAAGCTGGAATCGGCAGGGCGACCGTTGAGTATCAGTCTCGGTGCCGACAAGCTTTATGCCGAAAGAGCGCCGATATACGAGGCGTTCGCGGACTTTACCGTCGAAAACGACGGGATAGAATCCTCGGCGGAAAAAATCGCAGAAGCATTCTTGAAATCATAGTTTAAACGAAAAGCCTCCGCCGAAACGCGGGGGCTTTTTTAGTAAAACTTTTTCCGAACGGTTCCGACGGCCGTTCGGGCTGAAGGAGAACGCGCTTGAAGATCATGAAACTTGACGCATTTCATTAGAGATAATACATTAAAACTAATCCGCGGAATGTAGAGGTCGAATCATACGGATACGAAAAAAGCCGCCGAGCCGGCGGCTTTTCAAAAGATAAATGCGCTTATTTTTTCTTCTTTTCTTCGCGGCGCTTGTCGTTTATGATATTCAGCGCGGCTTCGTCGATGACGCTTATTCCTTCGGACTTCGCTATCTCGACCATTTGGGTCAAAGCGGCTTTTAAGAATATGCGCGGGATCTTCGTCAGCCTGGCGCACGCGCCGTCGGTAAACGTAACTTCGGGGTCTATGCGTTTCGCGGCATAGATAACGCTCGAAACGTCGCCTTCCTTTGCCTGTATCTTTTCGGGATAGGGACGGCGGAAGCGGCTCATCCAGAAATTCGTGGAATCGCGGTAGCCGTAGTCGACGGGTACACTCGGGAATCCTCCCGCTTTTACTCCGTTTATTATGGAGTCGGAATATTTTTTCTTCATCAGGATGCGGTCGATCTTCAGTATGAAATGCGCACCGAATTTGCTGGTGATGCCGTTAAAGCTGCGGTAGGGCGGTTCGTAGCCTTCGAGGTTTCCCGCCTTGTCCAGATACGCGTTCTCCAGCGAGTCGTCCCAGCTGCATTCGAAAACCTGAAAAGCTTCCGAAACGATTTTCGGTCTGTCCGCACCGAGAGAACTGTCTTTGAGTGTGAATATACAGTCTTTCATTTTTTCTTCGGTGGTTTCGCCGGGGAACCCCAGGCGCACCGCTTCCCTGAAAAACTTTTTGGAATCGGGAATGAAATTCAGCGAGCATTTTTTGGTGCGAAGCAGGTTCTGGCAGGTGTTGGAGGAGTTTCTGCATTCCAGCAGCATCGCGTAATAGTCCTTGCCTGCGATATAATAAGGAAAGCACAGCGAGTAGGAGCCGAGGTTCGTCAGTCCCGACTCGCTCACGGTACCGACCAGTATCGTAGGCATCGGGAAAAAGGACGAAGTCTGATAAAAGTTGTCTACGATCCGCAGGTTTTCGAAATCTTCCATATATTCTCCTTAGATTTCCGTTTTTTAATATTATATGTTCTTCATCACGACCAATTCTATGTCGTCGGCTATCGACTCCGCGGCGTCCATACAGCGCTCCAGGCTGCTGTAAACGCTTCTCCATTCGATAAGTTCGCGCGTACCGGAGGCTTCCTTTGCCAGTTTCCGCATCGCCTCCAGGTACAATCTGTCGCCTTTTTCTTCCAGGTCGTTAAGTTTTACTACGACGTTTTTCAACTCGTTAAGCGATTTTTTGAAATTTTTGAACTCCTTGAAAAGCTCCACGACCGTTTGCGCGCTGTCCGAGATAAGCTCCGCAAAAGCGGGGGTGTCGCCGCGCAGAGCGGATATGTTCGCCATGTATAAAAACGCCACCACGGATTCTATCGCGTCGGTGAAGTCGTCTGCGAGGTGCGCCAGTCTGAACAGGTCTTCGCGGTTTACCGGCGGCAGAAATTCCTTTGTCAGCGCCGTCACCATATCGTGCTTGACGGTGTCGCAGCGGTGCTCCAGCGCGTGCATCTCTTTTCGGTAGGTTTCCAGATTTTCGGGTTTGTATTCGGCAAAGAATTGCTTTAAAAGTGTGGCTTCTTCCGCCGCGATTTCGGACATTTCTTCAAGCGCCGCGAAATAGTCCGTGCCTTCAGCTTTCTTGTTTTTAAACAGTTTCATAAGCCTCTCCTTGGGTTTTTCTCAGAAAATCACGATAAACAGTTTGGTCATTAAGTACCCGATTATTCCGCAGCCGGGGAAAGTAAGTATCCACGTCAGTACCATTTCCTTAACGACGCTCCAGTTGACCGAGCGGATACGTCTTGCGGCTCCCACGCCCATCAGCGCGGAGGTCTTGGCGTGAGTAGTGGATACGGGCATGCCCGTAAGCGAGCATATCAGCAGTCCCGCTGTCGCAGAAAGGTCGGCGGCGAATCCTTGGTATTTTTCGAGCTGCACCATATCTATTCCCACGGATTTTATGATTTTCAGCCCGCCCACGGAGGTGCCGAGAGCCATTATTACGGAACAAAGTATCATCAGCCAAATCGGAACCGCCACGGCTTCTGAAGCGACGTTGCCGTTGGCAAGAGCTATGCCCAGCAAAAACACGCCCATGAATTTCTGACCGTCCTGCGCGCCGTGCATGAACGCCGTGCCCGCCGCGGCGGCTATCTGACCCTTGTCGAAAAAGCGGTTCGCTTTAGGGTATTCGACTTTGCGGCAGGCGCGCTGAATAATTTTAGTAAACAAAAATCCGAGCCCGAAGCCGATTACCAGCGACAGCACGAGTCCCAAAGCCACCTTCAGCCATTCGGCGCCGTTGACCCCCGCAAGGCTGTTGTGCATGGCTATCGCCGAACCCGTCAGCCCCGCTATCAGCGCGTGGCTTTCGCTGGTAGGGATACCGAACGCCCAGGCAAGCACCGCCCACACGACGATTGCCACCATCGCGGCGCAAAGGCCTATGAGAGCGGCGCGCGCGTCGGGTCCGAAGTCCACCATGTTATATATCGTTTCCGCGACTTTAGGGGAAATTAAGGTCATCACCAGAACGCCCAGAAAATTGAAAACCGCCGCCATCAAAATCGCTGCGCGAGGGCGCATGGCGCGGGTTGCGACGGTGGAAGCGATGGCGTTCGGTGCGTCGGTCCAACCGTTAACCAGTATGACTCCGAGCGTGAGAATCGTCGTCGCCCAAAGCGCCGGCGTATCCGATAGCTGTTCGAAAAACTGAGTTAACGACATATACTCCCGATCCGTAATATATTGTCCGAACAAAACCCGAACGCATATAGTATACCAAAATCCGACACTTATTACAATCGTTTGGAACAGGTGTATGCCGATTGTTAATTTGTTTGAAAAAAGATATAAATTAGATTATCCTCATATTCAGAATAAGTAAAGAATTTTTTTTGAATTTTTAAAAAGACAGTTGGTTTTGGATAGTTTTCTGTTTATCGGATACAGTTTTAAAGACGAACTGGTCTTGAACGCACTCAGGGAGATTAAGGAAAATCTGCCCCACCAATGTAAAACACATTATCGTTTCTTGGTCGAAAAACATGATATAAAGCCAAACGACGAACTCCAAAAGCAATATAACCAATATGAAATAAGTTATTATCGGGATGTTTATAATATCAAAACCATAGAAATAAATAATTTCGACGAAATCGATACATATTTATCGGAATTATATAATAGATTCGCTAACCATAATGTGATCATTTGCGGATCGTTCAGATCAATAGATAACACGTTCAGGACATATCTCGAGTCGCTTGTGGATAAGATCTGCTGCATGCTGTACAGAAATAAGTGCAATTTGAGCAAAATCGGATTTTTCAGACAATGAAAGATTAAGGTCTGTCGCACAAGGCATTATTAAGATTTGCCATGAAGGAAGATTCGAATTTTGTGAAAATCCTGCACCTAAAAATAAACAAACGTCATTATTGATCAATTTTTTACTAAAATCTTTAATAAACGCATTCTGCTCCATAATGCTTATTCCTGTTCAAATAATATCAAGTTAATGGCGCAAAAAATGGGTTGAATTTTTATAAACGACGAGAGTGAAACAGAATAAGTCAGGATAAGGAAATTATTAAAATGCAGCCCGGGGATACATAATAAAAAAAGCCGCGGCTGCGACTTCTTTTTGGTGCCGAAGGCGGGACTTGAACCCGCACGAGGTCATCCCTCAGCGGATTTTGAGTCCGCCGCGTCTGCCATTCCACCACTTCGGCATCGAGTGTATTAAATATTATCATAACCCGACGGAAAATGCAAGATTTTTAAAAGCTGTTTCGGGAAAAATTTCCTTGACCGCTATTCGGGGGGCGCTTATAATTATTATATTACCGGAATTCGTTGAACGGAGGGATCTGTATGGCGGCGAGCGTGAACGCGGCGGCGGTTGCCGGCGGAATTTTGGGCGCTTTGGCGGCGTTGTTTATACTGTACGTTCTGGCATGCTATATCGCATACCGTATGCTTATAGTTAAGCCGCCTGTTTTCAGCACCGATAAAGCCAATGCTTTGATGGGCGAGGATTTTCCCGCATTGGTGCAACGCATACACCGTGATATTACCGTTTTGCAAAAACTTCCGTCAGAAACCGTCGAGGTTATTACCAAGGACGGTTTGAAACTGAAAGGGGTGTTTTATCCCGCGGCGGAAAAGTCTCTCGTTACATTCGTATGTCTTCACGGTTATAACAGCAGCGGTTACGGTGATTTCGGTTCGAGGGCGTTAAGATACATACGCAACGGATATAACGTGCTGCTTGTCAATCACCGCCATCACGCCGA